>JASEHE010000135.1 GCA_030018915.1 Verrucomicrobiota bacterium
AAACGGGTAGATCGGACAGAAACTGGGTGACTGGAAATCCCATCACGGATTCAGGATTTACTCATCACCCAGGACGGCGGTTCGCGCGAGCGCAAGAAGCCTCCGCCAGTCTCCGTTCGGAGCGACAGCGTCGAGCGAAGACTGGCGGAGGGGGAGGGATTCGAACCCCCGGTGCCTTGCGGCACAACGGTTTTCGAGACCGCCCCAATCGGCCACTCTGGCACCCCTCCGCTTGGGGCAGGCCGTCTGAAGCCAGCGGCATATTGGGCCAACAGGACGGCGATCTCAAGCCTTTTCCGATCGCTTCTGCCGGGGATTATCGGCGGGCTCAGCATCGAGCCGCACTCCCAGATCTGGCGGGGCGAGTTTGGGAGAGAAAGGCGTAGACTTCACCGTCGCCCACATGAGGAAGCTGCTCTTTCGAGCTGTGGCGGAAACCGCTCGTCAGTGACACCGTCTCTCGACATTCTCTTCGCTCCTCGGATCAGGCCGAGCGGGGCCGGCCGAAGAGCAGGCTCATGAGGTCGCCGTTTTTCATGGCGCCCAGGCAGCCGCGGGCGCAGGCGATTTCGTCGAAGGTCAGCGCGCTGTCGGGGTTCAACCCAGACATGCGGACGGCCACGGGAACTGGTGTCCGGGTGTGTTTGCCGGTTCTAACTGGGACCGGATGATCCGGCAGCACGGCCACGTTCAGATCGCGTCCCATTGCCGCGAGCACTCGGGCGACGATGCGGGAGTCGAACGCTTCGATGGCGCGCAGCTTGTCGCGCGTGTTTTGCTCGTGGGAGACTTCGTCAATGGCCTCCAGGTGCAGGTACACGAAGTCGCGCGTGGCCAGCGCCTGAATGGCGGCGTCGGCCTTGCCTTCGTAGTTGGTGTCGAGGTAGCCGGTGGCGCCGGAGACCGGGATGACGTCGAGGCCGAGACAGCGACCGAGCCCGTTGATGATGTCCACGGCGGAGATCACGGCGCCGAACACGCCATACTTGTCCTCGAATTTCCTGAGCGAACCGCGGCAGCCGCCGCTGGAGGGCCAGATGCCGTTGGCCATTGGCTTGCCGGCCAGAGCCCGGCTCCGGTTAGCTGGGCAGGCTTCGAGGACTGGGCCCGCCTCGAGGGTCAACCGGCGAAGCAGGGCGGCTGTGGGTTCTGCGGCCGGCTCCAGAGCTAAAGCGAGGTGATCGGCGACGCGCTCGCCGTGATTGTCGTCGGGTTTTTCGGTCCTGACCCTGGCGGAATAGCCGGCGCCGTGGAACACGAGCAGGTTGCGGTAACTGAGCCCGCCGTGGAACCGGACCGCGTCGGAGCCGAACGCGTTGTTGAGGGCGCGGATCAGTTCATCGGCGGACGGTTGATCGAGGTGTCCTCCGGCGAAGTCCATGAGGCGTCCGTCCCCGACTGTGGTGAGATTGAGGCGAAAGGCGACGTCGTCGGGGCCGAGGGCAATGCCGCGGCCGGCGGCCTCGAGCGGGCCGCGGCCGCCGTACTCGGAAGCGAGGTCGCAGCCGAGCACGGACATGTTGGCGACTTCGCTGCCGGTGGGAAAGCCTGCGGGCAGGGTGAGGAGCGTGCCGGAGCAGCCGTCCCGCGCGATCGAGTCCATGGCTGGGGTTCGGGCGTACTGAAGCGGAGTCAAGCCGCCGAGTTCGGGAACCGGCTCGTCGGCCATGCCGTCGCCCAGGAAAACGATCGTTTTCTGTTTTTGCCGCATATGGTTATGATTGTCCGGTCCGGCCGTGGCGCCGGACCGCTTACGCATCGGGCGACTCGTCCTGTTCGGATTCTTCGCGGTGATCCGCGGCGTCGCCGCAGGCAATTTGCCGGGCATGTTCGAACTGGGTGTCGTCCATGATCCAGACTTCTGGCAGCGGGGAGCCGACGAGCGGCTGGTCGCCGCCCAGCAACGCCTCGGCCCCTATGTGCTTCACGACGCAGGCGATGTCGCGCGCTTCCAGGCGCGCCTTGATGCCGTTGCAGACGTCCAGGCTTGGGTCGCAGCAGAGCATCTTCATGGAACTGGCGCCTCACCAGCAATCATAAGGAGATAATACTGGCCGCCGTTATCTGGGTCAAGCTCATGTCGGTCCGTCGTGTGTCGCGGGGGCAGACGGCGCTTCGGTTGCTTCGCGTTGCGCCGGACGACAGGGGAAGCCTCAAGTGTGAGCATGGGAGGCGGAGATTGCGCGGAGATTGCGAGCAAGATTATGACCGGCACGTTGGTGATCGGCAAGGCGGCCGGCGGATTCGGCTGCGTGGCGGAAGCCCAGAAGACCATGAGCGGCGCGCGTGACACGATCTACTCGCCTGACCGGAAAAACCAGAAAGTCTACGCGGAGCTCTACACGCTGCACCGAACTCCACGCGACGCATTCGGCACGCGTGAGAGGAAGGGCAAACTTGGCCATGCGATGAAGGGCCTGATCGCGTTGAGATCGCGGCGGCGGAGGAGTTGAAGACCGATTGTCAACAAGCTGTTGATAAGTGAGGAATGACCGATTTTTCTTGGAAAACCGCATGATCTGCCCGGACATCAAACCAACCGCCACATGGGAAAGAGCCTACTTGACGCTTTCGTACTGGATGTTCGCGCTGAATGGCGCATAAGTCTCTTTTCTCCAATAGGTTGTAGCGATGA
The DNA here is from genome assembly GCA_030018915.1 of Verrucomicrobiota bacterium. Lineage (GTDB taxonomy): Bacteria > Verrucomicrobiota > Kiritimatiellia > UBA8416 > SLMC01 > JASEHE01. The sequence goes on from JASEHE010000135.1 coordinate 2,636, forward strand.
TTTCGAAACCAGGCCTGGACGATCTCAGGATTGAGAAGAGCAGAAATCGTATGGGAAGCCGGCCGAATCCGGGATTCCAGCCATGAGTGCTGACGGAGGGGAATGGCCTTGTTACAACAATGGTCTTTTCAGAGCGTTGTGAGGCTATCTGGCCTCTGCAATTCGTTTGGCCCAGAGAACGCTCTGCACGAGGCTTTCAGGCGAGGCAATGCCTTTCCATGCGATATCGAAGGCCGTGCCGTGGTCCACCGAGGTGCGCGCGATTGGCAGTCCGAGTGTGATATTCACGCCTGTTTCGAATGAAAGCATCTTGAACGGAATCAGCCCCTGATCGTGGTACATGGCGACATACGCATCGAACGATTTCAGCCTCGCGGGCAGGAATGCGGTGTCCGGAGCAAGCGGTCCTTGGGCCAGGATTCGGCGACTACGCGCGCTTTCGATCGCCGGCACGATAATCTCGATCTCCTCTGAGCCAAGGATTCCTTGCTCGCCGGCATGGGGATTGAGTCCACAGACGCCAATTCGCGGGTTCTTTCTGCCAAGTTGCCGAAGGATTTCGGCAGTCAGTGCGATCGAGTCGCTGACTCGTTCTTTAGTCAGCATGCCGGCGATTGCAGCCAACCTCCGATGCGCTGTGACGAGGCTCACGATGATCTTCTCGGAGGCCATCATCATGCAGAACCGTTTGCTGACCGTGAGGTTGGCCAGCAACTCGGTGTGTCCCGTAAACGGGATGCCGGCATTGAGGAAAGCTTTCTTGTGAATCGGCGCCGTGGCGATTCCGCGGATGCGACCTGCCAAGGCCGCTCTCACGGCAGCCCGAATGTAGACGCAAGCAGCTCTGCCACAGGCAGCCTGAACAACTCCCGGCTTGATCTTGAGCCTTTCGGTCTCGCCGCAGTCTATCACGCCGGGAGTTTCCAGCGAAACCCCGGTTTCCCAGTCGCTCAGGGCGAGAACCCGATCGGGCCGGTTCCAGCGGAGACGTTTTGCCACGCGGGTCAATATGTCCCTGTCGCCAAACACCACAGGCACGCACGACGAGCGAAGGCGGGGGTCCAGCAGCATGCGCAGACACAATTCCGGCCCTACGCCGGCCGGATCGCCCATTGTGACGCCAATCAGCGGCTTGCGGTCTTGTTTTCCGTGTTTCATGGTTTGGTTCCCTTCGTGTGGAGGTCGTTCGGCGCTTTTTCAGGCAGCGGGATTTCCGGTGTCTCATGAAGCGCGTTGGTCGAATGCGGGGCGGAAATCCTGATCGAGTAAATGGATTCCTGCGCGACCACGCATCCGATTGAGATGCCATTTGCATACGGCAGGATTTTTCATAGACTTTGAGAACGACCAGTTGTAGCTCCAGGCGGCTCAGCGAACCCAGAACATCCGCGGCTCGCTCGGCTTCTGAATTCAACTGGTGTTTGGCGCTCGTATCAGACGCGACGGTTTTCTCCTGAGCCTCTTGCATCGAAGGAAAAGAGCGCCTTTCCGGCGGAGCTGGCGCTTCGGCTGGCGTTCCGCGCGGACGGTACAATAGCGCATTTCCCTTTGGCTGACCACAGAATTGCTGTGGCGTCAGCGATTCCGCAAGCTGGCGGAGAGGAGCGCAGGGAGAGCGCGGCAGGAGGCT
>JASEHE010000136.1 GCA_030018915.1 Verrucomicrobiota bacterium
TGTTTTTCAGGAGGTTACACCTTCTCCACTTTTACAGGAAGTATCGGACATCACCCTTACGAATGGTGCGCCTGGCGCGGATCGAACGCGCAACCTTCAGCTCCGGAGGCTGACACTCTGTCCAATTGAGCTACAGGCGCACGGCCAGTGTTCAGATTTCGAGTGTCAGGTGTCAGCCGGAAAGCCGCCGAATCCTGCCTGACACCCGAAACCTGACACCTAAGCACCCATCCTTGCGGGCAAGACTCCTGCCCCCCCGCCTACACGTTTCGCTTCTCGAAGTCTCGCATGAACGATATCAACGCGTCAACACCTTCAACTGGGAAGGCGTTGTAGATGGAGGCCCGCGCGCCGCCCACCGAGCGGTGCCCATTCAGGCCTTTCAGGCCGGCCTTTTCGGCTTCCTTCACGAACCGGTCTTCCAGCGCCTCGCTCGGCAGCCGGAAGGTGACGTTCATGTCGGACCGGCACTCGGGCCGTGCCGTGCCCCGGTAGAAGCCGCTGCCGTCAATGGCGGCGTAGAGCTTCGCCGCTTTCTCCCGGTTCCGCCGGTACAGATTCGCGGGCCCCATCTTCTTGATCCAGCGCGTCACCAGCGCCACCATGTACACGCAGAAACACGGAGGCGTGTTGTACAGCGAGTTTTCCGCCAGGTGCGCGCGGTAGCGGAAGATTGCCGGGACGGTCGCTGGCGCCCGCTCAGCCAGGTCTCGGCGGATCACCACCAGCGTCACGCCCGCCGGCCCAAGGTTCTTCTGCGCCCCCGCGTAGATCAGGCCGAACGCCCCGGCGTCGAACGGACGCGACAGGATGTCCGAAGACATGTCGGCTACCAGCGGCGCATCCGTTTTCGGGAACGTCTTCCACTGCGCGCCGCCGATCGTCTCGTTCGACGTGATGTGCACGTACGCGGCGCCGGGCGTGAGCTTCAGTTCCCTCTCGGTGGGAACCCGGGTCGGAATCTCTTTGGAGCAATCGGCCGCCACGTTGACTTTTCCGATCAACTGGGCCTCTTTCAGCGCCTTAGCGCCCCAAGCGCCGGAGTTCACGTAGTCGGCCGTCGTCCCCGGCGTCAGCAGGTTCATGGGCGCCATGGCGAACTGGGCGCTGGCGCCCCCCTGCAGAAAGAGCACGGCGTGTTCGTCGCCCAAGCCCAGCAGCTCCCGGATATTGGCTGCGGCCTCGTTGTGAACGGCCTCGTAGTCCTTGCCGCGGTGGCTGCTTTCCAGCAGCGACATCCCCGAATCCTTGTATTCCACCAGTTCCCGCTGCGCCTGCTCCAGCGCCTCGACCGGCAACGCGGCCGGCCCAGCCGAAAAATTGTGCGCTCGCGCCATGGTCAACTCCTTGGGTTCGTCATGTCCGACCGGCTCACTCTATCTATACCACCGGCGGCGACGCCCGGCAACAAGCGAAAAATGCCCGGACGCGAAATCCGTCTTGCAAGCCGGACTTCTCCTGCTATATTGGCCATCTTCCAGGCTGGCCGGAGGTTTGCGCAATGCATATTGTGGTTTGTATCAAGCAGGTGCCTGACAGCACGAACGTCAAGATCAACCCGAAGACCAACACGCTCATCCGCGAAGGCGTGGCCTCCATCATCAACCCGTTTGACATGTATGCGATCGAGGAGGGGTTGCGTATCCGGGAGAAGATCGGGGGCAAGGTCACCGTATTGACCATGGGGCCGCCGCAGGCCGACGCCGCGCTCCGCGAGGCCATCTCCATGGGCGCGGACCAGGGGATCCTCGTGTCCGACCGCGCCTTTGCCGGCAGCGACACCTGGGCCACCAGTTACACGCTCTCCGCGGCCCTGCGCAAGATCGGCGAGTTCGACCTCGTCATCTGCGGCAAGCAGGCCTCCGACGGCGACACCGCCCAGGTCGGGCCCGGAATTGCCACACACCTGAACCTGCCACAGATCACCTACGCGCGCAAGATCGAGGCCATTGACGCCCAACACATCGTGGCCGAGCGGCTGCTCGAAAACGGTTACGAGGCGCTCGAAGCGCCGCTGCCCTGCCTTATCACGGTTGTCAAGGAAATCAACGAGCCTCGGCTGCCCTCCCTGAAAGGCAAAATGGCCGCCAAGAAGGCGCAGATTCCGGTCTGGAAGGCGGCCGATCTCGACACCGGCTCGGTCAAGCTCGGGCTAGACGGCTCACCGACAAAGGTGGTCAGAATCTTCACCCCCCAACCTCGCGAGAGCGGACAGATACTCAGGGGCGAACCGCGCGAGGCGGTCGCTGCTCTGGTGGAAAAGATCAAGGACATCGTCATAGGAGCTTCGGCAACCTGATGAGCGACTCGGCCATTCGAGTTGTCGCGGAGAAATGCGTCGGCTGCGGTGTCTGCGTGAAGGCCTGCCCCTTCGGCGCCGTCAAGCTGGAGGAGCGGCTGGCCGCGATTGATCCGGCCAAGTGCACGCTGTGCGGCGCATGCGTTGAGCCCTGCCGCTACGATGCCATCGAACTCCGGAAAGACACCGCTGCGGCCCAGGACCTGCGCGCCTACCGCGACGTTTGGGTGCTGGTCGAGCAGATTGACGGCGCGATCCAGGCCGTGACGTTCGAGCTCCTGGGCGAAGGCCGCAAGCTCGCCGACGCCCTTGGCATGAAGCTCTGCGCGGTGCTGCTGGGCTCCAACGTTTCAGGGAAAGCCCGAGAACTGATTGCCTGCGGGGCCGACAAGGTGTACGTGCTCGACCGGCCGGAACTTGCCTACTTCCAGGACGAGCCGTACACCACGGCGCTCGTGGGACTGGTCCGAAAGCACAGGCCCAATATCTTGCTCAGCGGCGCCACAGTGATCGGCCGCAGCCTCGTGTCCCGCGTGGCCGTCTCGATAAACGCTGGCCTGACCGCTGATTGCACCGGCCTCGCTCTCGATCCTCAGACCGGCAACTTACTCCAGACCCGCCCCGCCTTCGGCGGCAATATCATGGCCACGATCGTCACGCCCAATATGCGGCCCCAGATGGCGACCGTCCGCCACAAGGTAATGAAAGAGGCCCCCATCGAGCCCGGCCGTCAGGGTGAAGTGCTCTTGGAGGACATTGCCTCCGAGCTTCTCAAGTCCCGGACCCGGCGGCTTCGCTTCGTTCCCGAGGTGGAGTCCACCGTCAACCTGGCCGAGGCCGACATTATCGTTTCCGGCGGCCGCGGGCTGCAAAAGCCGGAGAACTTCGCGCTCATTCGCGAGTTGGCCGAGGTCATCGGCGCCGGAGTCGGCGCGTCACGCGCCGCCGTGGACGCCAACTGGATGCCCTATTCGCATCAAGTCGGCCAGACCGGCAAGACCGTTTGTCCTAAGCTCTATGTGGCGGTAGGCATCAGCGGCCAGATTCAGCACCTGGCCGGCATGTCGTCCGCCGAGGTCATCGTGGCTATCAACAAAGACCCCGAAGCGCCGATCCTCAAGGTGGCCACCTACGGCATTGTGGGGGATTTGTTCGCTGTAGTCCCCTTGCTGACCCAGGCATTTCGTAAACTGGGTGGCTGATTGACTCAAGCTACCCCAATGGGTAGTGTTTGACTTGTGAAGGCGACGCTGGAGAACCCGTATCCACGGACGTTCGAGGATTTCCTCGACTGGTTTTCGGAGGAGGAGGAGTGTGCGGCGTACCTGGAGTGGATCCGGTGGTCGGGCGGTTTCGCATGTCCGCACTGTGGCAGCACGCGGGCGTGGCGCACCGAGCGTGGGCTGTGGCATTGCCAGGACTGCCGGCGTCAGAGTTCGGTGACGGCCGGGACGGTGTTTGAAGACAGCCGCAAGCCGTTGCGTTTGTGGTTTCACGTCATGTGGCTGATGATGGCGCAGAAGACGGGGCTGAGTGCCAAGAATCTCTGCGACACTTACGGTTTCGGCAGCTACCAGACCGCTTGGGGTTGGTTGCAGAAGTTTCGGAGCGTCATGATTCGCAGTGGCCGGGAACGGCTGGTCGGGCACGTGGAAGTGGACGAAGCTTACGTGGGCGGACAGAAGGAAGGGACACGGGGACGCGGAACAGAGGGCAAGACCTTGGTTCTTGTTGCGGTAGAAGGGGATGCCAAGAAGAAGCTCGGCCGGGTTCGTTTTCGCTGCGTCGATGCGATTGACCGAGATACCGTCGAGTTGTTCGTTCGGGATTACGTTGAACCCGGCACAACGGTTGTGA
>JASEHE010000137.1 GCA_030018915.1 Verrucomicrobiota bacterium
TCTACGTGCGCCACCCTCCGCACGCTATCCCGCCAGCTTTAGGAACTACTGAGTTGCATCTTGTACATCGGTTGCCTGCGCAAGTCAACGCCGGTTTCGTGGAACAGGGAACGGAGCCGGTGCCTGCCCCGGAATTGTCGTAGCGCCCGCCACATGGAGGCCCAGAGAAGCGGACTGCGCCACCGGCGCAGAGGCGGCCCGCTCCTGCTGGTAGCCGCCGCTGCGCTCAGGCCCAGGCGGGCGAGAGGTAGTCGAGCAGCGTTATCAGCGCGGTGAAGGCCGATGCGACGCGGGTCAGGACGGCATCATCCCAGTCGCCGGCGCAATTCGTCGAGTTGCGCCGTCAACCGCTTCGGCACGCGGTCGCCGAACTGAGCGAAGTGTCGTTCGATGTCGGGAATTTCCGCCTTCCAAGCCTGCCGATCCACGCAGAGCAGTTCGCGCAAATCGTCAGGCGGCAGCGTGAGTCCGGCGAGGTCTAGGTCCCCTTCGCCGGGCACGAGGCCGATCGGCGTCTCAACGGCGCCCGGCTTGCCGGCCACCCGCTCGCACATCCACTTAAGCACGCGGCTGTTCTCGCCGAATCCCGGCCACAGCCACTTGCCTTCCCGGCTCTTGCGGAACCAGTTCGCGTAGAACATTCGCGGCGCCCGGTCGCCCAGCCGGTCGCCCATGTTCAGCCAGTGTTGGAAGTAGTCGCCCATGTTGTAGCCGCAGAACGGCTTCATGGCGAACGGATCGCGCCGCAGCACGCCAACCGCGCTGAGGTTCGCTGCCGTGGTTTCGGAGGCCGCCGTGGCGCCCAGAAAGACACCGTGGTCCCAGTTGCGCGCCTCGTGCACGAGCGGCGCCACGCTCGCGCGCCGGCCGCCGAACACAAAAATATCGATCGGCACGCCCGCTGGATCCTGCCAGTCCGGACAAATCACGGGGCACTGCGCCGCCGGCGCAGTGAACCGGGCGTTCGGATGCGCGCCGGGATGCCCCGCCTGCGGCGTCCAGTCCTTGCCCTTCCAGTCTATGCCGCGCGCCGGCGCCGGGCCCATGCCTTCCCACCAGACGTCGCCGTCGTCCGTCAGCGCGCAGTTGGTAAAGATGCAATTTTCCTTCACCGTGTCCATCGCCATCGGGTTGGACTGGCGCGACGTCCCGGGCGCCACGCCGAAAAAACCGCTTTCCGGATTGATGGCGCGCAGCCGGCCATCCGGCCCGATCTTCATCCAGCAAATATCGTCACCTATGCACTCGCATTTCCACCCCCTCACGGCGGGCTGGAGCATCGCGAGATTCGTCTTGCCGCAGGCCGATGGGAACGCCGCCGTAATGTGGAACCGCCGCCCGTCCGGAGCAGTCAGGCGCAGGATCAGCATGTGCTCCGCCATCCACCCCTCGCGCCGCGCCATGTGCGACGCAATCCGGAGCGACAGACATTTTTTGCCCAGCAACGCGTTGCCTCCGTAGCCGGAGCCGTGGGACCAGATCAGGTTTTCGTCCGGGAAATGGCTGATGTACTTCTTCTCAATGGGGGCGCAGGGCCATGGCGCGTCTTTCTGCCCGGGCGCCAGGGGCGCCCCAATGGAATGGACGCAAGGAATGAACTCGCCGTCCTTGCCCAACGCCCGGATGACGTCCTTCCCGACGCGGGTCATGATGTGCATGTTGCAGACCACGTATGGGCTGTCCGTGATCTCCACGCCGATCTTGGCGATCGGCGATCCGATCGGGCCCATCGAGAACGGAATCACGTACATCGCGCGGCCGGCCATGCAGCCGTTGTAGAGCGCCCGCATGGCGGTTTTCAACTCGTCTGGCGCGATCCAATTGTTGGTTGGGCCGCTTTCGACCCGCAGCGGCGTGCTGACATACGTGCGGTCTTCGACTCGGGCCACGTCGCTCGGGTCGGAGCGGAAGAGAAAGCTGTTCGGCCGCTTCGCGAGCGGGATCGCGCTGCCGGCGTCGAGCAGCTTCTTCATCATGGTGTCGTATTCGACCTTGCCGCCCTCGCACCAGCACACCCGTTCCGGCCGGACCATGTCCGCCGTTTCCCGCACCCATCTTGTCAACTCCGCATGCTTCACTTTCATCGCCATGGAATCATCTCCTCTTTGGTGGCCTGGGCTCGCCGTTGTCGTGTCCGTGCCACCCGGGCGGCCTGGATTCGCCACCCTCCCACTGCGGCACGAAGCGCCATGAACCGTCAATCTGCCGCCACTCGGCCGGTGGGACCGGCTTCCATGCGGCGGCGGGATTCTGCGGATTCTGCGCTCGGACTCGCATATGAACGTTCGCGCGCAGGCGGTCTGATGAAAGCTCGACGCTATCGATCGAAAGCCCGTCGGCGTCCACTTTGGCCAGCCGCAGAATCCCGGCGGCCAGAGCCAACCTGTCCGATGCCGCAGTCCGATCGACTTTCTTCAAGGCCGCGGGATCTATCATTTCCAGAACGGCATCTCGATCGTTCCGCCGCGCGGCCAGGAATAACTCCTTCTGGCGTTTGCGCGCGGCGTCCTGCGCCACGCGGTCTTGCGCCCTCTCAATGTCTTCGTCCACCCTGGCTTGGAAGGAGGTCTTTCGAAACTCAGCCGGATAGGATTGCAGGATGCGCAACGCCTCCTCAGACTTGCCCTGGTCCACGGCGCGGCGCGCCTGCTCCGAGACGTTCTCGAACGCCGCCTTGGCCAGCCGGCGCTTGTTGGCCGCGCCGGCTGCGGCCAGAATCAGCAGCGCGCCGACGACGGACGCCGCGATCATCCAGGTTTTCGCGCGACGCGGTCGGGCGGCCGTCAGCGGCGGCGGGAGCGTGTCGGCGACTCCGCGGCTGGAGACGGCGTCGAGCAAGATACGGTAGATGTCCACCTGCCGACTGATGTTCTTGAGTTCGCATGGGCCCAGGTGAACGGCCTCGATATCCACCTTGTTGCGGACCATGTCGAACACGTCGCGCGAGATGCAGATGCCGCCCGGCTCGGCCAGCGGCTCGATGCGGGAAGCCACGTTCACGCCGTCTCCCAGAATGTCGCCTTCGCTCACGACCACATCGCCGACGTGGATGCCTATGCGGATATGGAATTGTTCCTTTGGCGAGGATCGGGCGTTGTGGCGGCAGATGGCCTGCTGCACCGCCATGGCGCAGCGCACGGCGTTTACCGCGCTGGCGAACTCTACCAGGACCCCGTCGCCCAGTTTTTTGATGGTTCGGCCGCCGAACTCATCGGCGCCGGACTGAATGCAAGAAACGGCCATGTCCACGATAGCCAGCGCGCGCTTTTCGTCCTCGCCAATGACGCGGCTGAAATCGCACACGTCGGCAAACATGATTGCCGCCAACCGCCGTTCTTCGCTCATGAATCCGTCTCCTGGTCCGATGCCGGATTTCTTCGCGTCGCGCCAGCGCAAGAGCGCGCCATCGGAGGCCCGATGTCGAGCGGCCGATTCGCTATCCAAGCCGCTTCGACTTGAGGGTCGTATAGCACAGCGTCGGCTCCAGCGTATCGTCGGGGATGGCCGGGCAGTCCTTCTCTTTCACCAGCGCGCACATGCGCGCCACGTCCGGCACGATGAAGCAGGGGTCCTGTGGTTCCATGAATGAATGGAGGGAAGACGGCCCCGATATGAAGCGCGCTCGACTTGCGCAGATGTTGCCAGAACCGCGGCATCCGCTGTGGGCCGCACACGATCAACAAATACCGGACATCCTCCGGTGTCTCGGCCAGGTACAGGTCGCCGGGCCGCTGCGCGGGCCCCATGCAAAGCGGCCACCCCAGCGCAAAGCTGCCGAGCGCCTTTCGATACCCGTCCGGTCCGCGAACGTCAAAAAGCCGGAAGTTCTTCAGCGCCAGCTCGGCCAGGCTCTGGTCGAACAGCAGGTCCTGCGCCTCGCCGGCCGGCACAAACGCCGGGATGCTGCGGACGCCGCCCGCCTTGCGTCCGCTCCCCGCAACCAGGGCCTCATCGAGAAACTCGTCAAACGTCATCATGCCATGTCAAGTCTGCCCATATTTTCTTGCCTACTCTCCACGTCGCGATCAGGAGGCTATCAGACGTTCCCTGGTCAGTCAAGAAACAGGCGCAGACTGCGCCCGCAACCCAACTTTGTGAATTTTGCGCCTTTTGTGGTTTGCTGCTCGCCCCTCAGAGGGGCGAGCAGAGCA
>JASEHE010000138.1 GCA_030018915.1 Verrucomicrobiota bacterium
CTGCTACGACGCGTTCATTCGGCCGTGGGGTCGTCCGGGCGGCGCAAGATTCAGGGATGAGAAATTTCCTTTTGACCGGCGAGGGGGCCATGGACTATCATTCGCCGCATGTTTTTGGGCGCACCCGTGGTGAAACTGGCATACACGCAAGGTTCAGGTCCTTGTGCCCGATGAGGGCGTGGAGGTTCGACTCCTCTCGGGTGCACCATCTTTTCCCGGGTCCCTCTTGAGCGGCGTCCCGGCGCGACGGGCGCGGGTGGGCATCGCGAGCGCGGGGCAACAGGAGTCACTGTTATGAGCTTCGGGCAGGGCAAGATTTGGCATGACGGCAAGTTCGTGGATTGGAAGAACGCGACGTGTCACGTCATGACCCATGCGATTCACTATGGCTCGTCGGTATTCGAGGGGCTGCGCTGCTACGAGGCGAAGGGAAAGCCGGCCATTCTGCGGTTGCGCGATCATGTTCGGCGGTTCTATGACTCGGCCAAGATCTACCGGATGGAGATTCCCCACGCGCCGGAGGCGCTGGAGGCGGCAATCATCGAGACCGTGAAGGTCAATGGGCTGAAGTCGTGCTATATCCGGCCGGTGGCGTTCCGTGGCATGAAGGTGATGGGGCTGAACCCGCGGCCCTGCCCTGTGGTCTGCGCGGTTGCCGCCTGGTCCTGGGGCCGATACCTGGGCGAGGAGTCCATGGTCAACGGCGTGTCGGTTCGCGTTTCATCGTGGCGCCGGCCCGCTCCGGACACGTTCCCCGCGTTGTCCAAGGCGGGGGGCAACTACCTGAACTCGCAGTTGATGAAGATGGAGGCGCTGGACGGCGGGTTCGACGAGGCGGTCGCGCTGGATCACTACGGATACGTCTCGGAAGGGTCGGGGGAGAACGTTTTCGTGGTGCGTGGCGGCGAAATCCACACGCCGCCGTGGAGTTCGGCGATTCTGCCGGGCATCACACGGGACTGCGTGATGATCCTGGCCAAGGATTTGGGAATTCCGGCGCGGGAAACGACACTCCCGCGGGAAGCCCTCTACCTTGCCGACGAGGTGTTTCTCTCCGGCACGGCCGCCGAGATCGTGCCGGTGACCCGGGTGGACAACATCGTGATCGGCAGCGGGCGCCGGGGCCCGGTGACGGAGCGAATTCAGTCCGCCTTCCTGCGGATTGTCGAGGGGCGCGCCCCCGACAAGCGCCGCTGGCTGCGGGCGGTGGTCGGCCCGGCCCAGGCAGTTGCCTGAGGGGAGGCGACCTTTCGTTCGGAAGAGGGAGCGTCCCAATGATTCGTGCGGCCATGTGGGTTCCGTGGTTTGCTTTGGCCGTGCTCGCGGCGATTCCAGCCGAGTTGTCCGCGGTGGAACGGAAGAGTCCGGCGTCTCGTGAATCCCCCGAGGACACATTCATTCGGGAGGCCGAAGTCAAACTCCATGATCGTCTGTTCGGCGCCGGTGAACTGCGCGCCTGCGAGCGATACCTGAAGAACGCAAGAGGGCGGGATCGGTTGCGCTTGCTGGTTATCCTGTCGCAATATCGCCGCTGGATGGAAAAGAATCCGGTGGCGGCGCTCGACGCGATCGGGGAGACCGTGCTGTCCCGGGCAACGATCGCGGAGTGGAAGAAGGTCCGCGCCGTCGCCGAACGGCAGGCCCTGGAGCAGTGGCAAAAGGACAGCGCGAAAGCGCGAGCCGAGAACGCCGGGATTCCGCCGCGGCCGGCGGGCCTTGCGATCCCCTTCCCTGCGACCGATCAATGGACCGTGGGGACTTCCAACGTCGAATGCGCGATTGAAATCGCCCACGCGCACATGGATATGGGCTTGTGGCAGGACGCGCTGCGCATCGCGGATATGCTGGGCCGGAACCACGAAGGGATCATCCGCGTCCTGGCGGGCGAATGCGGGGCCGACGCCATGATGGGGATGAGCCGGTTCAAGCAGGCCGTCGATCTGTATCGCTTTGCGTTGGGCGCATTGAGCGCCTTGGCGAGTCGCGCTTCCGACCTTCCGCCCGAATACCAGCCGATCAAGCGGCGCATCGAGGCGTCGCTGGCGCTGGCCCTCAGACAACAGGAGATCGAAGCCTATGGACTCGGCTATGTCCTGTATCGGGACGCTCGACGCAAACACCACGCCGACAAGGCGCGCCTGGAAGCGTTGCCGATGTATGAGGACTTGGCCCGGCAGTTCGACAAAACCGTGTACGCGGAGGCCGGCAGGGCGTATGCGTGTCAGTGCCTGCTGGCGCTGGCCGAGCCGGATTCGATCGAGAAGGCGCAGGAATCCATCCGGCAACAGGAAGAGATCGTCAAGGCCCATGAAAGCAAACTGGCGCTCATGAAGCAAGCGAAGGTCCCGAAAGCGGCCATCGGCGAGGTGGAAAGCGCCATGGCGCGCGAGAAGCGGCGGTTGGCGCGGCTTCGGGCGGTTCCCGGCGGCAAGCAGGCGGCGACCTTGGCCAATGTCAAGGGCATGAGCTTTGTGAAGGAGAACGAATTCGGTCTCTACCGTGGGGAAACCCTGGTGGAACTTGCCGGATACGCGTTCGATCGGGAACTGGATTCGTCGGCAGCCGAACGACTGTATCGGCGGGCATGGAACTGGCTGGAGCAGGTTGAGAAGGTTGACGCCCGGCTGGACGCCTACGAGGCGCCGGACAAGGCGCGGGCGGTCAGCGTACCGCCGCAAACCGAGGAGAAGGTGGACTATTTCGGGAACGTGGATCGGGTGACCCCCCCGCCCGAGGCGATCGTGAACCGCCGCACGTGCCCGTGGTATCTGAACGACCTGCGGGAACGATGCGCGTTGGCGCTGGGCTTCCTCGAGTTCGTCAAGGGCAACCGGGAGGAGGCCCTCGACTGGTTCGCCAAGGTGGTCGCGTTGGACAGCGCGACCCGGTATCTGGCAAGCAAAGGTGAAGCGAACAATTTCAGACGAATGAAGTGGGCCGTAGAACACGGGTATCTGGTTGCGTACCCGGATGAACTCAAGCTCTACAAGGGGCGTCAGCGTTTTGCCGTCCTCCTGGGCGATTTCTACTACTGCACGGAACGATTCAAGAAGGCCGGCGAAATCGCGCGGCGGCTACTGGACGGAGATTTCGGGAAGATGGAAGGCGAGCTTCGAGAATATCCTCAACTCCTGCTGGGCTTGGCCCTCTCTTGGACCGAGGGACGAAAGCCCGCGTTCGTGGTCCTCGAAAAGGCGCTGAAAGAAGCCTCGAAGCGACGCCACAGGACCTTCACGCAAGATCGCATTCAATTCGTGTTGGGCAACATTCCGCCCATGGATCTTGACGTTGACATGATGGATAGAGGATATCAGTACACAAAAACACTGGCATACTCCCAAAGGACCAACGAGTATGTGTACAGGGCGCGATTGTTGTACGGCTGGAGGCTTCTGGAGACGCCGGACGAAGCGGAGGGAATCAAGGTCTTGCAATCCATACCGGAATCCGCTACCCCTTGGAAAGCGGTGGCGAATTACTATCTGTTGGAGCTGGAGGAAGAACGGTGGAACAAGGGGCGCGAAGGGAAATGAAGCAGAACTTCTTGGGTGGTTCAATGGCAGCGGTCTGTTCTTGGGTTGCCGTTTCGTTGCTGGCGGTTCCGAGAAGTCATGCGGTTGAGGTCAAGCCGAAGGATGGCGCCGTCATTCAGGACGCAGAGGTCACGAAGGGCGATGTGTATTTCAACGACGGCCTTCCTGACCTGATAATCCGTAAGACCTTCACCAACCCCAAGAAGCCGCTCTTCTTTTTCAGGCCGTTTCGCGACAATGAGAAGAACCTGGAGAAGCTGGAGAAGGCGAAAAAACGCTACAAAGGCAAGAAGATTCCGACGTTCGTGGACATCCATGCGGACATCGCCTCGGCACAGGGCCTGGATGCGCCAGAAGAGGGTCCAACCAAGATCACTGCCCGAGGTAACTACTCAGGTGCCCGCCCGCAGCGGGCGCGCACCTGAAGGAATTGGCTCCAGCCAACTCCCTCAGCACAGAGCATAGTCTATCC
>JASEHE010000139.1 GCA_030018915.1 Verrucomicrobiota bacterium
TTCAGTGTCCGGAATGATCGCGGATTCAGTGTCCGGATCATCGCGGAATACGCACGCATGCCGATCTGTTCCTTCTTGAAGAGGCTTTGCTGCTTCATAATCCGCGCGAAACGGGGCTTGTATCTTTCGCGAAATGGTGCTAGACATCCGGTTATGTCAGTTGTCTTCGGGGCAGGTGAGCCGGGCGGCCGGAGGGCCGCCGGGTGATTCCTGGCCGGCGGTGACAGCCCGCGAATCCCGGCGTGGAAATGGATGGCGCGCGCCATCCGACGCCGGGACCGACACGGCGCAATTCCGTGGCTGACAGTACAGTCTGGATGGGAGAGGACACGACGGCCGCGAAGCCGGTGCTTTCGCCCGAGAGTGTTCCTCTCGGGCGTTTCTTTATGTTCGATCCGGTTCCAGAGGTTGTCGAAGCCGTTCGCCATGGAGACCTCGTCGTGCTTACGGACGATGAGAACCGCGAGAACGAGGGGGACCTGGTGATGGCGGCGGAAAAGGCCACGGATCAGTCCATCAACTTCATGGCCACGCACGGGCGGGGCCTGATTTGCGTGGCGTTAACCCGGGACCGGCTGGAAAAACTCGGCCTGTACCGGATGCCGCGCCGCGGCCGCGGCGACGCGTTCGACACGGCGTTCATGGAGTCCGTGGACGCAGCGGAAGGTGTGACCACCGGCATCAGCGCGCGCGACCGGACGCGAACCATTCAGGTGCTCGTGAGTGAAGCCGGCAGTGCCGGCGATCTGGTCAGCCCCGGGCACACTTTCCCTCTGGAAGGCCGCGCCGGAGGCGTGCTCAACCGGGCAGGCCACACAGAGGGGGCGCTCGACCTGGCCCGCCTGGCTGGACTCAAGTCGGCTGGCGTGATTTGCGAAATCCTCCGCGAAGACGGGCACATGGCGCGGTTGCCGGAGCTCCGCGCGTTCGCCGACCGCCACGGACTGAAGATGACCTCGATCGCGGACCTGATCGCCTACCGGCGGAAGACGGAAAAGATCGTCGAGTTCGTTCGCGAGGCGAATCTGCCGACGCGGCTGGGCCGGTTCCGTTTGAAGCTCTACCGCTCGGTCGAGGACGGCGAGCGCCATGTGGCCCTGGTGGCGGGACAGGCGCGAGCGGAGAATCCCGTGCTGGTTCGCGTTCACAGCGAGTGCCTGACCGGCGACGTGTTCGGCTCGCTGCGCTGCGACTGCGGAAGCCAGCTTCACGAGGCCATGCGAATGGTGGCCGAGGATGGGGTGGGGGTGGTGCTCTATATGCGGCAGGAAGGGCGTGGAATCGGCCTGGAGAAGAAAATTCACGCCTACGCGCTGCAGGAGAATGGGCTGGACACGGTGGAGGCCAATGAACGTCTGGGATTCGCCCCGGACCTGCGGGAATATGGGGTGGGGGCGCAGATTCTCTGCGACCTCGGCCTGAAGAAAATTCGGCTGATCACCAATAACCCGCGGAAGGTGGTTGGGCTCCAGGGGTATGGTCTGGAAATCGTCGAACGTGTGCCGCTTGTGTGCCCGGCGACTGAGCACAACGAGCGATACTTGAAGACGAAGAAGGAGAAACTGGGGCATCTGCTGTAAAAACCAGAAGGAGGACATGCGATGAGCGTGAACGAGGCGCAGGGAAAACTGTCGGCAAAGGGACTGAAAATCGGGATCGTCATCAGCCGGTTCAACAGCTTCTTCACCCGGCAACTGCTCAGCGGAGCAACGGATTGCATCCTGCGGCAAGGCGGCGCCGAGGAGAACGTCGGAGTGTACTGGGCGCCCGGGGCCAACGAAATCCCGATGGTGGCGAAGAAGCTGGCCGCATCCGGGAAGTGGGACGCGGTGATCGCGATCGGGGTGGTGATTGAGGGCGCCACGCCGCACGCTGACCTGATCAACAGCCAGGTGTCGCGCTCCTTGGCTGCCATCGCTCTGGAGCACGGCGTGCCCGTGATCAACGGCGTGGTGTGCGCGCACAACCTGGAGCAGGCTGTCGAGCGCTCGGGCGCCAAGGCCGGCAACAAGGGCGCAGACGCGGCTCAGGCGGCCATCGAAATGGTCAATCTGTACAAGGAAATGGAATAGCGGCGCTGGACGCCTGAGCCCCCGGTCCCAGTCTTTGCCGCCGGGCGCATCCATGCCGACGACTCGACGCGATACACGGGAGTGGATCGTGCAACTGCTCTTCCAGTTGGATTTGAATCCGACGGAGGACCTGGATGCCGTCTTTCACCATTTCTGGACGGAGCGCGCGCCGGACGATCGCGCGCGGCGTTTCGTGGAGGAGATAGTGCGCGGGGTGCGTGAAACTCTCGATCGGCTGGACGAGACGCTGCGGCGCTACGCGGAACACTGGGACGTCGGCCGCATGGGCGTCGTGGAGCGCAACATGATGCGAATGGCGATGTATGAGATGCTTTACCGCGACGACATCCCGCCGGTCGTGTCGATCAACGAGGCCGTGGACATCGCGAAGTACTTCGGCAGCGACGAGTCCGGCAAATTCGTCAACGGAATCCTGGACAGGGCGCGCAAGGACATCAACCGTCCAGCTCGCGAAGCGATAGGCAGCTCCGGAACAGCCGAGTGATCAAGATTCCCCGATTCGCGGCGCCGCGAATCGGGGAGCGAAAAAGAGAGAGAAACAGCCGTAAAAAGGCGCAAACGGCCGGCGGATTGCTTGCTTGTCTCAGGACCGACCGGGCCGCCCGCTCGCCGCCGCCGCATCCGCGGGCGCATCGGCGCGCGGAAGGCAGACCGAGAAGATGGCGCCTTTCCCGACTTCGCTGGCCAATTGCAGGACGCCTTTGTGATCGGCGACGATGCCGCGACAAATGGAGAGCCCGAGGCCCGTGCCCTTGCCCTTGGGCTTGGTCGTGAAGAAGGAGTGGAACATCTCCTCTCGGATCGCATCCGGAATGCCTGCGCCAGTATCGGCAACGTCGCACCGCCAGGCCTGACCGGCTTCGATTACGATCGGTGAGACGCTCAGCGTGAGGATTCGTTCAGGCCGTTCCTCCATGGCGTCGCAGGCGTTGCCGATGAGGTTGACGAAGACTTGTTCCACCTGGTTGGGCGATCCCATAATAAAGTGAGCCCGCCTGGGCACCGTGTTCCGCACCATCACGCGCGCTTTCTGTATCTTGTTGTTCGTCATGAACAGGGCGTCGGCTACCGCGTCGTACAGATCGATCCGTTCGCGTTGTTCCGCCACGCCCCGCGAGAAATTGCGCAGGTGTTCCGACAGCTTCAGGATGGCCTTCGATGCCTTCTGGGAGTTCTGCGCAAAGCTGCAAACCTGCTCCAGACCTGCGGCCAATGGGCTTTTCCGCGCTCCGAGCGCATTGAGAATCATTTCGTTGGAAAGCAGAATGACGGTCAGCGGATTGCTGATGTCGTGCGCCACGCCTGACGCCAGTTCGCCGATGGCGGCCAGCCGGCCCGCGTGAACGAGACTTTGCTGCAGCTCCTTGATCTGTCGCACGTCGCGCAGAATGGAGAACGTGCGAATAAACTTGCCGTTGTCGTTATATATCCCGAACGACCGGATTTCCACGGGAATCTTCTCGCCGCTTTTGGCCTTTAGGACGCTCTCGACGCTCTTGTCGCCTTTACGCTTGAGATCCGTAAAGCCGCGCGCCACGGCATCGAGAACCTCCTCGGCGTAGATTTGGCGGATATTCATTTTGAGGAATTCCTCAACCGTGTAGCCGAGCAGCCTTTCGGCGGTCTTGTTCGCGTAGACAATGTTCCCCTCCTGGTCAATCGAGTGGATCATGTCGGGGAAGTTGTCCAGGAGAATCTCGAAAATATCGGCATCGCGGATTTCCTGCTCAGAAATGCGCATCTTGGTCATGGCAAGCCTTTATGAAGTTCGTATTACCTGAATTTTGCGCGCCTTGCGCGCAAAATTCACCCGAAGGGCCGTGATGCGCCCGTTCTGACGGGCGCAAACTGGGTTGACCACGTTCGTTCCGCGAATAACCCGCTGGGTTATTCGCG
>JASEHE010000013.1 GCA_030018915.1 Verrucomicrobiota bacterium
ACGACGCGTTCATTCGGCCGTGGGGTCGTCCGGGCGGCGCAAGATTCAGGTCATATCAAAGCGCTAATCCTCCATCTGGAACCGAATGGTCTGCCGCGCGCGCGCGGCGACGGGCCAGCGCGCCTTGGCGGCCGGTCTGAAGAGCCAGCGCTCGGCCGCGCGGAGCGCCGCTTGGGCAAACATATCGTCCGGCGCGCGCTCCAGCGCCTTGATCTGGCTGGTCTTACCCTCGGCGGTCACCACGAACTCGATCGTGACTCGGCCTTCCATTCCGCGCATTCGGGCGCGATCCGGGTAGACGGGGTGGATTTGGACCACCGGTTGCGGCGGTTCATCAACGTCGCCCACATCGAAGACGAAGTTCTCGGCTTCCGGAAACAGGTTGGAGGAGTTCATCGCGAAGTCCATGGCGAAATCGCCGATCTGGAGGCCCGGCATGGCGAGGTCGAAGTCGAGCATGGCTTTCACGGGGATCGTCTGGCGGTCCTGGGCCAGCCTGGGTTTAGGCAGGTTCGGGCCGGCCGGCGTGGCGAGTGGCTGCGGTTCCATGGGCAGTGGGAGCGGCGGCGGAGCCAAGCGGGCGATATTGACGTCCCGCGCGAGCTTGTGCCGGGCCGGGCGGCTCGACAGGGTCTGGAGATAGGGAAGGAGCACGAAGGTCAGGGCCGTCACGCCGGCCGCTGTCAGGACGGAACGCCACGTCCATGCCGGGGCAATCGGCGCCGCGCGAGCGGCGTAGGCCGCAACGCGGCTTCGCGCCGTTTGCGCCCGCCCGGCGGGCGCATCACGGCCTGAAGGGAGCATATTTCGCGCGAGAGCGCGAAATATGCGGGCCAGCCTCCGCCCGCGCCGATCAAACAGGTCTTGTGCCGCCATTCGCATACGATTCCCCGGGTCAGTACTCCTTGCCAGCGGCGACGCTGACGTGCTTGGCGCCAGCGATCTTGCACTCGTCAATCAGGTCCACCAGGCGGCCGGAACGCGATGCGTCGTCGGCGAAGACAATCACCGGGAGGTCCTTGTCGCGCAATTGCTGGGCCACGACGCCGCGCACGCTGTTGAGGTCAATCTGCCGGCCGCCGTAGACGATCTTGCCGTCGGCGGTCAGAGCGATCAGGATGCTGTTGCGCTCCAGATCGCGCGCGGAGACTGCCTTGGGTTTCTGCACTTCCACGCCGGTCTCCTCGACGAAGACCGTGGTGGTAATGAAGAAAATGAGCAGGAGGAAGACGCAATCAATCAGTGGGGCCATGTTGACATCAACGCTGCCCTCGGTCATTTGCTCGGCGTACGCGGATCGTTTCATTGGGCGCCTCCGGGCCGCTCGGCGGCCCGCGCGACGGCGGCAAGCCGGGGCATTGCCTGGCTGTCGAGCAGCAGGCGGGTGCGGGCCCTTGCGAGCAGAGCGCGGGCCTGGTTCAGAATCCGGCGGAGCCTGGCGAGTCCGAACACGCCAGGGATGGCCACGGCCAGGCCGAACTGGGTGGTGATCAGCGCTTTGCTGATTCCGCCCGACACGCGCGCTGCGGTGTGTCCGCCGGAAGCGGCCACCGCCTGGAAGGTGTCAATCATGCCGACCACGGTGCCCAGCAGCCCGAGCAGTGGGGCGGCGGCCGCCAAGGCCGCGACGATCACAAAATCGCGACTCAGCCGGGAAATCCTGGCGTTCTCGAACTCGTCGAAAGCGTTCCTCAGGAACGCGTCGCGGTCGGCGCCGTTCGCGCAGGCCGCGGACGCCGCGTCACGGGCTAGCGGACGACCGCGCGCGAGCCCGCATATTTCACTGGCGAGGAGGCTGCGGATTGCAGGCAGGGGAATTCGGGGCCCATGAGATATGGCTTCGACGCCGTTCAAGACGTGAATGGCGTCGAGCAGGTCGGTTCGGACCCGGAAAAAGCAGGCCCACATGCCCAGGCACACGAGCGCGATTGGGACGAGCAGCGGCCCGCCAGCCAGCCAGTACTCCCAGGATGTCGCGAGCACCTCGTTCATGGATGGACTTTCCGGCGTCCGAGTTCGTTGACCAGCGACACGACGACGCCCTCGAGCGCGCCGACCATGCTCCGCACCCGGCGCGAGAGGTAGGCGTGCACAAGCAGCACGGGGATGGCCACGTAGAGTCCGTATTCCGTAGTGATGAGGGCTTCGGAAATGCCGCTGGAGAGCAGCCGCGGGTCGCTGGCGCCGAACAGTGTGACCAGGTGGAACGTGTGTATCATGCCGGTGACCGTGCCGAGCAGGCCGAGGAGCGGGGCCACGCCGCCCAGTACGGCGAGCGCGCCGAGGTGGCGCTCCAGTCGGGGGATGTGCCCGATAATTCGTTCGTGCATGATTTCCTCGATCTGCTCCTGAGTGGCATTACGGTATTCGAAGGCTTCGCGCACCACGGCGGTCAGCGGCCCCTCCATGGCGGCCGCCGCCAGCTCGGCGCCGGCGATGTCGCCTGCCCGCACCATGCCCAGAACGTGGTCCACCAGCGGCGACTGCCGGACGTCCAATCGGCGGAGCTCCAGGAACTTCATGACGGTCAGGGCCAGAGCGGCGACGGCAACCAGGAGAATGGGAATCATGACAAAGCCGCCCTTGACGATGTGCTCGACGACGGATTCCCTGGTCGTCTCCACCCGCAGGGCAGTTCCGGAGGAGACGTCGAGCGGCACGACGGCCTCCCGTCCGCCGACCAACGCGGCGACCGCTTCCTGCCGGCGCGGCGGCAAGATGGAAAAAAGGGCGGGGACGGAACTGCCAAGGCGTGTCATCACCAGTCCGGCGTGGCCGTCGCCGGCGAAATAGGCCTGTGGCCCGAATACGGCAAACCGGCCGGGATGCGCGAGGCCATTCGCATCGAGGCAGATTCCTTCGAACGTTATTCCGCCGATCCGGTCGCGGTTCCATTGCGCGGCCGTGGCCAGGAGGTTGGACGCGGCGACCGGAATGCGCTCGTAGTCCGCGGCCTCGGTGAGGTGGCGGTCGCTCTGGGCAAGCTTGTTCTCCAGGAGGGCGGTTTCGGCAATGCCGGCCCGGGTAGCGAGGGACCGGCGGTATTCCGAAAGGAGCGCGAAAATGAATCGGCTGTCTTCCTCCACCCTGTTGAATTCGTCTTCGAGCGCGCGCCGACCGGATTCTTTCTGGCGCTGAACGGCGCGCAGACGGTCCGCTGCGCCTCTCAGCTCTCGCAAGCGGGCTTCCTGCTCCTGCATGGCGCGGGCCATGGGAGCGCGTTTCTGATCAATCGCCTGCCGTGTCCGCTGCAGTTCAGCGATGGCCTGGCGGAGGTCTTCCTGGACAGTAACGACGGCAGCCGACAGGTCGGCGGCCGTCGGGCCAACGATCTTGCCGGCCTGTGGGGTGTCGGCTCCGCGCGCGCTCGTGGCGGCGCCAGCAACGAGCAGACAGAGGGCGACTGAGAGGCGCAGCGCAACCTGCCGGACGCAACTGAATGCGGAATGAAGAATGAAGAATGCGGTTTGTGCTTCTTGTGTTCCTCTTCGTCGGCGCCATTTCTGGGCTTTTGAAAGCGCCTCGGGCGGCAGAGTCTTGGCGGCCGGCGATCTGCAGGACATTGGTGTCATGGCGTAGATGCGGTGGGCGGCGGCTGGGCGCCTCGGGTCCCGGATTCGGACGGCGTTTTGTTCGGGGCCGACTGAAGGGGCAGGTCAACCAGTTCGGCCACGCGCTCGCGATTGAACACGGCAATGGCGCGGCGCGCCGCGGGACCGATCGCGTCGTTCGGCGTCCATTTCCAGCCGTCAGAGGAGGGGGTTCCCACGGCGGCAGTCCGGTCGTCCGAGGACACTGCGAAGCCGCGCGCCAGGCCGAGATAAAGAACGTCCATCTCGCGCGAGCGGTTGGGCGCCAGGGCAAGAGTTTCCTTGCCGATGTGGACGTTGTGCTGGAGCGTCTCGATCTGCGTGTAGAGGGATATGACGATCTGGAGCCGGCGCGAGACCGGCAGCCGGACGCCTTCGGCCGGCGTGGACGGCATCTCGCGCAGCGGCTTGTCGAGCGGGGCCAGCAGGGACCGCGGAATGGCCCTGGCGAGTTCACGGAGATGCGCCTCAGCGCGATCCAGGATCGGCGGCAGCGCGGCCAGGGCGGCCTCCATTCTCTCTTTCCCGGCTAGAAACTCGGCCTGACTCTTCTGCGCCGCGTCCTGCGATTGAGTCAGGTCGTTGATGGCCTTCTGCAGAGACTGTACCTCGGTCCGGAGCAGTTCCAGTTCAGTCTGCCAGGCTGCTTCCTTGTCATTCCAATCGCGCTTTTCATCGGCGATCTGCAGGCGAATCCGCGCCCATTCCGTTACCAGGGACTCGAACGTGGAAAGCCGGGTGAACGGAAAGGCAGGCTCCGCGCCGACAGCAGCAGTCGCCGTAATCGCCAGACTCAAGAAGCAGAACAGCCTGGTGCGCATCAGCTTTAGTAAACGCCTCGCGCCGCCGAATGGTTTGCGAAGCGCAAATAACTCGCCGGCGGCCGGTGGGGTGGAGGCGGCGGCGACCTACTGCCAGTAGTGCCGCATGTAGATTCCGCCGTAGAAGCCGTCGGCATACTGGACGCCGTCGTTGAAGTCTTGGGAATCCGACAGGCCGGCTTCGAAGACGAAAGCGAAATCCTCGCTTGCCATGAAGTCAATACCGACGCCAGCGGTCAGCACGAGCGCGTTGAAGGTTTCGTCCGTCTCCGTAAAGTAGCCGGCCTGGAAATCGCAGTACTGAAGCGATCCCGAGGCTGCGACGTATGGCGAGATGCTGTGGCGGGACGGAACGAACCGGAGCTTGAAGGTCGCAGTCCCGGCCACAATGTCGAAGTTCGACTCGTTCTCGAAGTTGCGGTAGCTGCCCATGACGGTCAGACTGCTGAAGCCGGCGAGATAGCGCTTGATGCCGATGCCGGCGAACCAGCAGTATGGATCGCTCCCGTTTTTGATATCATACTCGCCTCCACCGATGCCAGCCACGAGGGCCCAGTCCTCGCTCTTGGCAGCCAGGCGGTTTTCGACCCAGAGGCTTCCGCCGAAGTAGCCGACGTCGCGATAGCCGCCGACGTCAGCGCCGATCACGTCAATCATGCCTGCGTCGCGGTCAATCGCGAAGCCGGATGAGACAAAGCACGGCGCCCCAAGGGCAACAACAATCGCCAGAAGTTTTTTCATCGTTCCTGCTCCTTCTCCTTGCTGCCTGACTGAATTTCCGAACAGGCAATCATGCCACGCAGCCTAAGACTAAGACAGTAAGACAGTGCCGCGCGGCCTGTCAACCCCAAATCCGCTTCCACATCGCGAAGTTGGCCATGAGTGGCGCGCGCGAGTGTGAAATATGCGGGTTAGGGAGGGGTGAAACGGGACAGGGTCAACTGACCGGTGGCGCCGTTGAGCCGGACGTCGAAGTTGCGCAAGAAGCTCATCCCAAGAAGGCCGTCCACGGACGGGTGCACGGACTGAGGCAGAATAGCCGCCGGCACGGACTGGACTCGCGCGTCGCCCATCTGCACCGAGTTCAGGACCAGCGTCTTGGCAGCCACTTTCTTGCCGTCCGCGACAACCACCGTGCCGCTCCGCGCCCGGGCCAGGTCCAGCCCGGCGCGCAGGGCGAAGTCCTCGCTGAGAGTGACCAGACTGGCGCCGGTGTCCACCAGGAACCGGCCCATCCATCGGTCGTTGACGACAGCGGAGACGA
Organism: Verrucomicrobiota bacterium; assembly: GCA_030018915.1. GTDB lineage: Bacteria > Verrucomicrobiota > Kiritimatiellia > UBA8416 > SLMC01 > JASEHE01. The sequence goes on from JASEHE010000013.1 coordinate 5,676, forward strand.
GGGCGGCGCCGTCTTCCATCGTGGCCTTGACGGTCACGGCTGCGACTTCCCGTTCCAAGGCGTTCAACCGGCGCGCTACCTTGTCAAGAAACGACGCGATTGCCGGGGCCTCGGCCGGCCCGGCCGAGTCGGCCATGCGTTTGTCGAAAGAGGCGTGGACGGCAGCCAGCGAAGCCAGGTAATCGGCGATGATCTGCCGGGCGTCCTTCCGTTCGTTGGAAATTCGGTCGAGTTCCTGGCACAGCATTGCGACTTTCGCCTGGGTCGCGTTGCTCTCGGCCACGAGGCGGTTGTATTCGGCGACGTCCGTCTGGGGAGAGGCGGCCCGCAGCCGCCGGCTGTTTTCCAGCATGGATGGCTGCAAGCTCTGGATTTCCTCTCGGATGCGCGCTTCGTTCTTGTCGCTTTGGGCGAGCGCCTGGCGCGCGGCAACGGCGCGCTCGCGTTGATCGAGCGTTGCGCGGACCGCCTCCGCAATGTCTTTCCAGCCATTCGGCGAGAACTTCCGGTGAAGGAAGTGCTTGTCCTGCCACTGCTGCCGGAGCGCGGCGTTTTGCTTGGCGTCGGAACGGGCAATGCGTTCGATCCTCTCTCGGGACAGCGTTATCGCGCCGACGCCAAGGTCCACGACGACCTGCGCCGGCGTCTCGGAGAGGATCAGGCCGTCGAGATTCTTGCCGTTCTTGAGATAGACCGTGTCGGCGCGAGCAGAGAGAACACTGGCCGGCCCGGCTGCTAGACAGGCGCCAAGCAAGATTCGGAAGCGCGCGCGCACACAAGGGAATGAAAAGGCAACAATGGTGGAATGTCAAGCCGGGTCGTTTCGTGCCGCCGGGCCAGTCGTTTCCTGCAGCGAGACATCGGCGCTCCAGAACAGTCGTTCGTCGCCCGCGGTCGTTACGAGCCGGAGCCGGCCCAGGGAATCCAGGCCCGCGTACCGTCCGGTCACGGACCCGCCGGTTTCCTGAACGCTGATGAGGCGGCCTTGGAGGAAGTCATACCGGGCCCAGTGGGCCGGCAGCGCGCACGCGCCTTCGCTCTCCATGCGCGCGATGAAGCGGGACAGCTCGCGCAGGACGACGGCGCCCGCCTCCGCCACGTCATATGTTTGCCCGGAGGCCACGAGCATGGACGTGGCCGACTCCCGCGGCAGGATGAATGACAGGTCCGCTGCCGTGACATTGACATTCAGCCCCATGCCGAGCACGGTTCGGCCGGAGGCCGAATCCTGCTCGGCCAGCGCGCCCGCGATCTTGCGGCCGGCGAGCATGACGTCGTTTGGCCATTTCAGAAGGGCTGGCAGGCGGTATTCGGCGAGTGTCTCCTGGATGGCGACGGCCGCGGCCTGGCCGATGGCGGCGATCGTATCGGCGCGAAGGCGGTCGGGATGCAGCGCCACCGACAGTGCGAGGGCGCGGTCCTCGGGCGCGAACCAGCGGCGCTGGAAACGGCCGCGGCCGGCGGTTTGACGGACGGCGCGAATCGCGTCGCCGTGAGCCAGATCGCGGACGTGTTCGAGCGCCCACCGGTTCGTGGAAGGCAGGCATTCAAAGAGTAGGAGATCGCCGTTCCACGGACCTTGGCCGATTCGTCGTTCGCATGCGGCTGGCGGGATGTCCGGGTTCATTGGGCAGATTCTCCACCGGCGGCCGCGGACTTGACGGGCGGACCGCCATCTCACGGATGCTCGGGACGTTCGAACCGGGCCGAGAGTAGGGCATATGCAGGAGCGTCTTCAAGCTTGAAAGGGGGCGATGGATTAGTTAGAGCGCCTTGCCGCCTCAGCCTGACTCGACAGGACAAGGCGCGTTTATGGCATCGGAAGCAGCCAGGACGGCGCTGGTGGTCGGCGGAAGCCGTAGCATCGGCAAGGCCATTGCCCCGCAGCTGGCCCGGGAGGTCGGAAAGATGGGGGCCGATCGTCAACGCCGTGGCGTCCGGCGTCGTGGACCTGGTGGTGGCACCGCGGAAGAAATTCGGCGTCGAGATTCACAACGACGAGCGGATTCGCTCGATTCGGACGCTGGGCGACATCTACGTGTTCATTCGCGTTGTCCGATAATCGGCAGTTGTATGTCGGTATGGTTTTTGACATGCTGGCCGACGGTTCGGAACGTTTCACATCGGGCGGCGTGGAAATGATGGACATGGCTGGCGCATCCATAGTGTCCATAGTCTTCGGTTCCCTGGCGCTTTTTGTCGGGGCCTACTATTTGCTGTACGTCGTTCTCACGGGGGAGAAACGGGAGAACCTGGCGTTCAGCCTCACTTGCTTTGCGGCGACCGCCTACGACGTCTTTTCCGCTCTCATCTACAACGCCTCATCCGCCTTAGAAAGTGGCGTCTGGCAGCGCGGCGAGATGATCGCTCTGGATATGATGGGGGTGTTTATTCTGTGGTTTGTCGCCGACTATACGGGGCGGCGGCCCGGCAGGATCGAATACGCCTTTTGGGCTTACTGGGCGTTCGAGATCGTCATGTGGCTGGTGAGCCCGCCGGTTTTGATGGCGACGCCGCGTGAATCGGTCAAGAGCGTAGCGCTCTTCGACCTGTCCGCGCGGCGCTACGAACTGTTCACCGGTGTCCCGTGCCAAGCGGGGAACGTCGTCATGCTCCTGGCGCTGGCGTATATGGTCTGGCGGCTGGTTGGATACTATCGGGCCGGGCAGCGCGAGCGGGCGGCGCCGGCGCTGGTCGGTTTTGTCGGGTTGAGCGTGGCGCTGGTCAACGCCGCCGCCGTGGACGTCGGCCTCTACGATTTCTTCCATGTTCTTGAGCACGCTTACATGTTCTTCATCGTCTGCATGGCTTATTCGACACTGACCGCGCAGATTCGCACCCGCGCCGCTCTGCATGAAAGCCAAGCCGAGCTGGCAAGCATCTTTCGCGCGGCGCCCGCAGGCATCGGCATGGTGTCCGGCGGGGTCCTTGTCCATGTCAACGATCGAATGATCGAGATGACAGGGTATTCCCAGAACGAATTGATCGGCCGGAACGCGCGGAGCCTGTACGGATCGGGCGAGGAGTTCAATGGCGTTGGGCAGGAGTTGGCGGGCCAAGTCCGCGAACGCGTGACTGGCACGATCGAGACGCGCTGGCGTCGGAAGGACGGCTCGGCGATGGACGTGTTGCTCGGGTGGGCGCCGCTGGAACCCCAGAACCCGTCGGCCGTTTTTTTCTACGCGGCCATGGACATCACCGCGCGCCGCCAGGCGGAGGAAGAGACGCATCGGCTGGCGGCGGCTGTGAACGCGGCGGCCGAATCAATCGTCATCACGGACGCCAGAGAACGGATCCTCTACGTGAATCCGAGCTTCGAACGGCTGACCGGCTATTCGCAAGCTGAGGCCATCGGGCGGCGGCCGTCGCTCGTGAAGAGCGGGAAACATGAGCGCGCCTTCTACCAGCGGTTGCGCGACACGATCATGGCCGGCAATATTTGGAGCGGGCGTTTCACCAATCGGAAGAAGGACGGCGCGCTGTACAATGAGGCGGCGGTCATCTCTCCAGTGCGGGATGACACAGGTCGCATCGTCAATTTCGTGGCCGTGAAGCGCGACGTGACGCAGGAACTCCTCCTGGAGGACGAGCTGCGGCAGTCGCAGAAGATGGAGGCCGTCGGGCGGATGGCGGAGCGCGTCGCCCACGATTTCACCAACATGCTGGTGATCATTCGGGGCAACGCGGAGCTGGCAAAGGAGCGACTGCAGGCGGATCGCGAGATCGCAGAGTTCCTGGACAGCATCATTGACACCTCCAATCGGGCCTGCAAGCTGACGAGCCAGTTGCTGGCGTTCTCGCATCGCCAGCCGATGATCCTGCGACAGGTTGACCTGGGCCGAACCGTCCTGGGACTGGAGGAGATGCTGCGCCGCACGCTCCAAAGCTCGATCAAACTGGGCATGCACGCGGGCTGTCATCCATGTACGGTCCGGGCGGACCCCGATCACCTTGAACAAATCGTCGTGCACATGGCGATCAATGCGTCGGACGCCATGCCGGAGAAAGGCGCGCTGACCATTGAGGTGTCACTGGCCGTGTTGTCGAAGGAGGAAATCATCCAGCTTCGCCGTCAGCCCGGGGAGGCGCTGCGGAGCGATGGGGCGTTTGGTGTGCTGAGCGTGAGCGACACGGGCTGTGGGATGACGCCCGAAATGCGGCCGCATTTGTTCGAGTCGTTCTACACGACCAAGGGTTCGATGGCCGGCGCCGGGCTGGGCCTCCCGACCGTCTACGGCATCGTCGAGCAACATGAGGGGGCGATCACCGTGTACAGCAAACCCGGAATGGGAACGACCTTTCGGGTGTACTTGCGGCTCATCGGCAGCGTCGAGCAGGAGCGGGTGGCGCAGGAAAAAGCGCTGGAGACGCCGACGGGAAACGAGACGATCCTGCTGGCGGATGACGACCCGTTTTCGCGTGGCCTGCTCGTGGGGATATGCCAGAGCCTGGGATATTCCGTGCTGGAGACCGAGGACCTGGCCCAGACGCTTGGGCTCGTGGCGGCCCATCCGGGTGAAGTCGCGCTGCTCCTGGTAGACTACGGACTGCTGAAGACGAGCGAGGGAGACCCGATCGGCGAGATTCGCAAGAAGCATCCGGATATCAAAGTGGCGCTGACCAGCGGATTCACGCGCCGGCACCTGATCGACAGCGGCGCGATCCGGGAGAATGATCCCGTCCTGTGCTGGCCGTACCAACTGGGCGTGGCGGCTCGGATGCTTCATGCCGTGCTGACGGGCCGTTCGTCCGGTTTCACGCCTCTACCGGCTGCCTGATAGCCCGGATATTTCACACGAGCGAGAGCGTGAAATTGCCCCGCCCCGCATATCGCGCTGTCGCATATCGCGCTTGAACGTTTTGGCCGGCTTTGTCATGATGGCGATGGAATGAGCGAGAACGTCGTCAAGATTCGGTGCCCCTACTGCGCCGGCAAGATCGGGGTGGACGCCAACTACTACCAAGAACTGGCAGGCGAGATCATCAACTGCCCTCATTGCAGCAAGGAGATGATCGTTCCGGCCAACGCGGAGGGCACAAACCAGAATTCGCGGGGATCGCACAACCTGGACCGCACGCAGGAGATTCAGGTTTTTCCCAAGAGCGATCGGACTGTCCAAAACGCGCCGACCGAGGCCCGGCATTGCCCGCATTGCAAGGAAGAAGTGAGACAGCGCAATCGGGTTTGCATCACATGCGGCCGCCAGATTCCTCTGCTGGAACCGCCGCCAGGCTTCTCGCATATTCGGGTGTAGCGCCGGCGCCTGGACGTGGACGCGAGTCCCCCGTTGGGGGACAACGAGACTGTCGAAAAACCGGTTTCTGGAGGATTGATCCTCCCGTTTTCAGCGATCTTGGAAGATCAAAGCGCTTTGACGACGGAAACAGTGTTGCGCTCGGTTTCGGGATAGAGGGCGTCCATCTGCGCTCAGAACGCGATCGAGAAACCCACCGAGACGACTGGGTAGTACAGGAACCCGCTCAGATCGTCTTCCAGATTGTCCACTTCGTTCTGGAGCGCCTGATCCAGAACATCCTGCGCCGCGCTTGATGCGGCGACCGCGCGCGACGACACCTTGGGCGCCCCATGGAACATAATGCCGAAATCGCAGGCGAAATGCGCCCGGCCGTCGCCGCCCACCGCGTTCCCGACGCCGATCCCGACATAGGGACAGAACTCCCGGAACGAGATATCGCCGCTCAGTCTTTCGATGTCGTACTCCACTCCGTCCAACTCGATCGGCTCCAGCGGATCGGCCGTGAGAGAGATTTTGTTCTTGTTGACAATCCCTCCCGCCGATACCCGAAAGCCGCCCGCCGCCGGATGCCAGTCCAGCAGGATCGGCGCGGTCAGCCACAGAAGATTGCCTTCCACGTCGGCTTTGCCCATGGCAACGTTGAGGTCGTAGCTTCCGTAGTTGACGCCGCCGCGGAGATTGAAGTGCTTGCCCAAATCCAACGCAATGTCCGCTCCCACCCCCAGCGTGCTGAGCTTGAAACTGATCCCCAGCAAATGGTCCGCGGACGACTCAGCCGCCGCTCCAAAACGCGCCATGTTCAACACCACCGCCACAATGCCTAGCCACTTCTTCATCGCGACCTCCTAATTGCCGGCCTGGTTGCCGCATTGCGCGAATTCGCTCTTTCCTGACGACGCGCCTTGCGCTATAGTATCGCCGGTTTGCCGATAAGTTATATCATGTTCCACACGGGAGACATAGGGGAAAATGAGCGCTGACTGTGTTTTCTGCAAGATCGCCGGCAACGTTCTGCCGTCCACCAAAGTCTATGAAGACCGGGACACCCTTGCCTTTCTGGACGTCGGGCCCGTGGTCAAGGGGCACGTACTCGTCATCCCAAGGCAGCACTACGACCCCATCACGGGCGCGCCGCCGGAAGTTCTCCAGAAACTGATCGTGGTCGTCCAGAAGGTCGCTCGCGCTCTGATCCGTGGGCTCGGCGCCGGCGGGGTCAACATCAGCCAGGCCAACGGACGGCTGGCCGGCCAGGTCGTCCCACACATCCACTTCCACGTCATCCCGCGGTTTGAGGGCGACGGCCATGCGCGGAACTGGGTTCCGAAACAATACGAGAACCCTCAGGAAATGGGGCAATTCGGCGGCAAAATCCGCGATGCTCTCGGCTAGCCAATGCACGAAGAATCTTTCATCAAGGTCATCGAGAAAATTCGCGCTAAGGACTCCCGCTACGCGGTTGATTCCTATCTCTTCGTCCGAGAAGCGCTCGACTTCACTTCCAAGCGCCTGAACAAGCCGACCGAGGGCGCCCAACGGCACATCTCGGGCCGCGAGCTACTGGACGGCATCCGGGCATTTGCCCTCCAGGAGTTCGGCCCCTTGACGCTCACCGTGCTTCACGCCTGGGGTGTCAACGCCACGGAGGATTTCGGCAAAATCGTTTTCAACCTTGTCGGCAGCGGGGTCCTGGGCAAAACCGAACAGGATCACCCGGAGGACTTCGCCGCCGGCTACGACTTCCAGGAGGCTTTCGCCAAGCCATTCCTGCCCAGGGCCCGAGCCAAGGACCGCCGGGCTGCCCGGCCCAGGTCCGGCCCGGCGCGCCGCCCCTCGCCGGACCAACGGAGCTAGCGAGCAGGTTTACAAGGAACGCGCTGATGACAATTCGACAGGAATTGTCAGTGGGGCGTCCAGTTGTTGGTCACGTCCCGTTGAGTTGAATGGATTCGACTTGTCAATGCCGGTTGCGCAATGTACTGCTTTATTGTCGACGGCTATTCCACCAACACATGAAAATCGGCGAATTGAAGAACGAGCGGGTCGGAATCTGCGTGTCCGGCGGGCTGGACAGCCGGACGATCGCGCGGAAGCTCCGAGAACTGGACGTGGCCGCGGTTTGTTTCACGGCCGATCTGACGCAGCCGGACGAGACCGACATCCGGAACGTGGCCCGCAAGATGGCGGCGTGCGGGGTGAAGACCGTCATCGTGGACCTCAAGGACGAGATGGCCGAGGCGTGCTTCCAGATGCTGAAGGCGCAGGCCATGTACGACGGCGGCTACTGGAACTCGACGGGCATCGCGCGGGCCGTGACGGTGAAAGGGCTGATCCCGGCGATGAAGAAGCGGGGCTGCACGGTGCTCGCGCACGGCGCCACCGGCCGCGGCAACGATCAGATGCGGTTCGAGCGCTACACGAACGCGCTCGCGCCGGAAATGAAAGTCTATGCCCCGTGGCGGGACCCGACGCTCCTCCAGGAGTTCCCGGGCCGGAAGCAGATGGCAGAGTACTTGAAGCGGCATGGCATCGCGGCTTTCGCCGGCGGCAAGAGGAGGTACTCGACAGACGCGAACCTGGCCGGACTCTCGCACGAAGCCGAGGACCTGGAAAGCCTGGAGACGCCCTGTGCGATCGTAGAGCCGACCATGGGCGTGTGGCCGAAAGACGCGCCGGACAAGGTCGAGCGGTTCACCGCGCGATTCAAGCTGGCTCGGGCCGTGGAGATCAATGGGAAGAGAGTCACCCCGCTCCAGGCAATGCGGATTGCGAACAAGATTGGCGGACGGAACGGGATAGGGCTGAAGAACGCGCTGGAGAACCGGATCGTCGGCACGAAGAGTCGGGGCGTGTATGAGGCGCCGGGCATGGAACTGCTCGGCTTCTGCCTGCTGCAGGTGTACCAGGCGGTCCTGGACCGGCGGGCCACGGCGCTGTTCCAGCAGCTTTCCAGGTTGGTAGCCAACCAGGTGTACGACGGCCGGTATTTCGATCTCGCAACCACGGCTGCGTTTGCGGCGATCGACGTGTTGGCCGCTCATGCCGACGGGACCGTCAAAGTCGCTCTCTACAAGGGCAATATCCAGTTCATGAGTCTAACGAACTGTCCGGCATCGCTCTACAACGAGGCTGACTCGTCCATGGAAGCAAGTGAGGGGCTGAACCCGGTGAGTTCGCAGGGGTTTGCCGAGATTCAGGGCGTGGAAGCCAGGGCCATGGCCAGGGCCGATCAGATTCGGAGATGATAACTGCTCACCACGGATCGCGCCGGATAACGACATAGCGGGTCCGCGGCTGCGCCGGATAGGTTAGAATGACCGGAGAGCGACCATGACTGAAGATTCGAGGTCCCGTTTGGCCCGTCTTCGGACGGGCGCAGAGGAAATGCGAGGCTATCTTTGATGTCGCTGGCCGCCGCAAGGCGCTGGCTGAACTCGAGGAACAAAGCCGGCAACCCGGTTTCTGGGACGAATCAAACAAGGCCCGGGAAACGATCGAGAAGGCCAACGAGCAGCGATCTGTGATCGAGCCGTTTGAAGAAGTCTCACGCCACCTCGATGACGCCGCGCTCCTGATCGAGATGGCCGGCGCGGAAAAGGACCCAGCTCAGGGCGAGGCGGCGCTGAAGGAGGCCGGCCTGCTTCTGGACCAGGCGGAGAAGCGATTCGAGGCGCTCGAACTGGCTTCCCTTCTGAACGGCCGGCTGGACCGGAACAACGCCTATCTGACGCTTCACGCCGGCGCGGGCGGGACCGAATCGTGCGATTGGACCGACATACTGCTCCGCATGTACCGGCGGCACATCGAAAAGCGGGGCTTCGACGTGGAAGTGATGGATTACCAGGCTGGGGACGAGGCGGGCGTGCGCCACGTGACGTTCCTTGTCACCGGGCCGTACGCCTACGGCTACATGAAGAGCGAGCGCGGCGTTCACCGTCTGGTCCGCATCAGCCCGTTCGACGCGAATCACCGCCGGCACACGTCGTTCGCGGCGCTGGACGTCGTAGCGGAACTCGACGACGTCGTCGAGGTTGAGATTGACGAGAAGGAACTCCGCGTGGACACGTACCGCTCAGGCGGAGCGGGCGGGCAGCACGTGAACAAGACTGAATCGGCAGTGCGTCTGACGCACCTGCCGACCGGGATCGTTGTGGCGTGCCAGGCGGAGCGCTCGCAGCACAAGAACCGGTCGAAGGCCATGAAGATGTTGCGCGCGCAGATATACGAGTACCTGATGGACCAAAAGAAGAAAGAAATGGAGCGGTTCTACGGCAAGAAAGGCGAGATTGCATGGGGACGCCAAATCCGCTCCTACGTGCTGCAACCGTACATGATGGTCAAGGACCACCGCACCGGCGTGGAAACCGGGGACGTCAACGCGGTGCTGGACGGAGATCTCCAGCGGTTTGTCGAGGCGTATCTGAAACAATCGGCGGCCGGCGCGGTCGGCGTTGGGCCGGAGCGCTCTGGCTCGTAAATATGGCGACGTATTGGTTTAGGTTGGCGCCGACCCGCGCCCGGACTTCGGCGAGCTCAGTCGAGCCGAGGTCGCGGGCCACCTTCGGAGAAACGTCACAGTATTTGCGAATGCGTTAAGGCGGCCCGAGGAAAGGAACTACGGCGACATGGCGCTGATCAGCATGACGGGATTCGGGCGCGCGGAAGCGACGATGGGCAGGATCAAGGTCGAGGCGGAAATCGGCTCGGTCAATCGCAAGCAATTCGACGTCCACGTCAATCTGCCGAAGCCGTTGATGGCCTTGGAGTCGCGGATCGAGAAGCTGGTTCACCAGGCGATTTCCCGGGGCGCCATTCACGGCTCGGTGCGCACGCGGGCCGCGGCCGGCGCGCGGCCGGGCGATTTGCTCGTGGACGGCAGGCTGGCAGGCGCGTATGTTCGCGGCCTGCGAAAGACGGCAGCCCAGCTGGGCCTGAAGGACGATTTGTCCGCGCGTTCCCTCACGGCGCTGCCGGATGTGATCCAATACCGGAGCGCTGAGGAGGACGTCGAGGCGATCTGGCCCGCAGTCGAGCGGGCGATGCGCAAAGCCGTGAGCGCGCTGCTGCGGATGAAGCGGGCGGAGGGTCGGTCGCTCGAAGCGGATATAGGCCGGCGACTGACCAGGCTGGCCGGGTTCGCGCGGCAAATCCGGCGCCGGAGCCCGCTGGTGACGCAAAAATACGCGAAGGCGCTGCGCGCGCGGCTCAAAACGGCGGGCGTGGGCGTTCGGGCCGGCGACCCGCAGATTCTCCGGGAAATCGCCCTGTTCGCCGATCGTGCAGACATCTCCGAGGAGACCGTGCGGCTCGAGAGCCATCTCCGGCAGGCAGGCCGCCTCCTGCGGGCGCGCAAGCGGGCGGGCCGCCCATTGGACTTTCTTTGCCAGGAGATGGGCCGAGAGATCAACACGGTCGGCTCGAAGGCAAACGACCTGGCGATTTCGAAACTGGCGATCGCCTGCAAATCGGAGTTGGAAAGCATCCGGGAGCAGGTTCAAAACGTGGAGTAGCAGCACGGCCTGATGCTGAGAAGCGCGCATGAAGAGCCAGCCCAACAGGAAGCCGCTGCTGATCGTGATCTGCGGCCCGTCGGGCGTGGGCAAGAGCACGCTGTGCGACCGGCTTCGTGAGGAACATGCGGACATCGTCTACTCGATTTCCTGCACCACGCGTCCGCCGAGAGGCGCCGAGCGGGACGGCCGGGAGTATCACTTCCTGACCGGGCGGGAATTCGATCGGCGGGCTTCCCGGGGACTGTTCCTCGAGCACGCGCTGGTCCACGGGCGGCGCTATGGGACATTGAAGGAGAACGTCTATGCGGCGTTGAACAGCGGCCGCAGCGTGCTCATGGACATTGACGTGCAGGGCGCGCGCCAAATCCGCCGCGCGGTGGCGGGCCTTCCACCGGGTGACGTCATGAAAGAAGGCTTTGTGGACATTCTGGTTCGGCCGCCTTGTCTGGAGACTTTGCGAAGACGGCTGGAGACCAGGGCCGAGGACAAGCCCGAGACCGTGGAAACGCGATTGCGCAACGCCGTGGAGGAACTGGCGGCCACAAAGGAGTTTCGGCACACGCTGGTGAACGACCGGTTGAAGACGGCCTTTGCCGAACTGACGGGCCTCCTGAACCGGGAACGGCGGACGCCCCCGGGTCCGGCCGGGCGCCGGCGGCCCAAACACGCAAGCAAAAGGAACGAACCATGACAAAAGAGAGGCGCGTCGGCATCGCGCTCGGGGTGACGGGCTCGATTGCCGCGTACAAGGCCGCCGAGCTGGTTCGGTTGATGAAGAGCCGGGGGTGGGATGTCCGGGTGATCATGACCCGGGCAGCCGAGCGATTCGTTTCGGCCCTGACGTTCCGCGCGCTGTCGCAAAACCCGGTGGCCGTTGACATGTTCGAGGAAGTCAAGGGGTGGGCGCCGGCGCACATCTCGCTGGCGGAGCGGGCGGACCTGTTCGTCATTGCGCCGTGTACGGCCAATGTGGTCGCCAAACTCGCGCTCGGGCTCTCGGACGATCTGTTGACCTGTACGGCGCTGGCCGCGAAGGTCCCGGCGATCCTGGCGCCGGCGATGAACGAAGCCATGTGGCTGCACCCCGCTACGCGGGCAAACGTGGCGCTCCTGAAAGCCCGCGGCGTCCGGGTCCTTGACGTCGGGAAAGGCGGCCTGGCCTGTGGCCGGGAAGGGCGTGGACGCATGGCCGAGCCCGAAGTGATCATGGCGGCGCTGACAAAGGCGCTGAGGAGGACGAAGTCATGAGTCGAAAGTTGCTTGGCGCCCTAGTGTTGATTGCTCTGGTCGTGATTGTGCTCCTGATCAACGTTGGCGGGAGAGTGAATCTCGATTTCCGGTTGTTCGAATTGGAGCCACCGCGGGCGATTGCGCTCTTCGCGTTCACGGCGGTCGGAGTGATAATCGGCCTCCTGATCAAATGAAGACCGGCGCGCTCAAGAACGGGGAGCGGACGCTGATCGGACGCGTATGGGTGGCGGACCGGTTTTGGCTGCGGATGAAGGGACTGCTCGGCCGCAATGCGCTCGATCCGGATCAGGCGCTTTTTCTGGCGCCATGCGGCTCGGTCCACACTTTCTTCATGCGGTTCCCGTTGGACCTCCTATTCGTTACCAGGCAGATGCGGGTGACGCGAGTGGTCTGGCATGTGCCGCCGTTCCGCTTGGTATTCGGGGAAGCCGGGAGCTGGGGGGTGCTGGAGATGCGGGCGGGGTGGCTGCACAGGGACGCGGTTCGGGTGGGCGATGAGATCGGGCTGGCCTGAAAGAGAGTTATCGGTTGTCGGTTATCGGTGGGCGGCAGGCGTCCCGAGGCTGGGCCGCCACGCTCGAATGGCACGTTGCCCGCTTCCCATCGAGCGACCAATGGTGCTTCAAGGTCACCACAGGCGCCGCGCAGATTGCCGCGTACACACGGCCGGCGCTCGCCTGTTGCTTGAGCATCTCAGCCAGCACGGCGCAATCCCGCAAGCGCTCCGAACCGAGCATGCCGCCAGGCAGCGCGATCAGGTCGAACATCATGCCCTTGCAGGCTCCTATCAGCCGGTCGGCCACAAGCCGAGCGTTGCGGGAGCAGGTCATCTGCAAGCCGTTGACAGAGGCAACGGTCACCACGGCGCCAGCCCGGCGAAGAACATCGCTGATCGTCAAGGCTTCGAGTTCCTCAGTGCCGTCGGCAATGGGAAACCAGCGCGGTTTTCGACATATTCGCCTCCTGGCAGGCCGCACGCGAAGCGCCAGGCCCACCTCTCTTGCGACATAGAACTGACAACAGTGTGTGCCGAGCTCGCCAAACCTATCCCGCCGAGCCGGGGCTGGAAAGCGAAAACGATTCTGCTATACTATTCGGCATGAAAGAACCGAACCGAAAGAACCACGAAACATACGGAGATGTTGATATATGCCGATCTATGAGTTCTATTGCCCGGATTGTCGCGTGATCTTCAACTTTCTCTCGAAAACGATCAACACGGAGAAGCGGCCGGATTGCCCGCGCTGCGGGAAGCGAACGCTTGAGAAACAGGTCTCGATGTTCGCGGCGCCCGGCCGCAAGGGCGGGAAGGGCGAAGGCGGGGAAGGTGACGACATGCTGGGCGATTTGCCGATGGACGAGCAGAAGATAGAGCGGGCAATCGGCGCGCTCGCTTCCGAGGCCGAGGGCATGAGCGAGGACGATCCGCGCGCGGCGGCCCGGCTCATGCGCAAGTTCTCCAACATGACCGGTGTGGAATACGGCCAGGGCATGCAGGAAGCGCTGACGCGCATGGAGGCCGGCGAGGACATGGAAAACGTCGAGAAGGACATGGGCGATCTGCTCGAGGGCGAGAAAGGCCCGTTCCTTCTGCCCGGCCAGAAAGGCAAAGGCGCTCGGAGAGAACCGCGCCGCCGCGCCCCGTACCGCGATCCGACGCTGTACGAGATGTGACGGATTACTTGCAACGGAGCCCCGCTTTCCCGGCTCCGGTGTTCAGTTGAACCTCCGGACCAATGCCTCATCATGACCTGCGCCTTTCCTGTTCGCGCTCACCCGGATGTCCAACGCCACCTTTTTTAAAACGCCCACATAATCCTTCGCGCAGGCCTCTCTCAACGCGCACAACTGCAACGACAGTGGTTTCATTCCGGTCACCTTTCTTCTTGCGGGGCGAACAGGTTTCCGCGGTTCAGAAGCAGGTCGGGATCGAGCAGCCGCTTCACGGCGAGCATCTGCGCGATGCCCGCCTCGCCGCACATCTCGCGCAGCAGCGCTGTCTTGAGTTTGCCGATGCCGTGCTCGGCCGAGACGGAGCCACCAATCTTTACCACGGCGCGGGCCCATTCCAGGTAGAGTTCTTTGCCGCGGCGGTATTCCTCGACGCTGTCGGGCAGGATGTTGACATGCAGATGGTTGTCGCCGATGTGGCCGAAAATCACGTGCCGGAGCCCGGCGGCGTTCAGGCCCCGGTGATAGATGGCCAGCACATTGTCGAGTTCCGCGTCAGGCACGGCAAAGTCGGCGCCGAGTTTGGCGATTTCCGGATTCTTCTTCCTCCGCTCGTCAATCAACAGGTTCACGGCTTCAGGAACCGCATGCCGGAATGTCTTGAGCCGCTCCATTTCTCGCTCGTCCGACGCGAGCCACGTGGCGTCCTCGTTTCCGCCGCGCGCCGTGAAGCGTTCGGAGGCGGCCGTGGCAGCCTCTTCAACGGCCGATTCGCTGTCCGCGTGGTACTCCACGTACACGGCGGTGTGCCACGCCACCGGCATCGCGGGGATCTCCTTGAACGCCGGGTTGATCTTCTTCTGCTCCCGCAGGAGATCCAGCGCGTGGCGGTCGAAGAACTCGATGGCCGCTACGTTGACGTTGTAGGCGGACTTCTCCGCCCGGGTCTGCTTGACGAACTCGATGGCGGGCGGTTCGGACTGAAAGAACAGCATGAGGCCCCACATTGCCCCCGGGCAGGCGAAAAGCCGGATTTCGATCTGCGAGACCGCGCCAAGCGTGCCCTCGGCGCCGATGAACAGATCGAGCATGTCCATGTTGTCCCGGGCGAAATAGCCGGACGCGTTTTTGACGCCGGGCATGGCATAGCCGGGGAGTTCCCCCCGGATGGTCCGGCCCGAGTCGGGCCGGAGATCGAAACGACGTCCCTGCGCCCGGTCCCGGCTGCGGCGCAGGTCGAGGATGGCGCCATCGGCGAGCAACGCCCGGAGCCCCTCGACGTAATCGCGGGTGGGCCCGTAAAAGAAGGAGCGCGCGCCGGACGCGTTGGCCGCAACCATGCCGCCGAGCGAGGCGCCCGTCTCCGTGGGGTCCGGCGTGAAGAAGTGAAGGCCCGCCTTCCTGAACTCCTCCAGTGCCGCCAGCGACTCGGTTGACCAGCCGGTCGAGTCGAAGTCCTTTGCCGCGAGCCGCTCGCGAAGCGCGGAGAGCAGGAGGCCCGGTTGGCAGGCGAGGAAGAAGCGGCGGCCGGCGGGATCGAAACGCATGCCGAGGATTCGATCCATGCGGCTCAGATTGATAACGTGTCCGCCGAGCGGCACGGCGCCGCCCGTGATGCCTGTCCGCGCGCCCTGAATGGTGACCGGTGTCTTCAGCCGGGAACACTCGACGAGTCGTTCCCGGAGTTTCTCTTCCGTTTTGGGGAACGAAATGGAATCGGCTCGACCCACCATGCGCGACTCATCGCGCAGGTAGTCCGGATAATCCCGGGCCACATTTCCATGGGCTGTTGGCACGGCATTCATGACTTCGTTCCGAGAGTAATAAAGCAGCCCCCGGCCGCAATTGGATCGAAAGAACGAAACCCGCGCGGGAGAAAGCGCGGTGTGTGGAGCGGCTTATAGAGCGGTTGGGCAAGGTCGTCAATAGCGACAGAGAATGTTCGTGTCAATGAAGGCCCGCTCAGATATGCTGGCGGCATTATGGACGTCCCATACGGAATATCCACATGCCTGAACGTCCGGATGAGCCAGGCCGAGATTTTCGCGGCCATCGCCCGGGCCGGCTTCAAGCACGTGGAGATCCTGACCGACCGGGGCTGCCATGAAGACTGGGTGAGCGACCCGGCGGGAACCCGGCGGGAAATCGAGAAGCACGGATTAGAGGCGATTTCCGCGCACTCGCCGGAAGCAGGCTGGAAGAACAACGCGCCGGACGAGTCCGCGCGTCGCGCGTCGGTCGAGGCTGTCGCCGCCTGCTTCGAGCCGGCCCGCATCGTGGGCGCGCGAGTCGTGATTGTTCATCCCACCAGCGGGGATTTCGACTACACGGCCGAGACGTTCGACGCGCACCGCGCGCGGGCGATCCGATCGCTCACGGAACTGGCGCGGCGGGCCGCCGAGGCCGGCCTGCGGCTGGCCGTGGAGAACCTGCCGGCGCGCGGCAAGCCACGGCCCGGCACAACGGCCGGCGAGGCGCTCGAGATGATCCGCGGACTGGGCGATCACGTGGGCCTTTGCCTTGATGGCGGCCACTCCAACTGCAACGGGTTGAATCCTGCCGACGAAGCGCATGTCGCCGGGCCGAAGCTGTTTGCCGTTCATATCCAGGACAACGACGGCAAAGGCAAAGACAACCACCTGATGCCGGGCCGTGGCACCACGGACTGGGCCGGCTTCATGCGGTCGCTGGACCGCATCGGCTTTTCCGGCGGACGCGTTTTTGAAGTGCCGCAGGTCGCCGAGGGCGCCGCGCGCACGCTCGCGATCCTGACGAATCTCGTCCGCCGCTGGAGAGCCGGCCGGCGCCCTGATTGACACGGCGCCGCGCGGTGGCCGACGCAATGCGTCGCGCGCAGGAACAGCCAGTTCCACTGAAAGTGTGTCTGTGCGCCCGCGCGAATGCCGTCAGACGCGGGAAACCCTGGAGATGCTCCAGCGCGCGGGCCATCATGGCAATTGCCGGCGTGATGTAGTCCGCGAAGCGCGAGAGACCCGGCAGCGCGCTGAGCCGGCCGAACGCGCCCAAGGCCTGCGCCAGCCGCTCCACAGCCGCAAGCCAGAAGCACTCGCGCACCGTCTCCGGCGCCGGAGAGCGCGAGAGATAGTACGCCAGCAGCCGCGCTTGCAACGCCGGCTCAAGCATCGCGTACGGATCGGCGAGCAGCGACGCCACATCGTAGGCCGCCGGACCCATCCGCATGCTCTGGAAATCAATGAGGATCGGCCTGCCACTGCGCCACATCACGTTGCTGGACTGCGCGTCCCGGTGGACGAGCACGGGCGGAACCCGAAGCAGCCGCCGGGCGACCGCTTCAAGCTCCGACAGAATGCCGGAAACCGCGTGTTTCTTCATGCGGAACCGATTGCGCAGAAGATGGTTCGACATCAGTTCCCGCTCCCAGCGATAGACGTTCGCGGAGAAAGCCGGCTCCATGGGACGCTGCCTCAGACAGCGGACCGGGATCGAGTGCATCGCGAGCAGCGCGTCGAAGGTCGCCCGGTAGCGGCGCTCCAGCCCGGCCGGCGAAATAGCGCCGGCCGACGACAACAGGGATCGGTCTCCGACGTCTTCGAGCACGACGGTTCGCTGGTCCGGCAGATCGGCCAGTACGCGCGGCACGGGCACGCCGCGCCTCAGCAAGAATCGCGAGTGCCCGGCATAGAGCGGGTTGTCGCTCCGTTGAGTTCCGTGGCGCGCCAGAATCGCGGTTCGATTCCCATGCAGGACGCGGGTGAAACTCCGGTCCGATCCGCGGGCCGGCAGCGGGGCGAGCGTACAGGAATCGAGCGGCCAGCCGATCGCCGCGAGCGCCTGAACGAGCGCGCGGTCGTGAGCCAGACAATCCGCGCGGATTGCCGCGCCGGTCATCCTGCCGCGAACAACGGCGCCTTTGCCGATCACGGCGCGCTCCACAATCGCGCGCTTCCCGAGCACGGCGCCGGACCACACCACGGAGTCACGGATGCGCGCGCCTGGCTCGATCTTCACCCCGTCTCCGATCCAAACAACGCCTTGAATATCAACGCGTTGCGCTCTGAGTTCGCGGATTACGCCCTGTCTGGGCGGGCCGAACAGGCGGGCGCCGGGCGCGCGGCGGCGCCAGCAATCCCGCGTATCGGCGTGCGCGGCCAGGTATTGCTCCGGACTCCCAAGGTCCGCCCAGAAGGATCCGGCAACCTGAACTCCGTGCACGCTGCGTCCCGCCTTCAACGCGCGCTGGTAGGCGTCAATGATGCTCGATGCGCGGCCCGGCGGAATCCACTTCAGAATCTCCGGCGAAACCAGGTGAAGCCCGCAAAAGGTGCTCGTGCCCGGCGAACCGGGCGACGGACTGCTAAAGCCGGCGATCGCGCCGTGGCGCGTTGTCCGGACGGTGCGCGGCCCGCGCCGCGGGTCGAGCCAGAGAACGGCAAGTGGACGGCGGCGCGCGAACTCCCGGAGAAACGGACCGGGCGAAACATCGGCCGCGATATCGGTGTTGACGATCCAGAACGGCGCGTCGTCCAGGAAGAAGGCGGCGCGATCCAGCGCGCCGCCGGCGCCGAGAATCTCCGGCTCGAACGAGAACGTCAGGGCCATACTGCGGTTGTCACGGGCGCGGAGATACTGAAAGACGGCATCGGGCCGATGGTGCAGGTTGATCAGCGCCTCGCGAACCCCCCAGTCCCGGAGCATATCCAGGGCGCGCGCGATGAGCGGCTTGCCCCACAGCGGCATCAGAGGTTTCGGCAGGTCCCACGACAGCGGCCGCATGCGCGCGCCGTATCCGGCTGCCAGCAGGATTGCCTTGCGTGGGCGTTGCATGGCCGTATTTCAACCAGATCGCCGCTTGAAACGCAAGAAAGAGGGGGCCCCACGGCCAGCCGGTCGCGCAGGCCCGAGGCGCGCAGGGTCTCGCGCCGGACGGCTGAGCGGAAGGCGTCGGCCGAGCACCAGAGTTCGAGCTTCCGCCTGGTCCGCGTGATGGCCGTGTAGATCAGCTCGCGGGTTATCACCGGGTTCTCGACAGGCGGCAGCATAACGAGGACCTTGTCGAACTCGGAGCCCTGCGACTTGTGGATGGTCATGGCAAAGGCGGTTTCGTGGGCCGGCAGCATGGCGGCCGGGATTGGCCGGTAGTCCCTGTTGCCTGCTTCGTCGAGCCGCTCGAAGTAGACGACGAACAGCGTCCGCTCCGGGTCCCGCGGGTCCTGCTCCCGGAACACGACGCCAAGGTCCCCGTTGAACAGGCGCAGCGAATAGTCGTTGCGCGCGATCATGATGAGGCGGCGATCGTAGAAACCGGGAGCCGGCGCGAGCGAGCGCCGCGCGCCCGGTTCGGCCGGCGACGTGGCCGCGCGCGCGAAGGACAGAACTTCCTCCACAAGCCGGTTCAGCCGCGCCACGCCAAAGGGTCCGCGCCGCAGCGCACAGAGGATGGAGAACGACCGAATCGCCCGGAACGCCTCGGCCGGCGACTCGGCGTTGAGATAGTCGCGGTAGCCGTCGAGAATGATCTCGCGGATCGCCCGCAGGGGCCGCCTGCGTCCGTCATAGAGACTGGCGGGCGTGTCGTGGCGGGCGACATCGGCGCTGTCGGTCCAGCCGGCCACGATGTCCCAGGCCGCGCTTGCGGCGGCGGGACCGGCGGCTATGTTGACCGCGCGGCTGAGCTTGCCGATGGGGCTCTCCGGCGGGAACCGACGGCTGTACCCGAACCGCACAACGCAGTCGCCGAGGCCGCCTGGCCCGGTCCAACGCAGGCCCGGGTCCTCGAGACGGAGCCCCGCGCGCGCTTCGTACTCTTGGCGGATGTTGTCTGAAAACTCGTCGGACTCGGCGGCGCGGCAGATATCGCGCAGAACGCAGCCTGCTTCGACGGAGGCAAGTTGGTGGCGGTCGCCCAGCAGGATGAGGCGTGTGTCCGGGCCGAGGGCGTCGAGCGTGGCGGCCATGAGGTGGATATCAATCATGCTGGCTTCGTCAATGATCAGCAGGTCGGCATCGAGCGGGTTGTCGGCGCCATGGCGAAAGCCGGCGACGTCCGGGTTCACGCCGAGCAGACGATGCAGGGTGGCGGCTTCGTCCGGGATAAGACCCTGGATAGCGGGGTCCAGGTTGGCCTTGGCGTCGCGGATGCTCTCGGAAACGCGCATGGCAGCCTTGCCGGTAGGGGCAGCGAGCAGAACGCGCGGCATGGCGCGGCCGGCATCCGCCCGGGCAGCGCCGAACATGAGGGCGAGGATGCGGGCAACCGCGTAGGTCTTACCCGTGCCGGGCCCGCCGGTGATAATGGTCAGGCGATTGCGCAGCCCGAGAAAGGCGGCGAGCCGATGCCGGTCCCCGTCCTGGCCAACGGCATCGGGCAGCAGCGCGCGGAGTCGGGCGCCGAAGTCGGTCGGAAACACGGCGTCCGGCGCTGGGCATGCCAGCTCCCCGGCAGGCGGGCAGGCCAGTGCGAGGAGGCGGCGGGCCACGTTGTTTTCAAACTGCCAGAATCGGCGGAGATAGAGGCGGCAATCGCCGTCGAGCACCAAGAGGGACCGATCATCGGGACCACCGACGACCGTTCGAGCGGCCGGCGCGCGCAGCGCGGCCAGCCACTCTTCGAGCGGCGGCAAACGGACCAAGGCGCGGGCCTGGCCGGCAACGCGCTCACCGGTCTCGTCCTCGACCTCGTCCGGCAGCTCGGCGGGGAACTCGGAACCGGCGACCAGGTCAAGGCGCAGGCAAATGTTGCCGTCCGCAGTGACCCGGCTGACCAAAGCCGCAGCCAGCAGAAGCCGCTCGTCGCTTGACCCGCTGACCCGGCGCGCGAATTCGGCGAAATGCAGGTCCATCGGCCGCAAGGCGCCGGCCTCACGCAGACGTCGGATGGATTCCATCGCTGTTCCCTTCCTTGTGCGTTGTGTGTTGAATGTTGCGTGTTTCTTCTTGTTTTTTGTCACAGAGACGGCGGATTAAGGCGCTACTCTCCCATCCCCAAGCAGCCGGCTAGTTCGCGGACCAGTGCCTTGTCCGGCCGGTCGAAGAACACGCCGCGCGTGTCCTGGTTTTCGTAGCCTCTCAGGAACATGTAGAACACACCGCCGAACCCTGACTCGTAGTCGTAGCCCAGGCGCGGGAACCCGCGCAGGTACTGATCCAGCGCAACCGTGTAGATCAGGTACTGCAGGAAGTACCGGTGAGCCCCCATTTCCGTCGCGATCCGCTCGCGCGTGAAGGACGCCGTGGCGCCGCCCAGGTTGTTCGATTTCCAGTCCACGATGTAGTAACGGCCCCCGCTGCGGAAGACCAGGTCCATGAATCCGGTCATGAAGCCACGCGGGATGGCTCTGTTCCATTCGGTCGGTCGCTCCAGGAACGCCTGGCGCGCGGGGTCGCCGCCGCGGCGCGCCCGGAGGATATCCCAAATCGCTGCGGTCGTACGCGACTCGTCTTTGAGCGGGAAGCTGAAATTCAACTCGGACAGGCGGTTGCGCATTGACACAGTGTTGAGCCGGACGTTCGCGCCCGGCCCGGCGGCCAGGTCCATGTCGAGCACGCGCCTGACCATGCGGACGACGGCGTCCTGCCGGGCGGCCTCGGCGACCGGGGCGCGCGCGCGCAGGAGGCGATAGCGCTCCAATTGTCGGCGGACAATCGCGCGGATTTGAGCGTCGTCGGCTTTGAAATCGAGTTCCTCGAATATCGAGTGCCAGCATTCGCCGGTGTTCGTGCCGGCCGGGAAGGCGAAGATGCCCGCGTCGGCGCCCTGCTCATCGGCAGGCAAGCCATGCCTACCGGCATGCAAGTCGCGCCGGACTGCGGCAGCCGACTCTGGCGGGTGGACATCGCCGGCGTCGAAGTCGTGCCTGTCGTCTGCCCCGGCAACGCCGGTATGCGCGGCGGACGTAAGGGCCGAGAAGCTGGTGTGGCCGTATCCCTTGTTCACGAACGGGTTGCGATTTTCACGCTCGGCGCGTGTGGCAAGCGCGGCGCGGGCCGCTTGCTTGCCAGCAGGCAGGGCAGCGCCGAGGTCCGATCCGCGATAGACTGTGACGCGGCGCGGGCCGTCCAAATCCCGGCGGTCCACCTGGACGGGAAGGTCCGTGGCGCCCGGCAGCTTGGCGTGAAGCCGAGCCTCGACTTCGGACGCGCCGAGCACCCCGGACAACGCGGTTGTCTCGCTTTGCATGGCGAGCGCAATTACGCAGGTCCGGTGAATTGCGCGGGTGGCGCCCACGTAGAACAGCCGAACGTCCTCCTCGAGCTTTTCCCGTTCGGCGCGGGCCCGCGCGGCCGCGTCGTTCCGCAAATCGAGCGCGAGCGCAAACGGCTGGTCCCACAGGCAGGACAGGTCGGTGGCGTTCCGTTCATGATAAGCGAGCAGGCTGGTGGAACGGACCGCCGGCTGGCGCCGCCAGAGAGTTGGCGCGAACACGACAGGGAACTGCAGGCCCTTACTCTTGAAGATCGTCATGATCCGCGCGGCGTCGGCGTCGCTTTCGAGCCGTAGCTCGTGGGCTTCGGATTCCTCGCGGGTGGCGGATTCGATCTGGGCGGCGAGCCAGCCGAGCGTGCCCCCCATGCCCAACCGCTTCTCGGCGGAGGCCTGGTGGACGAGGTCTGCCAGTTGCAGCACATTGGTCAGGCGGCGTTCGCCGTTCTCCAGGCGCACGAGCCGCGCGCGCATTCCGGCGCTCCGCATGACGTGGCGCAGGGCCTGCGCGGCCGAGCCGCGCAGCCACACGCCATGCGCCTCCTGGAAAAACCGGAGCCAGTCCTCGAAGGTAGCCGCCGGGCGGGCG
>JASEHE010000140.1 GCA_030018915.1 Verrucomicrobiota bacterium
GCAAGTTGTCAATACATCTTCCTTCTTTTCCTGCTCTCCCATCACGGATCCAGGTAAATCATAACCGGGATGCCGATTCAAGGTCCTTGTCCTGGTTTTGGTTTTGCGCGAGCGTGGGGCAGCACGTCCCCACGCTCGCCGCAATCCGTCTTCGTCCGGCGGTGACCGAACTACGCCGCGACGCTTCGCGGCTCGCTGCGTTATCCCCGGTCGTAGCGTGGTTGGCAATGTCCTACTCGGTCCCGCTCCGCTGCGTGGTCGGTCGTGCCAACATCTGAGGTATTCCGTCAATGGGAATCGTTCACGTTGTTGACACCGGTTCAGGCATCATGAGAGCGAGCAACGGGGAGTTCCTTTTTTTGAGCGTTTCGACATAGGCAGCCTCGTTGTATTCGGTCTTCGTCTTCCAGCAGGCGAAGAGGACGCGGATCCACTTGGAGGCCAGCGCGCGAACGGCGGCCTGATGGCCTTTGCCCCGGGATCGCTGGAGCTTGTAGTACGCCTTGGCCCAGGCAGAGAAGACCAACGACGAGCCGGCAAACTCGTGGAAGGTCTATCGGGCAAAGAACGGACAGGCGAATCGGCGGTGGACCCACATCGTCTTGCCGCTGCGTTCGACAACCGGCGCAATGCCGGAGAACTTCTGCACTGCGGAGGCGTCCGCCCACTGGTCCCGGTCCGTTCCGAAGATAGTCAGGATGCGCGGGGCCAGGGACGCGCCCGCGCCGGGGAAGCTCCTGAAGATGGGAGCGTCCTGATGCGCTTTGAACGTTTCGGCGATGGCCTTGTCGAACTGGCGGATCGAGGCGTTCATTTGGACGATTTGTTTGACCAAGGCGACGGCCATCATCTTGGACGGTTCGACAAGGGCCGGGTTGGTGGTCAGCGGGACCTCGGCGGCGATCCGGTCGAGCCGTTCTTGAATGCGCTTCCGACTGCGACAGTTGTGCCGGTAGTAAAACGACGTGATCGTTTCCCGGCGAGCGCGCTTGAACTCCTCGAAGGTCGGCCAGGCGAGGATGAAGTTGCGGCTCATGACATCGTGCAGGTCGGTGCCGATGAGCGTCAACGCCTGGGGATAGTAGTCCTTGAGCGCCGCCATCAGTTGCTGAACCAGCTTCGTGCGGATGTCCACCAACTTACGCCTTTTCTCGCTCAAGAACGCGAGTTGATGCGTTTGCTGGTCGGTTGGCTGCCAGAGACGAAGAAGTTCCCTGTGCTTCTCCAACAGCAACCGCAAGAAGTCGGCGTCCGACGGATCGTCTTTCGCCCCGCTGGTGGCCCACGCTTTGCGAAACGAGGCCAACGTCATCGGGTTGACTGGATACAAGTCCAGAACGTCAACGTACTCGCGCAGGGCGTAGGCCAACGGTCCTTTGGTCTGCTCCATAGCCACCGCGATACGCTGCCCCGGATACTTGGCCTTGAGGTCTTCGATCCACCGCCGGATCGCCTCGGGACTCTGCTCCAACTCCATCGCCGTGATCTGGCCGGTCATGTCCCGCATCGACAACACATGTATCGTGTGCGCCCAGTCAATGCCGATGACGACCGCGTATTCTGCTTGTCCCGTGTTCATGCCGACTCCTTTCCTTGTGGGTTTTGTACAGAAATGTCAGTGCGCACGCTCATTGGCGGCTCTCTCCTGTTCGTGGTTCTCCGGTCGCCTTCGGCAAGAGCCTAATGACAACCGTACGATTTTTCAGTTTCGTCTCGTAGCCGTCGCCAGGGAACAAGGGGGCCTGATCCGCGCCGGAAGCGACGAAGATTTCTTGAGGTGGGATTGCCGTAGCCTTCAGTACCTCGACTGCGGCCAAGGCCCGGTGCAAACCGAGAGTGAAGTTGTCTCTGAAATCGCTGTTTGGCGGCAATGGATCGGAGTCGGTATGGCCCTCAACAATGACCCAGCAGCCGGGCGCACGTTCTCTGATGGTGCGGCCCACGGCATCGAGTCGCGTCCGGGCTGACTCAGTAAGTTCGCACCGATAGGCGAAGAGACCTTCGTCAAAGATGATTCTCAGCTCCGTGTTGTTCGTCGAAACCGTCGCGCCCGCAACGGAGAAGAGAGGCGGCAACCTGGGTGTTTCTGGTTCCAATCGAGCGTCGGAGTTTCCCTGCGCATTGGTGGATGCGGGTTGAGGTTGGGGCACAAGCGCCGTGAGCCGAGACGAGGAAACATGTTGTTCCCGGCTTGGGGTCAGCAGAACAACGGATGGAGCCGGGCTGGCGAGGAACTGCGGTCGGGATAGCGCCAGAAGTCCTACCGCCGCCAGCGCCAGCCCTATGGCAAGAGCGGTCAGGATGCCAAGCCGTCGTGCAATGGCAAATGCCAGCCAGGGCGCACGGAGTCGAGCCAGCGCTGCCTTTGCGGCGTGGTTGCTATTGTCCCGCTCAAGAACCGTCAACCACAGTTGCCGGGCCTTCTGGAACTGTCCCTTTTCTGACCAGGATGCGCGCCAGCATATCCAAGGTCACGCTTGGTGTGGAACTTGCCGCGTTACGCGACAAAAGCCTCTCTGCTTCATCAAGCTCGCCGGTTGCCGCGAGGTGAGTTGCGGCGAGCAGGTCCAAGGTGGCGGCGAGCGACCCGCCCTCCCCGTCGCACGGCGACAAGGGATCGGCGCGACCTGTCTCATTCCAGCGAGCGGCGGCAACCGCTTCTTCATCGGCTATGTGACCATTTGGCATGGCGTCCTCCGTCACTCCTTCCCCGTGTGCCGCGTGGACGGTCCCAGTACGCGTGACATCCACGATCGCTTCTCGACCGTGAAGACGGCGTCTGTCATTTCGCGATCCACCAGAACGACGCGTTGCGTCGAGTCCAGAGCAGTGAAACCGTCAACCGCCAGAACGAGCGTCAACGCCCCGGTGACGGGCAGCGCCTGGCGTTCAAAAGGCAACTCGATCTCGACGGGCTTTCCGCCGTTGATGGCAAGAAAACCAAAGGCGGGCGGTTCGCCTTTCCGGGTATTGACCGTTACGCGCAGGCCTGCCTCGACACGCTCCATTTCTATGGGGCAACGGTAGGACGTGCCGGGTTCGGCAAGTTGAACCTTGACCCGTTTGGTTCGCCATCCGTCAGCCTTGAAGGTGAGATAGTGCGGGACAAATGGCGTCAGGTCATACGCCGTTGTAGAGTCGCCGAGGAGACGGGTATCGTTGTAGACATCGAACACGACGTTTGTCGCGGGGAAAGCGAATCGGACCTGCGCGGGCAGCGGTTGCATGGCGACGGCGATTTCGTTGGTCGCATCCGCAACGACAGTCAGGATGTTCGTTGTTGAAGGGCGGAAACCAGGAATCGCAAGACTCAAGCGATGCTCGCCGGTCGGGATGTTGCGCCACAGGCAAGGGATGCCGATATTCGTCGAGATAGAGAAGTCCGAGCCTATGTGCCTGAGTTCCATCGTCGCTTTACGCGTGATCGGATGGTGCTGGTCGTCCGTAGCAACAGCAAAGGCTGAAAGCCGGAGCTTGCCTGTCGGCTTTGGGCTTGCCGGGGGGGTGGCTGGGAGCGCGGACACGGCCGGTTCTGAACCGCCACGAGAAACGACGGCGCCGGAGTCCGGAACATTTTTGGGGCCGCGTATGCTCCGTGCGAGCCGGTGGCTGTGTCTGTTGCGGGACTGCGATGGACTGCGGCGGCGAACCATAGGGCGGCGGGTTCGACTGGGTTGACACTGCATACCAGATAATCAAGACCACGCCGGCAACAATAGGAATCGCAATCCAGCCCCGATTCTGTGACGAAGGCTTTGCCGGTTGACTTTTGGGCGGCGACGGAGACGCTGGTTCGGATTCCGCGCGGGGTAATGGAGGCGGGGCCGCGCGAGGCGGGGATGCTGGCGTTTGGGGCTGTCGGGGTTTCGCCGCTGGCGTCCCGCCCGTCTTGTCGGCATGCGCCTTGCTTTTGCGTATTCCGGTCAAAGCGGACACCGATTCCGGGATCAGACCGGACAGTTGT
>JASEHE010000141.1 GCA_030018915.1 Verrucomicrobiota bacterium
AGTACCCCAGAACGACGCTTGGCTTGGGTGTCATTTTTACTTGAGGCAACAAGGGGCAAAACCCGCTTGCCACGCTTCTCTGGAGGCTCTACGATGAGCCACGGATTGGAAATGCTCCCGACACAAGGATCAACCCAATGGGATTGGGTCACAAACAACGCGCTTGCTCTTTCAAGGGAGCGCAAAACACAATCGCGAGGCGCTCTTCCGTCTGTCTGCTGGATTGGCTCTCGTCGTCCGAGAATCCCGCGGCGCGCTTCCGGCGAGTTCCCCGCCTGAAAATCGAGAACTGGCGACCATGACCCCGGACGCCATACTGAAACTCGATCGGCTGGCCGGCGCTCCTGCCTGCTTTGTCTTGTCGCGGATCGAGGCCATGCGCCGGCTCTTTGTCCGCCCACCGGGCAGTCCCCCGCGCCATATCCTTTTCGTGAAGCTCATCGAGATGGGTTCCACCGTGCTGGCCGCGCCGGCCTTTCAGGAGGCCACCCGCATGGTGGGCCGCGACAACATCTTCTTCCTCGCTTTCCGCGCCAACCGCGCAATCGTGGATTGCCTCCCGTATTTCAAGCCGGAAAACGTCATAACCATAGACGATACCAGCCTTGCCACGTTTCTCTCCGGCCTCTGGCGCGCCCGGCGGCGCGTTCGCGCCGAGAGAATTGACGCGGCCGTGGATATGGAAGGGCTCACTCGCTCTTCCGCCGTGGTGACCTATCTCATGGGCGCTCCGCGCCGCGCGGGCTATCACAACTTCACGTCCGAGGGCCCATACCGTGGCCGCCTCTTCACCCACGAACTCAACTACAACTTCCAGCATCACGTCAGCCGCGTGTTCCTCGCGCTCGTCCGCGCGCTCCGGGCGCCGCCGGGCCAGACGCCGCTTCTCAAAGAGGCCATCCACGACGAGGCCATCGCGCTGCCCGCGTTTGCGCCGACGGAACAGGACAGGCGGGAGACGCTGGCCCTGCTCGCGGAGCGTCTCCAGGGCGCGCCCAGCGGAAAAATCGCGCTGTTGAATCCGAACTGCGGCGATCTGCTTCCACTACGCAGATGGCCGATCGAAAACTTCATTGAACTCGGCCGGGCCCTCCTGGCGCGGAAAAGCGACGTAACGATCATCGTAACGGGCGCGCCGGCGGAACAAAAGCCGGCCGAAGCCATGGCTGCGGCCATCGGACGGCCGCCGCGCGCGTTCTCCCTCGCCGGCCGCACGACCCTGCGCCAGGCACTCACCCTCTACACCGTTAGCCGCTTGCTCGTGTCCAACGACAGCGGACCTTGCCACTTCGCCTCCCTGACGCCCGTTCGTGTGATCGCCCTGTTCGGCCCCGAGACGCCGCTGCTCTACGGGCCGCTCGGTCCGAACGTCCGCGCGCTGACTGCCGGTCTCGCGTGCAGCCCATGCGTCAACATGCTCAACCACCGCTTCTCGCCCTGCCGCGACAACCTCTGCATGCGGCGGATTCCCGTCGGCGACGTCCTCGATCTCGCCCTCCAGGCATTATCCGCTTGACCCTCCAGTTCAAACCTGCCATTGTGCCAGCCGGAATCTTGTTTGGTTCGCCGTCTAGAAATACTCAATAGGAGGCTCAGACATGAAGAAGTTCACAACAGGGTTGTTCTCCATACTTCTGGCGATCCCGGTTCTTGCGGCGCCGTCCACCCATCAGGGCGTCTATGAAGCGCGCATCGAACCCACCGCCGATCTCGCCGGTGTGGAAGACAACATGGGCATCTCGGTCAGAGGCGCCTTCGGCTACTACCTCTCCCAGAACGTCCAACTTGGGGGTTCCATCCTCTTTGCGAAGAAGGAATTCGAAAGCTACTGGGGCAAGGGCAACGTCTGGGGCCTCGGCCTCTATGGCGAGTTCAACGCGGACTGGGGCTTGGCGCTTTATCCCTATGTGGGTGTCGGCGCCATGCTCTTGGACGACAGCAACGACAACCGCGACCCCGTTCTGCAGATTACCGTCTCTCCAGGTGTCAAGGTCTTCCTGACCGACTACATCTCACTCTCGATCCAGGCCAACTGGAATGCGGCCAAGGAGGAAATCTATGAGTTCGAGCGCGACCTCACGGTTCCACTGGACGGCGAAGGCAAGACCAGCGCCCTGACCGGCGCCGTGGCCATCCGGTTCCTATTCTATTAGCCTTACTTGTCTTCCGGCCGGGGTTCCGGCATTGCCGGCTTGCTTTCCGCTTTGGCTTCGGCCTTGACCGCTTCGATCTTCGCCTCGAGCGCTGCCGCTTCCGTCCTGGCAGGCGCCGGCGTGGCGCTGAATTCACCGCGCCGATTGTTCACCGGTTGAATCACGGCCTCATCCCCGGTCGGAAGCGTCAGCTTATCCATGCCCGGTCCCTTCCGGATATAGATTTCCACGCGCCGGTTTGCCAGCGTTCCCGCCGGATTCCGCAGATCGTTCGCAACCTTGGGTCGGCCGTATCCGAAACCCCGCGCGCTGAGCCGGTTGGACTCGATCTTGTGCGCCCTGACGAGGTACTCCAGCACTGCCTGGGCCCGATTCTTCGACAGCGCGTCGTTGTGCCGTTTCTCCGACTTCCACAGCCTGTCGCAGTGCCCCTCGACCCGCGCCGTGGAACCCGGGTTCCGCGACAAGACCTTCCCGATCACATCCAGTTTCGGGAAATACCTCGACTTGAGATCGTGCTTGTCCAGATCGAACTCGATGTTCAATTCGTACAGAACCAAGTCGTCGTCCCCGTGGCCTGCTCGCGGATCGGTCTTGTCTTCGAGCACCTCGTGCCCGTCCATCACGCCACCGTTGTCGGTGTCCCGCTTGTTGGGATCGGTGGAGTGCTTCTTGACCTCGGCGCCGTCCGTTAGTAGGTCCAAATCGGTGTCTTTTTCCAGCGGATTGGTCATGTACCGCAGAACCTCTTCACCATCGGTCAGACCGTCGTCGTCCGTGTCCGGATCATAGGGGCTCGTCCCGATTTTGTATTCCTCGGTGTTCTTCAGCCCGTCCTTGTCCCAGTCGTCAGAGCCGTCCTCGGCAACGAAGTCTGAGGGAATCCGGGCGCCCCAGTGCCAGACGACGCCGGCGCTGGCCACGGAATTGGCGTGCGGATCGTCGCCGAATCCGGCCAGCATGGTGCGAAAGTCGGCCCGAACCGCCCATTCGTCGTTGAAATGATAAAACATACCGGCGCCGCCTCGGAGCAGCAGGTCGTCCCGCCCCCCCTTGATTGGTTTCTCGGTGTAGTGCGCGTAGCCGACGCCGGCAGCCAGGTAGGGGTCCACACGCTTCCACCGCGTGAAATGAAACAATCCGTCCATGCTGACTCCGACCCCCGACGCGCTGCTCCATGTAGCCGCGCTGTCTTCGTTCGCGTCCAGCGCCGGCGCCCAGTGAAGCCCAGTCTCCAGCGTCCATCGCTCGTTGTAGTCGTAGCCCAGGAACAGACAGACCGCCGCGCTGTCGGAGAAGTCCTGGTTGCCTTCGAAGTCAACCCAGCCAGCGCCGAACACGCCGTACCACTTGGCCTCGTCGCCCTGCTCGGCAACGACCGCCCCTTGCTGCGCCATGGCCTTCACGCCGCCCATCCACAACGCCGCTGCCAAGCCTACCGCTCCCATTCCAATTTGACTGGCTCGTCTCATGAATTCTTGCCTCCTTAATACTTCCTGCGAACCGCCGTGAAAACAACCGGGCAAATCCTATCAGAACCAAGATAAAGCGCAACACGGAAATAGCGGAGTCCGTGACCCCGGGTGTAAGACAAGAAAGTTGAGGTAGGGACCAGCACTTCCTAAAGCTGGCGGAGGGGAGCGCGGGGGAGAGCGCGAATAGAGGCTGGTAGGGACGAAAGGGCTTGCGGTCTTTTCTTTTTTGCGTAGTATATACCTGAATCTTGCACGTCTTTTCCATGCATCGCCCTCAGTGCCGCTCTGT
>JASEHE010000142.1 GCA_030018915.1 Verrucomicrobiota bacterium
CAGATGGTGCTGAGACTTCTCGGATGAACAAGGCAACTGCTCTTTTTAGGTTCATCATGCGCGCAACGTCCTGAACCGTGAACCATGCCCATTTATGGCGCGTCAGGAATGGAGATGCGATCCGGAATGACCACGGAGAATCGAACCCCCTGAAGCCAGTACTCGCGGCCATGGATGACAATCGCCCGGCCTTCAAAGGCGCTCAGTTGCTCGTCATTGCCCAAAACATAGCAGGCCGTCACGGACCGGCCTTTCTCGTCTTCCCGGACCAGCCGATACTTGCTGGGGCGCCGCCAGATCAGGCCCGCGAGACGAATCCGGCCTTCATGGCTCACCTGCCGGCTCTGCACGACGCCGGAGACGAGCGCCCGCCCGGCCAGCGCCGCGGGAATCGCGGTGGAAACCGGCTGGACTGACGGCGCCGGGGACGTGGCTGCGGCGGCAGGGCCAGGCTGTGGCGGTCCAGACGTCCGGAAAGGGGGAGGCGCGCCGGTCAGGTAGTAAGGTTTCGGCGGTTTGGGCGGCGCGGCGGTGTCTTCGCCGCCCGTCGGCGGCGAGAGCGCGCCACGGCCCGCCGCCACGTAATTCGTGCTCACCCAGACCTTGCAATGCGGCGGCGGGGCGATTTTCAGCCAGTCGTTCCATTCCTCCCGAACAGTGACCTGTTCGCCCTTCTCCAACCGGCCGAGTGTCTGATAGTTGATTCCGGGGCCGGCTCGGACGTGCAGTTTGCCGACGATCGCCGCGCCTTCCTTCACAAGTTCTCCGAACACCCACATGTCCACGCTCTCTGGCGAGACCACCGCGACATAGCCGTTTGTTTCCGCGCCCGCGCCCTCAAGAACGGCGCCCCGAGCGACCTGCCCCATCGCCTTGGTTTCAGGGCCGGGCGAGGCGCGGAGATTCACGCGGTCAGCGGTCACGGTGTATTTCTCGCCCAGCGCCGGGGCGGAATGGAAGGCCGAGACCAAGCCGACAAGGGCGGCCAATCGCAGCATCCGAACAATTCGCCGTGTGCTCATCGCCGTATCTCCATCGGCCTATCCACACTTCCTCGCGGCCGGTTTCGCTTTTCAGCCGGCGAATCGCGTGAATTCGGCTTCCCGCGCCGTGTGGATGTCGGCGCGGCCGGCTACTCCGATTTGGTTTTTGGAAGCCCCAACGCGCGATCGCCCTCTTTCCAGCCGCCCTTGGCCTTGAGCCGCTCGATGCGCTCAAAGCGTTTGAGAACGTTCCGCCGCGTGACAATTTTTTTCGCCGACTTCAGACTCGTATGCTGAGACATGAGTTCGCTCCTGGTTCATTCAAATCCGCGCAGCCGGCATAGTGCCCGCCCCCCCCGCAAAAGTCAATGGACAAACACGACCAGCAAACAACATCACAAAAGAATACGGACTTGACTCGCGCGCCTCTTGCGGTATGTAATAGAAGTTAGAAGTGGCGGAGAAACTGGGTCTGGGGCGGTGGGACGCGGTCATATATTGGAGAGCGGAATCTTTTCCGCAAAGCCGCCCCGAATATCACAATATGCCGGAATAACGTCAACAGAATCAATGGTTGGCTGACAAGGAGAATCATGAAGAAGCTACGTGCCGGAATCGTCACTGGAGTTATTGCTATACTCGTCTTGCTGGGGAGTTTCATGTACCAGCATGTCCACAAAAGGATTACCCAACGCCAGATTGGGCTGAAGTGCCTGCGTGACGATGATCATCTGCTGCTTGGCTTGGCAACCCTCACCGACTGCGGGAAGCAAGAGGATATCCCAATGATCATCCCACTGCTGGACGACGGGAATCCCCACGTCCGGTTCACAGCGGCACAAACACTAGAGGCACTCTCCGGCCACCATATTCCCATTCCTTCCGGTCTCTCAGGAGATTGGATGTTCTCTAACTCTCGGATGAAAGACCATGTCTTCAACCTTTCAAACGAAGCATCCTGATCGGCCCATTGCAGGTCCTGATGCTCATTCTGCCTGCCGTGCTATTCGTCCGGCTTCTTTCACCTGAATCTTGCGCCGACTGGCGCAAGATTCGGATTCCCCGCGTCCGGCAGGACGCGAAAAATTCACGCAGCAGCGCTTGGCATTCCTCCTCCATGACGCCGCCAATCGGCCGGCAGCGGTGATTCAACGCGGGGTTGTCCAGAATGTTGAAAGCGCTTCCAGCGCCGCCTCGTTGCGGGTCGGCCGCGCCGAACACCACCGTGTGAATTCGGGCCAGCATAATAGCCCCCGCGCACATCGGGCAGGGCTCCTTGGTCGCGTAGAGCACGGTTCCCGCGAGCCGCCAGTCCCCGCCGGCGCCGGATGCCTGCGTGATGGCGATCATCTCGGCGTGGGCGGTCGGGTCCTTGAGCCGCTCGACCTGGTTGCGGGCCTGGGCGATCAAAATCGGCCGGATCGCCCGGCCGGCGGCGTCCGTCGCGCGGACAATGACCGCGCCGGCGGGCACCTCGCCGTCAGCCAGGGCGAGGCGCGCCTGGCGGATTGCCATCTTCATGAAGAACTCGTGGTCCCAGAAGTCCGTGGGCATGCGGCGCTCCAGTTGGGAATGACGCGCCGAGAATAGCCCGGCGCGCTCCCAGTTGTCGATGTGATTGTGCGGCGGGCTTCGATGTTGACGCGGGAGGAGCGCCGTGGTACCAAGATGAAGCAAACGGACAAACGATTCCCGCCCTTCACCATGTCAGAGTCGAAAAAACGTCAACGCTCCGACAAGGACCTCGAGGCCGAGGTTTGGAATGCGATCACGGCCTTCGAGCAGATTCTCGAGGCCATGCCGAACGACCGGGCCTCGCTCGATGCGCTCTCCAGCGCCTACGAACAGATCGGCGACCACGCCAAGGCCAAGGAGTACCTGGCGCGGTTCGGCGCCGTGCTGGCCGACGAAAACGACGCGAAAGCCGCGGACAACCTATTGGAGAAGCTTCGGAAATACGCTGCCGATGACAAGCTGGTCCAGGCGCTGATCGTTCGCATCCAGCAGATGACGGAGCAGAAGCCGGCAGCTTCGGCCGCAGTCGAGAAGGGGCAGAAAGCGGAGAAGGCCAGAGTGGCGGGGGAGCAACTGCTCAAGACCGGGTTCAATATGCAGGAGGAGATGTCCTTCGCGTGGACCCTGTCGGAAGCCAACCAGATCACCCAGGAGGAATACGCGAACGTCGTCCAGGACCTTTCTGAGCTGTCCTCGGCGGCCGATACTTCGACCGTATCGGTGCTCCATGTCCTGGAGAACCGGGGTTTCAAGAATCTGGAGAAGATTCTGGCTTTCGTGTGCAAGGAGTGCGGCGCGCCGTTCGTTTCCCTGTCCACGTTCGGGCTGACGGCTGACGCAGTGTCGCTCCTGCCGTTGGACTTGATGAGGCGGCGTGGCACGCTCGTGTTTGAACTGCTGGGCAGGGACGCCCTAGTGGTTGTCATGAACGCGTACGACAAGCAGTTGAGGAAAGACGTGGAAGCGCTGGCCGGCCGGAAATGCCACTTCTTTCTGACGCTGCCCTCCGAGTTCGACCGGACGCTGGAGAAGATTCCCGAGATTCTTGCCCAGGTCGAGCCCAGGAAGTGACGCCCTACCGGGGGGAGCTGCTCACCCGCACGAACTGCCGCTCGTTCTGATACTCCAAAAGCACGCCCTGCGTGTCGATCGACACGAGCTTGATCTCCTGAATGGATTCGCCCACCGGCACGATCTGGCCGCTGATCAGGGCGGAGCCGTGCTTGTCCTTGCCCAGGATGCCGTTGACCACGACGTTGGGCCAGACGACGATGTGAAACTGTTCAACAGGCTGGGCCACTGGCTGCGCGGCCGGCCAAGCCGCCGCTGGCGCAGGTCTGGTCGCCGGCTGCGCCTGCTTGTCCGCCGCCGCCGGCGTCGGCTTGGCCGGCT
>JASEHE010000143.1 GCA_030018915.1 Verrucomicrobiota bacterium
CAAATGTGCGCGGCGCGCCTTGCCGGCCCTGCCACCGCGTCACTGACCGGTTACGGCACCCGAAACGTTGACACCGGCGGCGCCAGGGGGCATAGTGCGGGCCATGGCGGAGCGGTTCGGGGCGCGACTAGGCCGGCGGGCCAACGGACAGAAGGTCGGATGGGTCATGGGCAAAGACAAAGCCGAGCGGCCGGACTGGGACACGTACTTCATGAACATCGCGCGCGTGGTGGCAACGCGAGGGAACTGCGCGCGGCGCAAAGTGGCGGCCCTGCTCGTCAAGGACCAGCAAATCATCTCCACCGGCTACAACGGCACACCGCGGGGTGTAAAGAACTGCTGTGAGGGCGGTTGCCCGCGCTGCCGGAGCGAGGCCCCGTCTGGGACCGACCTTCAGGACTGCATCTGTTCGCACGCGGAGGAAAACGCCATCACCCAGGCGGCGTACCACGGAATCGCGGTGCGGGGAGGGACGCTCTACTGCACGTTGAGCCCGTGCCTGATATGCGCCAAGATGATCATCAATTCCGGCATCGTCGAAGTGGTCTTCGAGAACGCGTACGAATTCAGCCGGCAGACCAAGACGCTGCTCATGGAGGCGGGCGTCTACTGCCGCCAGCTCCGGAGGCGGTAGGCCCTCAAACGGATTGTCGATTTGCGATTGCCGATAATCGGTTCAGCCGACCCGCCGCGCGGCGTCAATCAAGGCGGCGCTGAAGGCGCGCATGGCGGGCCAGTGGTCTTGGCAATTGATCGCCACGGTTTTCTCGATCACGCTCATTCCCTCCCGCGAGTCGGGAGGGCAGGCGGAACGAATTCCCCGCGTTCGCGCGATTTGCGGTTTTCACTGTCTTCTTTTTGGTTCCGGCTGCCGGGTTGTGAAACATGCGCTCTCCGGACTTCGGCGCTCCGCCTACAGTGGATTGTTCATGGCCGGTCGGGCAGCTCGTCGCGGCCGGAGAGGCGTTGGCGCAGGCCGGTGCGGCGGAGCAGAATCCTGTTGTTGCGGATGGCGAGCCAGACCGCCTTGCGGGAGCCCACGAGGCAGACGAGCTTCTTGCCCCGCGTGATGGCCGTGTAGAGGAGGTTGCGCTGTAGCAGCTTGAAGTGCTGGGTGGCCATCAGCACCACGACCGCCGGATATTCGCAGCCCTGCGCCTTGTGAATCGTGCAGGCGTAGGCGTGCATGAGCTCGTCCAGCTCGTCGAAGTTGTAGGGAACTTTGCGCCCGTCAAAGTCCACGACGATCTGCTGCTCCTCCTCGCTGAGGGACGCGATGTGGCCGATGTCGCCGTTGAACACGGCTTTGTCGTAGTTGTTGCGAATCTGCATGACGCGGTCGCCCACGCGATGCGCGCGGCCGAAACGCTGGATGCTCACGCCAGCCGGGTTGAGCGCCTGTTGCAGC
This sequence comes from Verrucomicrobiota bacterium, assembly GCA_030018915.1. GTDB lineage: Bacteria > Verrucomicrobiota > Kiritimatiellia > UBA8416 > SLMC01 > JASEHE01. Next base: position 1,409 of record JASEHE010000143.1, read on the forward strand.
GCGGCGTTCAAGTTTTCGGCGCCGAGCTGATTCCTGCGCATGGGCGTCAGCACCTGGATATCCCGCATCGGATCGAATCGAAACCGCCGCGGAATGCGGTCGGTCACCAGCTCGACGGTCGCGCGCAAAACTTGCCCGGAATCTTGACTCTCGATGAAGTAGAAATCCGAGACCGCCTTGGGGTCGGGCAGTTCGAGGGCCTCGCCCCGGTTGATGCGGTGGGCGTTGCGAACGATCGCGCTGCCGGCTTCCTGGCGATAGATCGTGTCGAGCTGCCGGCAGGGAATGACGCCTGAGTCAATCAGGTCGCGGAGCACGTTGCCTGGACCGACGCTCGGGAGCTGGTCAACGTCGCCGACAAGGACGAGCGATGCATGGTTTGGCAGGGCGCCGAGGAACACGCTCATGAGCGACAGATCGAGCATGGAGACTTCGTCGAGCACGACCACGTCGCCCTCGATGGGGTTGTCGGGCCCGTGTTCAAAGCCGCCGGCGCGGGGCTGGAACTTGAGGAGGCGGTGAATCGTCTGGGCCTCGTGACGGGTGGCTTCCTCCATGCGCTTGGCGGCGCGGCCGGTTGGCGCGGCCAGTCGGACCTTGAGCTTGCGGCGACCGAACACGTCCACGAGCGCGCGAATGATCGTGGTTTTCCCGACGCCCGGCCCGCCGGTGATGATGGAGACCTTCTCGGCCAGCGCCATGCGCAGGGCCTCGGCCTGTGCGGAAGCGAATCGGATTTTCATCCGCTGTTCGGCCCAGGGGACGGCTTTGTCCACGAGGATCGGCTTGCAGGACTGCGCGGCGCCCAGGATGGTCTTCAGTTTCTCGGCCACATGGACCTCGGCGTCGTGGAGGGCGCGCAGGTAGATGCGGCCACCGTCTTTGACCAGCCGGCCCGCGGCGACTTCCTTCTGGAGAGCGCCGGCAAGCGCCTCGACGGGAATGTCCAACAGGGCCTGGGCCTGGAGCAGAAGTTCGGGTTCGAGGGCATAGCAGTGGCCGTCCTCGGCGAGCGAATGAAGCGTGTAGACGAGGCCGGCGCGGGCGCGGACCTCGGACTGGGGCGGAACACCGATACTCATGGCCACCTTGTCCGCCGTCTTGAACCCGATGCCCCAGATGTCACGGCAGAGCCGGTAGGGGTTCTCGGTAACAAGCGCGACGGCGTTGTTGCCGTACTGCTTGAAAATGCGGGTGGACTGCGCGGCGCCTACGCCGTGGCTCTGGAGGAAGATCATGATGTCGCGGACTGCGCGGTTCTCGGCCCAGGACTCCTTGATCATCTTGCGGCGGACCGGGCCGATGCCCACGATCTCCTCCAGGCGAGCGGACTCGTGCTCGATGACGTAGAGAGTCTTGTCGCCGAATGCCCGCGCGAGGCGTTCGGCCATGACCTTGCCGATGCCGCGGATCAGGCCGCTGGCGAGGTAGCGCTCGATGCCACGGGCCGAGGTTGGGGCGATGCAGGTGATGGAATCCGCCTGGAACTGGTAGCCGTGGCGGCGGTGGCGGGCCCAGGCGCCCGTGGCGCGCAGGTTCTCGCCGAGCCAGATCGTGGCGCAGTTGCCGACCACCGTGACGGGATCCTGCTTTTCCGGCAGTCGGATGGAGCAGACGGTGTAGCCCGACTCCTCGTTGCGGAATACGACGCTTTCCACCACGCCGGAGATATCCTCCTTCCGGTCGCCCGGCGCGGGATTCCGGACCGCGCGCGTAAAGACATCGCTGGGCGGCGAGGCATCCGACATGGGGAGAACATATAGCGAAACTGGCCGGGAAGAACATGAAAAAAAAGGGGCGGCGGAAGGCTATTCCCGCGTCAGGCCGGGGATCGCCGGGAAGCCTTCCCACTTTTCGGGCCGGGTCCAGGGCATGTCGCACGAGGCGCCATCCGGGTCCGGAACGACCAGACAGCGGGCTGTGTTGGTTCCCTCGATCTGGAAGAATAGCCGGCCCCGGAAATCCGGCGGAATCGGCTTGTCCGCCTTCAGCGTCTGGCGGCGAGTCTGGCCATCGGCGGTGGTCCAGGTCAGGACACTGGTCTTTGGGGTTGCGATGACGCACCGGCGATATGCGCCGGCTTGCCGGGCTGGGAGCGCGCGCGCGTCGTAGAACGTCACGTCGCCGGCGGCGACCGAGACGGCCGAGACGGGCGAATCGGTGATGTTCGAGACGGCGACATAGCATGCCGGACCGACCGAGGCGCAGCTGGAGCAGAAGAAAACGCAGAATGCGAAACGCAAAATGCGGGATGAACAGCGGGCGACAGAACGTGCTGACAACGGAGGTTTCTTCATCTTGTCCCTCGGCGACGCAAGCAGATACGGCCGAATTATGGCACAAGCGCGGCGGAGAAGACAACGCCGAAAGAGCTTTTTGAGTAATGCCTCAATGACACGGTGGCGGGGCGGGCGCGCCTTCCGCGGCATCCTTTTCGTTTTTTCTCT
>JASEHE010000144.1 GCA_030018915.1 Verrucomicrobiota bacterium
AAGTTGTCAATACATCTTCCTTCTTTTCCTGCTCTCCCATCACGGATCCAGGTAATTGTCGTTGCGCACCCGCCGTGGCAGCGCCTCATCCGGCCACAGCACCACGGTATGACCCAGGCAGATTCCTCTGCAAATACGCGCCGATGATTTTCTCGACCTCTCCAGCGCCAAATACAGTTGCATTGCTGCTACTCAGCCTCGATTTTTCCCCGACGATTTTTCCCAAAAACCGTTGACAAAGTGCGGGGCTCCGCAATATATTTGGCGCGCCAAACATCAACCGCAGGAGAAACGAAGCATGACAGCGACACAGGAGCTTGGCGGCAGTAAGGAGGATTACCTGGAGGCGATCTATCTGCTGGTTCGCGAAAAGGCCGTGGCGAGATGCAGGGACATTTCGGATCGGCTGAAGGTAAATCGCTCGTCCGTCACGGGCGCTCTTCAGGCGTTGGCAAAACGGGGGCTGGTGAAATACGAGCCTTACGAGTTCGCGACTTTGACGAATGAGGGCAAGGCAGTCGCCGAGCGGATCGTTTGGCGGCATGAAACATTGATCGCCTTTTTTCGCGACGTGCTCGGCACAGACAAAGGCAGCGCGGAGGCGGATGCCTGTCGCATCGAGCACGCCATCGGCGAGAGGATCATGCGGCGGCTGAGCGGTTTTGTGGAGTTCATGCAACGAAGTTCCGTGCCGGCAAAGGAACTCCCGCTGGCGTTTCGGGAGCACTATGCCCAAGAGCGACACGACAACGAAGGCAACCATATGCCGGGAGGAAACCGTGAAATGAATGCCAGATTGGCCGACTTGAAACCCGGAGCAAAGGCAAAGGTCATTCGCGTGAGCGGCGCCGCGGCGGCCAATGGCCGGCTCATGGAGATGGGGCTGACCCGCAGGGCGATGGTGACTGTTGTGCGCGTGGCGCCACTAGGTGATCCGGTCGAGGTCGAGGTCCGCGGTTACAACCTCTCTCTCCGCAAGACCGAAGCACGGGCCGTCGAAGTCGAAAGGGACGAGTAATGCCCGGAACCGCAAAAGACTGCGGCGCTCCCCCCGCGGGATCGGAGCCACCCATGCCGCTGGCGATCGCCGGATCGGGCGAGACGCTCGAGTTGGTGGACGTCCATGGCGGGCTGGGTCTGCGGCGGCGCCTGGCCGAGATGGGGCTCGGACCGGGATCGCGATTTACGGTGGAGACTTGTGGCCGGCCAGGACCGTTCGTCATTCGTGTCAAGGACTCGCGGCTGATCCTCGGCCAGAGCACGGTTAGCCGTATATTTGCCCGCCCCTGCGGGCATCAGTAGAAAGGAGAAAAGTCATGAACCAAGCAGTCTCGCAACCGACCGTGAAGAAGACATTCACGATAGCCCTTGCGGGCAATCCGAATTCCGGCAAGACGACCATCTTTAACGCCCTGACGGGCGCTCATCAGCACGTGGGCAATTATCCAGGCGTGACGGTGGAGAAGAAGGAAGGCGCGACGAATTTTCAGGACACGACCTTCACCGTAGTTGACCTGCCGGGCACTTACAGCCTGACCGCCTACAGCATCGAGGAAATCGTTGCCCGCAACTTCTTGATCGAGGATAAGCCCGACGCCGTCGTGGACATCGTGGACGCGTCGAACCTGGAGCGAAATCTCTACCTGGCCGTGCAATTGATGGAACTGGGAGCGCCGCTGGTTCTGGCATTGAACATGTCCGATGTCGCCAGAGACCGCGGCCTTCAGATCAACTACGGCAAGCTGTCAGAGCTTCTCGGCGTTCCGGTCCTACCCACTGTGGGCCACAAAGGTCGGGGTATCCAGGAGCTTCTGGCAACGGTTGCGGATGTCTGCCGGAAGTCCGGCAGAGAGAACCGGCGCCTGCGGCAGGTCAACTACGGCCACGAGATCGAGCCGCACGTCGAACAATTCACCAAGGAAATTGCCGGCCATAAGGCGTGCGCCGACCGCGCCCGGTGGTATGCGTTGAAGCTGCTAGAGGGAGATGGAGAGACGGCCAAGCGCATCCGGTCGCTCCATCCCCACGGATGCGAGGAGATGTTGCAACGAGCCGTCCAACTCCGGCAACACATCGAGAAAATCAGCGGCGCGGACATCGGCGCGGTCCTGGCCGACGGCCGTTACGGCTTTATCGCAGGGGCGCGCGCCGAGGCGGTCTCCCAAACTGCCGAGGCCCGCGTTTCGCGCAGCGAAAAGGTCGATCGGGTGGTGCTGAGCCGATGGCTGGGCCTACCGGTTTTCGCGGCGCTCATGTACGCTGTCTTTCAGCTCACCTTCACCATCGGCGAACCGCTCATGGGCGGCATGGAGGCGGCCTTCGAATGGCTCGGCGGCGCAATCGCTTCGTTCTGGCCGGAAGGCGCCGACAGCCTCTTCAAGAGCCTCCTGACCGACGGCATTATCGGCGGGGTGGGCGGAGTGCTGGTCTTCCTGCCGAACATCCTGCTGCTGTTTTTGGCCATCGCCGTTCTCGAGGATACCGGCTACATGGCCCGCGCGGCGTTCATCATGGACCGGTTGATGCACAAGATCGGCCTGCACGGCAAGAGTTTCATTCCCATGCTGATCGGTTTCGGCTGCACCATCCCGGCCATCATGGCCACTCGCACGCTGGAGACGCGGCGTGACCGTCTGACCACCATCCTGGTTCTCCCGCTTATTAGCTGCGGCGCCCGGTTGCCGATCTACGCCCTCATCATCCCCGCCTTCTTTCCGCAGGCGTGGCAGGCCCCGATGCTGTGGACCATCTACATTATCGGGATCGTCCTGGCGGTCGTTTTGGCAAAACTGCTGCGGGCGACACTGTTCAAGGGCGAAGCGGCGCCGTTCGTGATGGAGCTTCCGCCATACCACATGCCTACGCTTCGCGGCCTGCTGCTGCACATGTGGGAACGGTGCTGGCTGTTCCTCAGAAAGGCCGGCACGATCATCCTCGGCATCTCCATCCTGATGTGGGCGCTGTCCGTATGGCCCAAGCCTGGCGCGGAGCGGATGAAACAGTTCGAACAACAGCGGGCTGCCGTCGAGGCGCAATCATATCTCGATCCGGAACACAAACAGGCCATGTTGACGGAGATTGACCACGCGGCAGGCGAAGCGGAACTGGAACACTCCGCCATTAGGCGGATCGGCCGCTTTATCGCGCCGGCGCTCCGTCCGCTGGGTTTCGACTGGAAGGTCTCCACGGCCATGCTGGGCGCGTTTGCGGCCAAGGAAGTGTTCGTCGCCCAGATGGGCATCGTCCACGCCGTGGGCGAGGCCGACGAGCAATCCGAGACGTTGCGGGCCAAACTTCAGGCGACCTACACGCCGCTTCAGGGCTTCTGCATCATGCTTTTCTGCCTCATCAGTACGCCATGCATGGCCACCGTGGCGGTGACGAAACGCGAGAGCGGTTCCTGGAAGTGGGCCTTACTCCAGTTGAGCGGCCTGACGTTGGTCGCCTGGGCAATGACGGCGGCCGTCTATCAGATCGGCCAACTGCTGATTCAGGCCCAGTGACCGGAGGACGTCGCGCGCAATGTGGGGAGCAGCTGCCTCAAGCGCCGCTGTTCAATTCCCACCTCATCGGCGCAGGCCTGTTTGTCACCCAGGTTGCGGCCCTACGCCGCGAGAATGGCGTCCAGGTCGGCCACGCGCTCCACAGTGGGTTAAGCGGCTTCGGGTATGTTGATCTACGGGCCCAATATGTGGTCAAGTCCGGATTTTCCTGTAAAAGCTGATATGGCATAATCTCCACGAATGGTCTCCTACGCGACCAGTTTTGCCGGGTCAGGATCC
>JASEHE010000145.1 GCA_030018915.1 Verrucomicrobiota bacterium
CTTCAGTTGCCTCTTCTCTTCACACGGATTCACCCACAAATTGTGCTACAGAGCCGAACATCTCTCCGGAGTATATCAAACAGAAAAACTGGACGCCGGACGAACAGAAATTTCTTTCTTCGATTTGCGGGGTAATTAAAGACGCGGATGGCAATCCGATCGCGGCGCTGCTTGCGGAGTAACCGCGTCGGCTGGCGCGGAAGCGCCTGGCCCCGAAAACGGGTTGCGATGGGCGACGTCATTTGCGAGCCAGAGCGCTTAGCCCGCGCATTTCACGCGGGAGTGTGAAATGCGCGGGTTAGGCGCGGGCGCGGCCTTGAGGTAGGCGGCGCGGGGAAGCGCGCCGACCAGGGGCCGGGCGTAGTCCAGGAAGGCCGGCGTCACGTCGTTGCCGGCTGGGCTGATGAACGCGTCCGGCATGTGGCGCGTTTCCCTGGCCACGTTCTGGAGCGGCACGCGCTCGTAGTAGACCTGGTACTTCTTCCCCGGCTTGCGGAGGATAGCGATCGAGCCCGAGTCGCTCTTCATGGCGTGCCGCACGGCGAGCGCGCCGACCTGGCGGGCTTCGCGGGCATCCACCGCGGAAATGGTCAGCGGGAAAGAGCGCTGCAGATAGCCGAAGGTGTCGGCGCGCGCGCGCTTGATCGCGGTCTTGGACTTGACCAGGTCGGCGAGCATGTCGCCGAGCGCGCCGGACCCGCTGAGTTGCGCGTTGCCGTGCGAGTCGGTTTCCTTGAGAAATAGTCCGGCGATTGGGGCGCCGTTCTTGTCCTTAATCCCCTCGGAGACGGCGACCATGCAGCGGCCGAGCCGGGCGTGGACGGCTTCGACGTCTTTCAGAAACTGTTCGGGCGAGAAGGGCCATTCGGGCAGGTAGATAAGGTGCGGACCGTCATCGGGGCGCGCGCGAGCCAGGGCGCCGGCGGCGGTCAGGAAGCCGGCGCCGCGGCCCATCACAACGGAAATATGCGCGCCCGGCAGAGCGCGATTGTCGAGGTCTATGCCCATCATGGCGCAAGCGACGAACTGGGCGGCGCTGCCGTAGCCGGGCGTGTGGTCGTTCTCTTTGAGGTCGTTGTCAATCGTCTTGGGGATGTGAAAGCAGCGCAGATCGAAGCCGGTCTTGCCGGCTTCCTGGCTGATGATGTGCGCGGTCTCGGCGGAATCGTTGCCGCCGATGTAAAAGAAGTAGCGAACGTCGCGCTTCCGGAGAACCTCGAAAATTTTCGCGCAGTCTTCAGGCGCAGGCTTCTTGCGAACGGAGCCCAGAGCGGAGGAGGGGGTCCGGGCTACGGCTTCGAGCGTGGTCTGGGTTTCCTTGCGAAGGTCCACGAGGTCTTCCGAGAGCACGCCCTGGATGCCGTGGCGGGCGCCGAAAATCGAACGGATGCGCACGCGCTTTCGGGCCTCGATCACCGCGCCGACGAGACTCTGGTTGATGACGGCGGAGGGGCCGCCGCTCTGCGCGATCAGCATATTCCCCGTGGTTAGCGTCGGCATGATTTTTCTCCTGTTCTGTCGGATTCTCGAGTATAGAGACAGCGGAATGGGAAGAAACTTGCCTTGTCGGGCGCGGAGAAGCAAGGCCAAAGTCGGCGGGTGGCGCATGCCGAAACGCAGGAGCAGCTTTCATCGGGGCCGCTGGGAGGCGCAGCGGGAGCGGCTGCGCATCGAGGGCCGGGAACCACCGGCCGCTTTTGTGGAATTCCGCCGGATCGGCGAGATTCTGCCGGGCATCATGAAGCGGCTTGGGCTGGAGAACAAACAATGGCTCCTGACGCTCGAAGCGGAGTGGGGGCCTCTCGTGGGCGCGGCCGTGGCCAGGCACACGCGACCCGGCCGGCTGGAGCGCCGCCGGCTCACGGTTTTCGTGGACAGTCCCGTGTGGCGGAACGAACTGGAGCGCTTTACCGGGAGCGAGATGCTGGGCAAACTGCAGGCGAGATTCGGGCGGAACAGGATCGAGTCGGTCAGCCTCCAGCTCGATCCGGACGGCGGGCAGCCGGCGGGGAATGTGAGGTAGATGTCACTCGCGAGCCTTGCGAAAGAGGCATGGCTCGTCTTGTCGCGGATCGTTTCTGGCTTGTTGTCTTCAAGTTTCCAATTTCAAGCATCCGGTTTTGTAACATGTTCTTCGACACCCATGTTCATTTTGACCAGTGGAATGCCGGCGCGGCCGAGGCGACTGCGCGGCGCGCGCTGGAAGCCGGGGTCACGAAGATGATCGCGGTCGGCGGCTCCATTGACGCCAACCGCCGCGCGGTCGAGCTGGCCGGTCGGTTCCCGAAGAACATCCGGGCGGCGGTTGGGTTCGATCGCGGCGAAGCCGAACCGTTTTCCCGGGATATTCACGCCTGGGAGGCGGCCATCGAGCATCTGGGCAACCTCATCCGCCGAAAGCGCGCGGTCATCGCAGCGGTTGGCGAGATAGGGCTTGACTTCCATTACCATCCCGAGACCGCCCGCGCGCAGATTCGGCTGTTCGATGCGCAGCTCGAACTGGCGCGGGCCGCGCGGCTGCCGGTCGTGGTTCACACCCGCGAGGCGGACAAGGAGACGCTCCGAAGCCTGAAGCGGCACGCGAAAGCATGGGCCGGCGACACGGACCGGATCGGCGTGGCGCACTGCTTCACGGGCGACGCGGCGACGGCAAGGAGGCTCCTTGCCCGCAGGTTTCACATCGGCCTCAGCGGGATCGTGACCTTTGCGAACGCCGGGCCGGTTCTGGCTGTGGCGGCCATGACGCCGGAGGACCGGCTGCTGATTGAGACCGATTCGCCCTACCTGGCGCCGATTCCATACCGGGGCAAAACGAACGAGCCGGCGCTCGTGCGGCGCGTGGCGGAGAAAGTGGCGGAAATCCGGGGCTGCGCGGTGGCCCGAATTGCCGCGCTGACGATGCGCAATGGCGAGCGCCTCTTCGGGATGACGCTTATCTGAATGTGGGGGCGCGGAACCTTACTTCACGATCGCGAGAATTTTTCGGAAGGCCGGGTGCTCGGCGGTGCGGAGGAGCCGGAAGAGAAGCGTTTCCACGCTGGTCACGTGGCCCCCGCAGGCCCTGATCTTTTCCAGGCCGATTGCTTTGTTGGCCGCGGTGCGCGAGGACACCGCGTCGGCCACGACCTCGACATGGTATTCCCTCTGCAGGAGATCCGCGGCGGTCTGGTAGATGCACACGTGCGTTTCAATGCCCGCCAGCACGACCTGTTCGCGCTTCAGCCGCTCCAGGAGGCCCGCAAAGGTTTCGTCGCCGAGGCAACTGAAGCTCATCTTGCAGACCGGCCGAGAGGCCTTGAGGAGGTCGCGGAGTTCCGGAATGGTGGGTCCCATCTTGTCGGGGTTCTGCTCGGTCCACAGGATCGGAATGTTGAGAATCTGCAGCCCTTTAATCAGGCGCCGGAGGTTTTCGAACAAAGCGTCTTTTTCGTGGACGATCTGCGCGAGCTGGCCTTGAACGTCCACGAGGACAAACGCCGTGTTGTCGATCTCAAGCATAAGCGTCCTTCCCTTCTTGTTTCCACGGGACGCCGGGAACGTTAGCCGAACGGGAAATGGAAAGCAAGGCACCAGGTAATGCCTCAGTGACACGGTGGCGGGGCGGGCGCGCCTTCCGCGGCATCCTTTTCGTTTTTTCTCTTTTTTTGTGTTGACCCGTATGCATGTATGATACATGCGCGCATGAAAAGCGCCACTCTGTCCACTGTCGGCGCTCCGTGCAATCTC
>JASEHE010000146.1 GCA_030018915.1 Verrucomicrobiota bacterium
CAACGCAAAATCGCATGACTCCTCCCCATCTCGGTAACTTTCTTGTCCCGCACCCCAACGGTTTGCTTCACCAACTCGCGCCTTGACTCCCACGCTTTTTTGGGGAACTATCGCTCGGCTCCGATGATTCGTTCCGATCGCGAGACGAAAACGTTCGACTGATCGCCGCATCGCGCGGAGTCGTCAGCCCGTCAGGCCACGCCGGGCAGGCGCGTCAGGAGGTGACAGGCAATGAAAGCCGACGAAATGGTCGTCTTGGGCGGCAGCGGAAGTCTCCGCCTGACCAGCAAGATTTGCAAATATCTCGCCGTTCCCGATGCGCAGAGAGAAGTCATCCGCTTCTCAGAGGGAACACTTTTCGTGCGAATCCTGGAGAACGTCCGAGGACGACAAGTCTACGTTGTTCAGTCCACCGCGCATCCGGCCAACGACAACTTCATGGAGCTTTTATTCTGGCTCGACGCCTGCAAGCGCGCGAGCGCCGATTCGGTGACCGCCGTTGTCCCGTACTTCAGCTACGCCAAAGGCGACAAGAAGGACGAGCCGCGGGTCTCCATTCGGGCTCGAGTCTGCGCGGATGCCATCGAGGCCGCCGGCGCGGACCGGGTGGTGACCCTGGACCTCCATGCGCCGCAGATTCAGGGCTTTTTCAGGGTCCCGGTAGACGACCTCTACGCGCTGCCGGTCCTTTGCAACGCCGCGCGGGAGAAGCGCCTGAGCAACCTGGTGGTGGTCTCGCCCGACGCCGGATTCGCCAAGAAGGCGCGGTTCTTCGCCACGGCTCTGAAGTGTTCGCTGGCTATTGCCGACAAGGAGCGTGTCGCCCACGACGAAGACGCCGAGATTCTCCAGGTCATCGGACACGTGGAAGGCAAGACCGCTCTCGTGGTTGACGACTTCACCACCTCTGGCGGCACGCTCTGCGATGTGGCGGACAAGCTGATCGCGCGCGGCGCGCGCGCCGTGCATGCGGCCGTCACGCACGGCCTGTTCGGCGCCGACGCCCTGGAGAAAATCCAGCGCAGCGCCATCAGCAGCCTCCTGGTGACCGACTCCGTGGAGATCTTGAGCGGCGATCCTGGCGGCAAAATCCAGATCGTATCCGTGGCGCCACTGATCGGCGAAGCCATCCGGTGCATTCACAACCGCGAGAGCATCAGCGGGCTCTTCGAGAATCCCTGAACCGGAACAGCGCCGGCAAAACGATCATGGCTGTGAAATAGTCGGCCAGGATGCCCACGTTCAACGTGAGCCCGATCGAAAACAGCGCCGGGTGTCGGGCAAAGACCAGTACGCCCTGGCGCCCTGGAGCGCTTCGATGTTCCGGCCGATCTTCAGAAAACGCGCGGCCTCAGGCCGACCGTAACCGCCGGTAGCGGGCCGGCGTGGCGCCCGTGACCCGCCGAAACCGCTTGATGAAGTAGCTCTGGTCCACAAATCCCGCCTCGTAGGCGATTTCGGCGCAACTCTTCGAAGTCGTCTGCAACAGGTGCTTGGCGTGTCGCACCCTCGCCTCGTTGACAATCCAGATGGCCGTTCTTCCCGTGAACTCCTTGAGCAGATGCGACAGCCGCGACGCGCTGAGCCCGGCCTCGCGGGCCAGCGCGTCGAGTGAAATCCGCTTCATGTAATTCCGGTTGATGAAGTCCAGGGCCTGCCGCACCTTTGTGTTCGACCGATTCATGCCGTGCAGATAGATGCCCTCGATGAAATCGTCCAGCGCCCGCATGAGCGCGCGCGAGAGGTCCTCGAAATTGCGGGCCTCGACGAGCCGCTCCGTCCATGCGTGATTGCGCTCGATCAGGGATTCCATGAACGGATTGTCCTCGATCGCCGCGCGAGTCAGGCAACTCATCAACTCAATGACCCGCGCCCGCAGCACGACCAGACCGGGCGACGACAGGTAGATCGCCGCCAGCATTTCGTTGAGGATGCGCCGGGCCTCCGAACTGTCGCCCGCCCGAATGTTGGCCAGCAGCGCGCGTTCCTTTTCGAACGCGTAGAGCGCCTGCCGTCCGCTTTGCCGCTGGTCCTGGATCGCCTGCGCAAGCTGTTCCTGCTGAAGCGCCTTGAGTCGGTTCTCCTCCATCAACTCCGGCGTCCATCCGCTGATCCGGTAGAACATTTCGTGGAGGCGCCGGCCGCAGTCCCGGACGAACGACTCGGGCCGAACGGGCAGCCGCCGGACCAGGGCTGCCGCCCGATCGGCGTCCATCCCCCGCGCGGCAAGCGACTCCGCCGCGCGGCCGGAATCCTCAGCGCCGTCGAGGAGCACCTCGCCGCCCAGCAGGCTGCCGTGGATCATTCGCCGATCCTCCAAGCCCACCGCGCACGCGGCCATCCCCGGCGCCGGCTCGAACACGTGCGGCTGGCCCCGGTTGATGCTCTCCTGCAGCGCGCAGGCCCGGCGGCGCAGCATGCCGGAAACCAACGCGATCTCGTCGTCCCGCGCGTTGAGCACCCGGCCGGCCAAGTCCGTGAAACGCGGCCGCAAGCCGAACGCCCGGTAGTGTTCCCGGCCGACTTCGAGCATAACTCTTTTCGATAGAATTGCCATATTCCCGTTCTTCGACTTCCCGCAAACTAGCTCAAAACCGCGCGCCTTTCAATCGGGAACAGCAGAATCGTCCCATGTTTCGACTAAATCGCTCTATCGGAATTCCGCGGGTTCAGGCTTTAATGAGCGCGTTTTGTCAACCGAACGCGGATGTCCCGACACTGGACTGGACGGGCGCGAAACAATCGGGAGGCATTGTCATGGCCATACTGCAGGATATCGTCGAGAATCTGATGAAGGGCAAACGCGACGACGTGGTGGCGCTCACGCAGCAGGCGCTCGCTCAGGGGTTGAGCGCCGAGAAGATACTGAACGAGGGGCTGCTCCCCGGCATGAACGTCATCGGCGTCCGCTTCAAGAACAACGAGGTCTATGTTCCGGAAGTGCTGATCGCCGCCCGCGCCATGAAGGCCGGGACCGCAGTCCTCCGGCCCAAGCTCGTTGAAGCCGGCGTGAAGCCCAAAGCCACGGTCGTCATCGGCACCGTCAAGGGCGACCTCCACGACATCGGCAAGAATCTTCTTGGCATGATGATCGAAGGCGCCGGCCTCAAGGTCGTTGATATCGGCATAGACGTCGCGCCCGAGAAATACATCGAGGCGGCCAAGGCCAACGACGCCGCGGTTGTCGGGGTCTCCGCGCTGCTCACGACGACCATGGTCAACATGAAGGCCGTCGTCGAGGCGCGCAAGGCCGCTGGGCTCGCCGGCAAGGTTAAGATCATGGTCGGCGGCGCGCCGGTCACCCAGGCGTTCGCGGACGAGATCGGGGCCGACGGCTACGCGCCCGACGCCGCCTCCGGCGCCGATCTGGCTAAGAAACTCGCCGGCGTGGCGTAAGCCGCGCCTCGCTGAAACGACCGCGGGCCTGGTTGCCCTCATGCTCTGGCGGGGCGACTTGGCCGGCCTGGCCGAATTGGACGGGCGCAACCGGACATTGCTCGCGCTGTTGGCTGCAATCGGCATCGCCTCCTCGCGCGAGGTTTTTCTTGCCTTGGCGGAACTACTGAAGGTATGTTCCACCTGAATCTTGCACGTCTTTTCCATGCATCGCCCTCAGTGCCGCTCTGTG
>JASEHE010000147.1 GCA_030018915.1 Verrucomicrobiota bacterium
AGATGGAGTGAAAAGTCCCTCAAAAGGGGAAGTCCGTGCAAGATTCAGGTCTGAAGAAGACGCGGCTGACTCCTCGTGAACGATTCGTCGCGGCGCTCGAGCGAAAACCGCCGCTGCCCGGCCGCGTGCCGCATTTCGAGCTGGTTTTCTACCTCACCATGGAGGCGTTCGGCAAAGTCCACCCGTCCCAGCGCGCATACGCGCAGTGGGGCCAGATGGAGGAGAGGGAACGCCGGCTCCATCTCAACGAGATGGCGGACATCTACATCATGACCGCCGCGCGCTACGAACACAGCGCCATCTTCCTGCATCCCAACCCGGACTCGGACGACAATGCGTTACGCCTGATCGACCTCGCGCGCGAAAAGACTGGAGACCGGTACTTCCTGATGCTGCGCGGCGATGCCACGTACTCGCTGCCGAGCGGAGACAAGATCGAAGAGTTCGCATACCGGCTGGCTGACGAGCCGGAGAAAATGAAGGAGCAGGCTGATAATCGGGTGAATCGGGCGCTCGAACGGGCGGCCAGACTGAGGGACCACGGCGGGCTGGATGGGTTCGCCCTCTGCGCGGACTACTGCTTCAACAACGGGCCGTTCCTGAGCCCGGCCCAGTTCTCGGAATTCGTCACGCCCTATCTGGCCCGTTTGACCAGGGGCTACCGCGACATGGGCTTTTACGTCATCAAACACACGGACGGCAACATCATGCCGATTCTCGATCAGCTCGCGCAGACCCAGCCGCACGCCCTGCACTCGCTCGATCCGCAGGGCGGGGTGGACATCGCGGAAGTGAAGAAGCTCTACGGCAAGGGGCTGTGCCTGATCGGCAACGTGAGCTGCGCCATGTTGGACACAGGCACGGACGAGCAGGTGGTCGAGTCGGCGCGCTACGCGTTGCGGCACGGGATGCCGGGCGGCGGCTATATCTATTCCACAAGCAACTGCGTCTACACCGGGATGCCCCTCAAACGCTACGAACTCATGCTCGACGTCTGGCGGAAAGAAGGAAACTACTGGTAGAAGAGGGTGTCAGCCAGTCCGAAACTTGAAACTCGAAACTGGGGAAGAAGAACATAAGCGGACTCCTTGCCGCTATGGCCATGGCCGCCGGCGCCGGGTCTTTTTTCTCCGCCAAGTCTCCGGTTTCCATTTTCGGACGCAGCGCTCCCGCGGAATGAGGCCCCCGAAATCTCCAAAGCAGAGGAGAGAAGCATGCTCACACTTTGCAAAGTGTGAGCATGGCAACATGGCATTTTCGAAGGCGCCGGCTCAATCGCTCCGCCCGCTCCAGCGCAGTTTCTGGCGCAGCACGGAGAAGTAGCTGTAACCCGGCAGATGCACGAACTTCACGCCCTTCGCGCTCCGGCGCACGCGCACCAGGTCGCCCTGCACGAGCGGCCGGCCAACCTGCCCGTCAATCGAGAGCAGCAGACCGCCGGAGGACGACACGCCGACCACGATCTCGCGGCGATCCGGCGCCACCAGCGGCCGGGAGCTCAGCGTGTGCGGACAGATCAGACTGATGACGAATGCCGAAGTGTCCGGACTTACGATCGGACCGTTCGCCGAGAGCGAATGGCCCGTGCTGCCGGTCGGCGTGGAAACGATCAACCCGTCGCACACGTAGGAGGTGCCCCGATCCCGACCGACGGACACATCGAGGGTAACGACGCGCAGCGAGCGGCCACGGGCGACTACGGCGTCGTTCAGCGCGCGGAACCGCCAAAGCCGCCGGCCGCGGCGTTCTACCGTGACCTCAGCCACCGCGCGGTTGCTCACCGTGAATCGGTCCGCGGCCAGACAATCGATCCCGCGCTCCAGGTCGGCTTCGGCGACGCTCGTCAGGAACCCGAGCCCGCCGACGTTGACGCCCATGATCGGCCGATCCCGGCCGCCGAGCGCGCGGGCGACGCGGAGCACGGTGCCGTCGCCGCCCAGGGCCAGGACGCCGTCCACGCCGTCGAAAATCCGCGTCTCGGAGGCGGTTGTCCCGTAGCGGAGCAGACGCGCGGTGGGTTTGTCGGCCGCCACGCGCAGGCCCAGTTCCCGGGCCTTGACGGCCACGCGCCGCAGAACATCATTCGCCCGCGGCTTCTCGCAATTCGCAATCACAGCCAGTCTTCTCATGCCGAGCCTCTTTCAGGATCCGTGCCGGATAAAGGTGTCAGGTGTCAGGGAAGAGGGCCAGCCCGGTCCATCGACTTCCTGAGCGTCCCCGTAAGCAGAACGCGCCTCGCCCACCTGCCATCGCCGGTCGTCGTCCGGGAGCTTCTGTTCGAGCGTTCGCTCCAAGCCGTTCAACATGCGAATGCACTCCTGATATCGCGCCCGGAATGTCTGGTAAACCTCTTCCGCAATGTAGCCTTTCAGTCGCGCCATGAACAGGTGATGGATAGTCTCGGCTGCTTCGCCCCGGCTTCGGTTGACGCCTTCCACCTTGTTGCGCACGTGTCGGTCGTCGTTCTTTTCTGCCAGTTGCGCCGGCGAACTGTTTGACGATCGTCTCAGTTGCGATCCCAACTCATAAACCTCGTTCCGCGGCCAATCCCGCGAGAGTTCACAGACCTCGATGTGCAACCGGCATAGCTTCCGATACACATCCAAGTCCTCAACCGCCAGAAAGCTCTTCGCCATTTCGACTTTCCTGACACCTGACACCTTTCCTCCAATAGGCCAGGAACTCCACATTGCCCGCCAGCCCCTTGATGGGCGACTCGCACACTCCGCCCCAGTCTAGTCCCAGTTCGTTTATGCCATAATCCCGAATCCTGTCAACCACGGCCTGCCGCGCGGCCGCGTCCTTCACTACTCCGCCCTTGCCCACCTGCTTGCGCCCGGCCTCGAACTGCGGCTTGATCAGCGTCACCAGTTCGCCAGGCTCCGTCATCACGCCGAGGACTGCCGGCAGGATTTTCGTAAGCGAGATGAACGACACGTCCACCACGGCCAAGCTGACCTTTTCCGGCAGCCGCGCCGGCTCCAGGTAGCGCGCGTTGACGCCCTCGATCGCCGTCACCCGCGGATCGTTCCGCAGCTTCCAGTGCAGCAGGCCTTTGCCGACATCAATCGCGCACACACGCGCCGCGCCGCGTTGCAGCAGGCAGTCCGTGAACCCGCCGGTCGAGGCGCCGATGTCCGCGCACACGCGCGCCTTCACCTCGATCCGGAACGCGTCCAGCGCCGCTTCCAGCTTGAGCCCGCCGCGGCTGACGTAGCGCAGCCCCTCCTTGACCTCGATGGCGGCGTCGGTCCTGACCTTGTGCCCCGGCTTGGCCAGGGCGTGCCCGTCCACCAGGACCTGGCCGGCAAGGATCAACTGATGGGCCTGCGCGCGGCTCTCCGTCAAGCCGCGTTCGACGAGCAAGATGTCGAGCCGTTCGGAGGACATGATCGCGGCGCAACCTTGAGAACGTCATTGCAATACGGGCTGCTGCCCACAACCCAAGCTTTGCCGCGAGCCTTGTCGACAAAGCTCGCGACAAAGGCGCAGTCGAAATCTTCTTGTTTTTCGTGACGGTTCCGCGGGTCTAAGTACACCATTTCGTAAATACACTAACGTATTAGTGCTTGCATAGCACCGCACGAAAGAGGCATATTGC
>JASEHE010000148.1 GCA_030018915.1 Verrucomicrobiota bacterium
CAGTACCCCAGAACGACGCTTGGCTTGGGTGTCATTTTTACTTGAGGCAACAAGGTCGAAAAAACACCAACCCCTTTGAGGCTCTTGCAAAATCCCCGGTGACATGGGCGTCCCGCCCATGAAGCACGGGCAAGATGCCCGTGCCACGTAGTCTGGCATGTGGTTTTGCAAGAGTTCCCTTCTATCCGGGCAAAATCCGCGGGCTAGCGGCGCAGATGAGGCAAATGCTCCCGGACAAGCCGGTCTAGCGTTTCCATCGAGATGCCGTCGAGAGGGATGTCGGTCCGCCCCTTTTCACGGGCCTCCTGGGCCCGCCGCTTCTTCTCGTCCTTGATCCAGGCGATGATCGGGACGCAGTCGTCGGCGCTGGCTACGGCTTTGTCTTTCAGGTTGTATCGCTTGTTGATGCGCGCCGGCACGGCCGCCTCCGGGATATGGAGGAGAATCTGTTCGGCCATTTCGTCGTCCGAGATGCTCGTGGCGCGTTCGAGATGATCGTAGTGATGGTCAACCCACTTGGCAATCTCGACGATGCGCGTCTTCTTGACGGCGATCTCGGCGCGCTCGGCCACGTCCTGGGCAAGGTAGCATTGGACCCAGTAAGCGATGCCTTCGAGGCCGGATTTGTCCGTGATCGTGATGGCGGGCGGGCGACCGAGAATGCGGCTCGTGTCGAATATTTGATAGATACGCTCGTCCAGAGCGAGGCCGCCGCCGTGGATGCCGGCTCGCGTGCGGTTGGAGTCGTCGCCTACCAGCGGGTAATTCGGCGGGACAATAACGCCGATGGCCCGGAAGTAGTCGGCGATCTCGCTGATCACGCGGCTGTCCGTGCCGTTCACCCCCTTGAGAGCCTGGTACATGATGACGGCCGCCTCGATTGGCGGGTTGCCCGTGCGCTCGCCGAACCCGAGCAGAGTGCCGTTCAGCACGTCGCACCCGTAGAGCCACGCCGCCACTGCGTTGGCGATGACGAGGTGGAAGTCGTTGTGACCGTGCCACTCGATCCGGTGCGAGGGGATGCCCGCCTGCCGGACCTTATGGACCAGCTTGGGCACGCTGCGTGGCAAGTCCACGCCCGGGTATGGCAGCCCGAAGCCCATAGTGTCACAGAGCCGGATTTTTGGGCGCAGCGAATCAGGGACGGCGTCGGAGAACCTGGCGATCATCTCCAGGAACGGGTAAACGAATTCGTCCATGTTGGCGCGCGTCACGTCTTCGAGGTGGAAGCGAACGCGAATGTCGCGCTCCGCAGCCAGCTTGGCCATGTTGAGAAACTCAATCGAAGCCGTCCGCCAGTTCTTCCGGAGCTTGAGAAAGACGTGGTAGTCCGAGCAGGAGGTCAGGATACCGGTTTCACGGACGCCCAGGTGCTGCATAAGCTTGAGGTAAATCGCGTCGTCGGTGAGTCCGCGAATCCAGCAGGTCGGCTCGGGGTAGCTAGGATGGACGCGGTGCTCCTCGAGGCAGGCCTCGAGGGCGGCGATGTCGCCGTCGGAGTAGACGAAGAACTCCGTGGCCGTGATCACCTGGTTCGGGCCGGACAGCCGGCCGAGCAGGCGGTACAGATCAATGATCTGCTTGCGCGTATACGGCGGGCGCGCCTGTTGCCCGTCGCGGAACGTCGTGTCGCTGATTGCCAGAGCCGCCCGCTTCCGAGCGTCGAAGTCGAAGGTCACAGGGTGGCCGTCAACGACTTCCGTGACCTTGCCGCTGAACATGAAGCGGGGCGCCTCGACATAGGGAAACGTCTCCTCGAAAAGCCGCGGCTGGCCCTCCGGAATCGTAACGAGCTTCGCGACATCAATCGGGATTTCCCGCGCGGGCGTCAGCCCGAGTATCCGTTCCTTCAACTTCTTCTGCATGGCGACCTCCGTGGCTTCCAAGGGCGCGACCGGGTTTCCAGCGACCGGCGCAGCATAGTCGTGGCGCGACAACTTCGCAAGATTTTTCTTCCCGCGCGGAGGGCAAGATATAGACTGTGCGGTTGACGGCGCCAAGGGAGGATGGCCATGAGCGCGACGTTGCCGCTGAGCGACTTTCAGAATCGGGTGTGCCGCATGATCGCGCGGATTCCCCGCAGCCGGGTCAGCACCTACCGGCTCGTGGCCAAGGCTCTCGATTGCGGGTCCTGCCGGGCAGTAGGGCAGGCCCTCCGACGCAATCTCTGGGCGCCTCGCGTCCCCTGCCACCGGGTGATCGCGTCGGACCTGACGATCGGCGGCTTCCAGGGCCGGCGAAGCGGGCCCGCCCTGCGGCTCAAACGCGCGCGCCTGGCCCGCGAAGGCGTCATCTTCCGCAACGGAAAACTGGCCGACCCAACCCGGCTGTGCCGATTCTGAAGGCGTTGTGGACTACAAACGGGAGCTGTCCGACTACCTGCATGAACACGCTCACCAACCGCATCGAGCGGCCGGCCGCGCGAACCGCCGCGGCTACGGCGATGATGCGCTGAAGAGTTTCAACGCAAAGATCGCAAAGGGCGGAACGCAAAGGTCGCGAAGCACGAGGTCCTTTGCTTCCATTGCGATCTTCTGTTCAATGTTCTGGTTGCGGTCTGGCCGCGTTGTGGTACTCTCGGGGCGCGATGAAGAACTGGCGCTATCTCTTCGGGCCGGCGCCGTCCAGGCGATTGGGCCGCTCGATGGGCGTGGACCTCGTGCCCCTGAAGACCTGCACGCTGAACTGCGTGTTCTGTCAGCTCGGCCGCGCGTCGCGCCGCACCCTCGAACGCCGGGACTACGTGCCGCTGCCGGACGTGCTCGCCGAACTCGCCGAGTGGCTCCGGACCGACGGCCGGGCCGACTACATCACGCTCGCCGGGTCGGGCGAGCCGACGCTTCACGCGCGCTTCGGCGAGGTCCTCGACTTCGCTCGCGCGAACAGCGCGATCCCAACCGCCCTGCTCACCAACGGCACCCTGTTGCACCTGCCGGAAGTCCGAGAAGCCGCGCGCAAAGCCCTCCTCGTGAAGGTCTCCCTCAGCGCCTGGGACGCGGCATCGTTCGAACAGGTGAACCGCCCGGCTTCCGGCCTGTCGTTCGAGCGGTTGATCAAGGGCTGCCTGGCATTCCGGCCCGCGTTCGGCGGCCTGCTTTGGCTCGAGGTGTTCCTAGTGCCCGGACTGAACGCGGCGCCGGACGACGTCCGCCGGATCGCCGCGCTGGCGGCGGAGATCAAGCCCGACCGAATCCATCTCAACACGGCGGTGCGCCCGCCGGCCGAGGATTTCGCCGTTCCCGTGCCGGAGGGCCGAATGCGGCAGCTCGCCGGCCTGTTCACGCCGCGCGCGGAGATCATTGCCGAGTTCAAGAGCGAGCATGCCGGTCGAAACAGGATCACGGAAGACGCGCTGCTGGCTGTGCTTCGCCGCCACCCGGGCACGGCGCCGCAGATTGCCGCGGTGTTCGGGATGCGCGTGGATAAAGCGGTCCGCCACCTCGGCGCTCTGCTCCGGACCGGCAAGGTCCGCGCCGAGCGACGCGACGAGGAAACGTACTACCTCGATCTTGCATCTGAAGACGTGATTTCGAGTTGAGAACCATCTGGGA
>JASEHE010000149.1 GCA_030018915.1 Verrucomicrobiota bacterium
CTTGCCATGAGGAGGATGGCAAGCCATCCGACGAATGACACTGAGACGCAAAGCGTCGAAGGGCCGCGCTCTCGGCAGGCAAAAGACAGCGCGGCGAAGCCGCAACCAAATGCTGAATGCTGAAGGAAGCGCGGGACCTCCTTCGTAAACAACGTGTTGCGGCGCTCGCCCATGCTGAATGTTCGCGCCGCGCGAAGAAGTTCGGAGATAGCGGCGCAGAGTTGGGTTGCCCTCAGGGGCCAGAATACAACGGGTCCGGGGACGGGCGTAGCCAGCGCTATACCGGGAGGTGAGCGGAAAGTTTCTTCAGGAAGGCGGCTTTGTTCATGGGCCCCATCTGTTCTTGGACCACACCGCTTTTCAGGACCAGCAGGGTGGGAACAGAGCGAATCCCGAATTGGGCGGCGAGCGACCGGTCTTTGTCCACGTCCACCTTGGCGACCTTCAGCTTGCCGGCCAGATCTGCGGCGACGTCATCCAGGATCGGCGCGATCGTCTTGCAGGGGCCACACCACTCGGCGTAGAAGTCAACCAAAACCGGGACCGGCGACTTGAGGACTTCGCTCTTCCAGTTGTTGGGCGTAATATGGACGACCGTTTCGTTCGGCATGCGCGAGTCCTCCCGAGAATTCGATGGCCGGGCTGTGGGGCGGCGCCCGGAGCGCGCTGGGCGTGGCTCGTTAGTTTTGTTGGACGACCGGCAGCTTGCCGTACCAGGGCAAATCCGGATCCTGATAGTAGGAATACCGCGTCAGGCACACATTCTTGCCGAAGGTCTGGGCGCAGAGCATCCAGACGACGGTCAGCATGACGATGAGCGTCGCGATGGCGAAGACCGGAAAGAACGGATGCATAGCGTCTGTCCTGACGACCTGCTGGCCCTGCCGATGAGCGCCGACCGTGACGCCGATTGTGTGGGTCGGCAGGGCGGTGACGCCCGGGCGCTGTGTTGGGCGCTTGACCCTGATGGTTTTTCGGCGAGTGTCGCTTGCGGCTTCCCGCGCCGGCGCGGGTGGGGGTTCGATCTGGGAGGTTTCCTCAAACCTCGCCGCAGCAGGCTCTAGGGGTTCCTGGTCCGCAGCCTGGGACGGGGTGGTGGGCATGGCGGGCGCCAGGATTCCACCGGTGGGCACGGGCGGCGCCTTGAGGGCGGACGCCGTGGGCTGAGGCCGTTGGAGACGGATTGTCTTGGGACCCTTGGCCGCCAAAAGCTTGTCCTGTTCCCCGTCGGCGATCAAGGCGGCCTCCAAGGAGATTCGCGAAGTTTTCCGCTTGTCGGTGATTCCTTCAGCGTGGCCCGCCGCGGCAGGCGCTGCGGGAGTAATGGCCGACTTGGGCTTGATCCGGATGGTCGTCTTTGGCGCCTCGGTGGAGGGCGCGGCGGCGAGGATCGAGGCCGGTTTGGCCGCCGCCGCCAGGGGGATCTTCGATGTTTCTTTCTTCTTGGCCTCGGGCGAAGGCGCGGCCGTTTCGGCGGCAATAGCCTGGAAAGGCGGTTTGGTCGGGGCGCCGCCCGCAGGTTGCGGCGCGATCAGCGGAGTTCGTTCCGTCCGGCTCGTGGGTGCTTGGGGAATCTTGATGTGAGCAGTCTGAGGCTGAACACCCGTCTGTATCTTGAGGAGTGGCGTGGGCGCCGGGGCCTGTGGAGTCTCCACTGAGCGGATCGGCAAGGTTTTGGCCGCCGGAGCCGGCGGTTTCATCGGTTCCGCAGCCGGCGGGCTACCCGCAGGGCCGAACGCGATCGGCATTGCTTCCGGTTTGGCCGGGATCGGCTTTGGTATTGCTGGGCGGGTGGCGTCTTCGGTTCCAGCAAGCTTGCGCAGATTGAGCTTTGGAGGAAGCTGGGCCGGTTGTTCGGAGTTTTCTGTCATGGCACATAACCCCCTTGCTGATGATCAAGCTACCCTAAGCGGCGAAACTCGTCAACAGCGAAGTCACACCGCCATGATGCTTTCTTCCTTTATCTTGAAGATGTCGTCTACTTTCTTGATGTGCAAGTCGGTTTCCTTCTGGATTTCCTTGAGACCGGCGTCGCGGTCGTCCTGGGAGATCTTGTGGTCTTTTTCGAGCTTCTTGATATGCTCGTTAGCGTCGCGTCGAACATTGCGGATGGCCACGCGGCAGTCCTCTGCCATGGTCTTGGCGACCTTTGTCAGCTCCGCGCGCCGCTCCTTGGTGAGTTCGGGGATCGGGACGCGGATCACGCGGCCGTCGTTCATGGGCGTCACGCCGAGATTGGCGGCAAGAATGGCCTTCTCGATATCCGGGAGGCTGGTGGGGTCGTAGGGGTGGATGACGATCAACCGCGCTTCGGGTGTGGCAATGGAGGCGAGTTCCTTGAGCCGCGTTGGGTTCCTGTAGTAAGAAACCTTGACGTTCTCCACGAGGGCCGGCGAGGCCTTGCCGGTGCGAATGCCCGAGAATTGTTCCTGCAGCAAACTCAGCGACTTGGTCATCTTGTCGTCGGAGTCCATGTAAACATCATCCAGCGATTCCATACGTCCTCCGAGTTTGGGTTATTCCCGCACGATGGTGCCGATCCGTTTCCCGAGGATTATGCCCTCAATGTTTCCGCGCATGAAGAAATTGAACACGACGATCGGAATGCCGTTTTCCCTGCACAGAGAGAAGGCGGCGGCGTCCATGACGTTCAGGGACTTGGCCAGGGCCTTGGAATAGGTGAGGCGCGCGTAGCGCCGGGCGTTTGGATTCTCGAGCGGATCGGCCGAGTAGACGCCGTCCACGCGGGTGGTGGCCTTGAGCAGGGCGTCGGCGCCGATCTCGGCGGCGCGGAGGGCGGCGGCCGTGTCGGTGCTGAGATACGGGTGGCCGGTGCCGGCGGCGAAAATGAGCACGCGGCCTTTCTCGAAATGGCGCAGGGCGCGGCGGAGGATGAATGGCTCGGCGACCTTCTGCATCTCGATGGCCGTCTGCAGGCGGGTCTCGAGCCCCTGGTGTTCCAAGGCGCTCTGCAACGCGAGCCCGTTGATGACCGTGGCCAGCATGCCCATATTGTCGCCCGTGTTGCGATCGATCCCGCGAGCTTCGCCGCGCGCGCCGCGGAAAATGTTCCCCCCGCCGATCACGATGGCCACCTGAACGCCCATGTCGCAGACGCGCTTGATCTGGCGGGCGACCTCAGCGACCACGTCCGGGTCAATGTTCAGCCTCTTGCGTTTGTTCTGGAAGACCTCTCCGCTGAGCTTGAGCAGAACACGGCGGTATCTGGGACTGGATGTCGGGCGTTTTCCTCGAACCATGAGCGATTCCTCTCGACAGCGCCGCGAAACAGGCTACGCGAAATCGCGAACCGTGACAACAGAGAAATGAGCGCCCAAATCCGCGCGTAAGGGGGCGTCATTCTCGGAGATGAGGAGGAGGCCGGCGAGCGGCAGGACGTGAAAGGGATGCCGCGGAAGTAGGCGAAGAGACGCGAAGATCGTACAGCGGTCGTTGTGGTGAGTTGGAGGCAGTCTCGAATGGCGCTTAGTTAAGCCCTCACACTCGTTTTGTCAACGGTTTGCGACGGCGCGTATCAGGCGGGGTGTGGA
>JASEHE010000014.1 GCA_030018915.1 Verrucomicrobiota bacterium
CAGCCTCCTGCCGCGCTCTCCCTGCGCTCCTCTCCGCCAGCTTGCGGAATCGCTGCGGCATCGCACGGAGCTTTGACAACCCGCGTCAAACCCGCTACTGTGCGCCCATTCTCGGGAGATTCCGCTCATGAACATCCTGCTCACCGGCGGCGCGGGGTTCATCGGCAGCCACCTGGCAGAGCGTCTGCTGGCCCGCGGCGATCGCGTCGTCATTCTCGACGACCTAAACGATTTCTACGACCCGCGCGTCAAGGAAAACAATCTCCGACAGATCCTGGCCTCGTCCGGCGCCGCGTTCGTCAGGGGCGACATTCTCGACGCCCCGCTCTTGGATCGAATCTTCGCCGAGAGCCGGTTCGATGTCGTCGTCCATCTTGCGGCCCGGGCCGGCGTGCGGCCCAGCATCCAGGATCCCCTGCTCTACGACCGGGTCAACTGCTGCGGCACGCTCCTCCTGCTGGAAGCGGCCCGGAAGCATGCGATCAAGCGAATGGTGTTCGCGTCCTCGTCCAGCGTGTACGGCAACGTCAAGGAGATTCCCTTCCGCGAAGACGCGCGCATTGACCGCCCCATCAGCCCCTACGCCGCGACCAAGGCCGCCTGCGAACTCTACGGCCACAACTACCACCACCTCTACGGCATCTCCTTCACGGCCCTGCGCTTCTTCACGGTCTATGGGCCCCGCCAGCGGCCAGACATGGCCATCCACAAGTTCACTCGCCTCATTGCCGCAGGCGAGCCGGTGCCCTTCTTCGGCGACGGCTCCACCCGGCGCGACTACACCTACATTGACGACATCATCGCCGGCGCGGTGGCCGCCGTGGATCGCGACCTCGGCTTCGAGATCATCAACCTCGGCGAGTCCGCGACGACGACCCTCGCCGAACTCGTGGCGCTCATCGAAAAACGCCTCGGCAAGAAAGCGCGGCTCGACCGCCGGCCCATGCAGCCAGGCGACGTGCTCATGACCCGCGCCGACATCGCCAAGGCTCGCCGCCTCCTCGGCTACTGCCCCGCCACCCCGCTCGAACACGGCATCCTGGAATTCATCCGATGGCGTCAGGACGCGCGGAACGCCGCCGCCATCGCCGCAGTTCAAAAACCGCATTAGTCGTCAACGACCTCCAAGAAATCCCGGTCCGCCTCCACGACCACGGCGCGGCCGATCATCTCGACGTTGAGCAGAACCTTAACCGGCCCCTTCAACTCCGAGACCAAGCCTTCCACGCCGAGGAATGGGCCGGCGCGGATCAGCACGCGCTTTCCTTTCTTCAGCGCCAAACAGGCGCTCAGCGTGGGATCAACCTCCAGCGCCTTGCGAATCTGCGCCAACTCGTGGAGCAGTTGCGCCTCGTTCGCCGGTCCCAGGATTCGGACAATGATGTTGCTCTTCAGAAGGCTCACCCGACCCTGGGCGTCGAAGCTTACAAAGAAATATCCTGGAAAGATCGGTTTGTCCACCGTAACCTTGCGGCGCTGGTATATCTTGGTTTCCCGCCGGAGCGGCAGGTAGAACTCCATCCCCAGCCTGCGGGCGCGCTCCGCCATCTTCTTCTCGGTCCGCGGCTTCAGGTAAAGCGCGTTCCAACCCATGCCCGGAAAATAGACGGTTTGCGCGGCGCCCGCCAGAACAAATGCCGGCATGATCGTGCTTGAACCACGCTCTCCTGTCCCTGTAGGATGCGCCCGCCTGCCCGGATACCTCACGCGGGAATGTGGAATATGCGGGCTTGGACTCATTCAAAACCTTCCGAAAGCGAGGGCAAAAATGGCCGGCATCTTCAAGGCGTACGACATCCGCGGCATTTACGGCGAGTCACTGACCGGCGATCTCGCTTTCAAGATCGGGCGCGCCTTCGCCACCCTTCTCCAGTGCCGAAACGTCGTGGTCAGCCGCGACATGCGGCCGCATTCCAAGCCGCTCTTCGATGCGCTCGCCCAAGGCCTCATCCGGCAGGGCGCCGATGTCCTCGACCTCGGCCTCTGCTCCACCCCGATGTCCAACTTCGCCAACGGCAGATTCAAAGCGGACGCCGGCATCATGATCACCGCCTCGCACAACCCCGGCGAGTGGAACGGGTTCAAGATGTCCCGCGCCCAGGCCGTTCCCATCAGCGGCTCGACCGGAATCCAGGAACTGGAGAAGATCGTGGCCGACGAATCCTTTGCCGCCCAGCCTGGCAAACGCGGCAAAATTCGATCGCGCGACATCGTGGCCGACTACGTCAGCCACGTGAAGGCGATCGCCAACCTCCGGCGGCCCATGCGGATTGCCGCCGA
The DNA here is from genome assembly GCA_030018915.1 of Verrucomicrobiota bacterium. GTDB lineage: Bacteria > Verrucomicrobiota > Kiritimatiellia > UBA8416 > SLMC01 > JASEHE01. Next base: position 2,281 of record JASEHE010000014.1, read on the forward strand.
CATGGCCAATGCCATGGGCGCCTACGAGGCCCGCGCCCTGCGCGGCGTCCTCACGGTCGACGCCCTGTTCGACACCCTCGACGGCGCCTTTCCAAACCACGAGGCCAACCCCATGCGCGTCGAAACCCTGCGACCGCTCCAGGAAAAGATGCGGTCCGGCGCCTACGATTTCGGCGTGGCGTTCGACGGCGACGCCGACCGCGTCGGCTTCCTGGACGAGAAAGGCCGGGTGATCCCCATGGACCTCACCGGCGCGCTGATCGCGCAGGACATCCTTCAGCGCGAGAAAGGCGTGGTTTTCTACGACCTGCGCAGCACACGCGCGTTCAAGGAAATCATCGAGGAGAGCGGCGGCAGGGCGCTGATGAGCCGAGTCGGCCACGCCTTTATCAAGCAGCAGATGCGCGACGCGAACGCCCTGTTCGCGGGGGAACTCTCCGGCCACTACTATTTCCGCGAGAACTACTTCACGGAAAGCTCCGGCATGGCCGCGCTTTGCATCGCCAACATCGTCAGCCGGAGCGACCGGCCGCTTTCCGAGCTCATTGCGCCCATGCGCCGCTACCATGCCACCGGCGAGATCAATCTCGCGGTCGCGAACACGGAGAAAATCCTCGGCGCGATCCGGACCAGGTACGCGGACGGCCGGGTCTCCATGCTGGACGGCGTGAGCGTGGAATACCCCGACTGGTGGTTCAATGTGCGCGCTTCCAACACCGAACCGCTCGTCCGTCTGAACCTCGAGGCCAGGACCCGCGCCACGATGGAGAAAAAACGCGATGAGGTCCTGGCCATCATGCAGGCAGCGGATCAATCCACATCGGCAGGTGTTTCCCCGTTCTGATCGCACTGACCAACGCGGCGGCGACAAATCCCTTCGCCTTCCGCACAGCCTCAGGCAGCGCAAATCCCATGGCCAGAAACGCGGCCAGCGCCGCCGAAAATGCGCAGCCGGTCCCGTGCGTTTCCCGCGTCACCACCCGCGCCGACACAAACACCTTCGTCCTCCCTCCGGCATACAGCACATCCGCCACTCCAGCGTTCTCCCGTGTCTGCGACGCGGTCTCGGCCGGTGGCGCATGGCGTCCTCGACCTGCGCTTCTTCGCCAACTGCGCTCGTCCGGCGCGCCTCGCCGTAGTCCGGCGAAGGCGGGAGGCCGAGCGCCGCCTTCTACCCTGAACCCTGAACCCTGAACCCTGGCCGCTTCCCACAAATGCCCCCCCTTACACACGCAGGCCACGCCGAATCGCTCGCCAATCCCGCGAGCCGCCGCTTTCATATCATCCAGCGACCGGATTCGCCGGCCCCACAGCATCTCGGCTTCGGGCAGATTAGGCGTCACCACCGTCGCCAGCGGAATCAAGCGCCGGCACAGGACAGCCACGGCCTCCTCTTTGAGCAGCCGCGCCCCCGAAGTCGCGATTATCACGGGGTCCACCACCAGCTTCCGGATGCCCTGCTTGCGAACTTCTCGCGCCACGGCGCGGACAATCCCGGCTGAGTAGAGCATGCCGGTCTTGGCTGCGGCTACGGGAAAGCCACGGCAGATCGCGCGGATTTGTTCCGCCACCATGCCTGGGTCCACTGCCGCCACGCGCGTGACCTCATCCGGATTCTGAGCCGTCAGGCACGTAACGGCGCTCGCGCCGAACACCCCGAGCGCCTGGAAGGTCTTCAGGTCCGCCTGAATCCCGGCCCCGCCGCCGCTGTCCGAGCCGGCGATCGTCATCGCCACTGGGGTCCTTCGCGGTCGTTTCATCGCGCCGCCAAGATACCGGGCAGACCCGCCCCGCGCAAGGGCGGATCACGGCCGAATCGGTTGCCCTCGACAGGCGTTTCCAGAGTTGGTATTCTTCGCCGGTCATGCTGAAGGGAGCGACCATGGCGAAGGCGGAGCCGGTCTTCGTGGCCTACACCGCGAGCGCGAACACGCCGGCATTGCGCTTTGCCTGCAACGCGCGCAGTCGGCTGACGACCAGCGCGAACGGCAAAGGAAGAAAAGGACCGGATGCTCGAGTCGCGCGCGTCCGGGAGTGTGTGAGGGGGCGCCGGGCAACCTGCGGCTCTCCCAAGAGATAAAAATCCGACGGTGAAAGCAAAACGGGCATTTATAGCTGTCGTAATACTGGTTCTGGGTCTGCTGGGAGTCGTCGCGTGGCTGACCCCCATATTGTTTGACCTCTCGATTCCAGCGCGGGTGCCGGCTTCCCCAGGCAGAGCCACGCCGGCGTCTGCCACGGCGCCGGCGCCACCTCCACAGGTGACGCGGGTGGACATCGTCGTTCCTCCTGCCGTCGAACCCGTGCGCGCGCCGCGCCCCACGCCGCCTCCGCCGCCACTGGCCCGGTCGCCAAGGCAGCCCACGCCCGGCGACGCCACGCCTGCCGCCGCCGAAACCGCGCAGGCCGCGTTCCAGAAGCCGGGAATCGGGACGATCGCTTCGATCCGGGGAACCGCGTCGGCAACCGATTCCGCCATGCGTCGGCGATCGCTCACGCTCGACGCGCGCGTCTTCCCTAACGAGGTAATTGAAACGTCCGCGCGCGCGAAACTGCAAATCCGGCTCGATGACGGTTCGGAGCTGCTGGTTTCCGAAAACAGCCATCTCATTCTTGACCATTACGTGTTCGATCGCCAGAACGTCGAGCGGACCGGCTTCGTCATGCGAGCGGTCAGCGGCTTCTGCCGTGTCGTCACCGGCGCCATTGCCGAAATCAATCCGGACCGGTTCAAAGTCCAGACCCGGTTGTCTACCATCGGCATCCGCGGCTGCGATCTGTGCGTCAAGCCGACCGGCGATGTCGAGGAGGTCTACGTCCTTTCCCTTGCGCCCCAGAAGATGATCCGCGTGGAGACGACGTCCGACGGGACCGCCTTGCGTAACATCCTAACCGGCAAGGAGATTCCGGTGGAGGCGGCGCGTCGCGTCGTCTTTGATGTGACCGAGCCACAAACGATGATCGCGATCGCGCCGGGTCGCGCCCCTGAGTCCAAAGCGATACCAGGCGACAAGTTCCGGGAGATTCTCCGGGAAAGCTCACCCCTGCCGGCGACCCGCCACGAGGTGATCCAGAAGCCGGACAGTGCAGTCTTGATGCCGCAGTCCGATGTGGAGCCCTCGTCAACCCAGCCGCGCCGGCCGCAATGAGACACGCGCCCAGACTGACCGCTATTCTCTGCCTGCTCACCTGCGTGGTCGCAACCGGCAGGGCTAAAGACGCGCAGGGCCCCGTTCACCTATACCTCGTGGGAGCCAATCCGTCTGCTCCGGCCGTCTCCCTCGCGGAACTGCGCGTGGCAAGCTACTACTTTTCGGCGGACCAGACGCGCGCGACCCGGCCGGAACAGCGCGCCGGCGCTCACGCGTACTATCGCGACATCTACCCGGGAATTGATCTTGCCGTCTATGGCGATTCCTACGAGTTGGAGTATGTCTTTGTCCTCGCCCCGGGCGCCGACCCCGCCCTGATTCGCATTGCGGTTGACCGGCCCCGAGTTCCCACCCTCGACTACTCGGGCGCTATCCGCTACGAAACGACCGACGGCCAGATCGTGCAGAACGCTCCGGTCGTGTTTGTCCGCTTGCCGGACCGTAAGCAGCGCGTCGCCGCTTCGTATCGGCTTCTGCCCGACGGCGTCGTCCGCCTGCTCCTCGACCAGCTCCATATCGACCGCCGCGTCAATCCTAATGGCACCGTCCTCAACCGTGTGCCGGCAGGCAGGCAACCCGGCGGCCCAGCCTACACCTTCTTTGCATCCCGATTCGAGGTTTCTAACGCCCAGTTCGTCCGGTTCCTCAATGACGCCGAAGCCTCGCCGCGCGGTCCGCGCGGCGCCAACCTTTTCTTCGACCCAACCGGTGACGTATGGATCAACCCAGATCGCCGCGCCGGTCAAGACGAAGCATTTGCCTTGCCCGCCAGCCGCTTCTTCGACCCAGCCAGCGACGTATGGATCAATCCCGATCGCCGCGCCGGTCAAGACGAAGCATTTGTCTTGTCCGCCAGCCGCCTCACCTATGATCGAACGCAGCCTGTCGGACATCGCTACGCCTGCCGGCGGGCTGCGGACGACTTGGACCATTTCCGCGACTGTCCGGTCACGGGCGTCTCGTGGCTCGGCGCAGCGAAATACTGCAACTGGCTGACCATCGAGTCGGACCGCGGCAACGCCGAGCGATGCTACACGGAGGGCGCCAATGCCTGTGATTGGGCGCCGGTGACGGCGACGAATTGGCCTGCCGGCGTCTTCGGCGATCTGGAGCGTGAATTGTGGCTCTCGTTCAAGGGATTCCGCCTTCCCATGATCAACACCCCCCCCGCGCAAGTGACGACCAACGCCTTCAACGAGTATTACAAGATCGCCGCGTGGGACGGTCGCACCAACCGCCTTTACGGCTTCGGCAGGGATACGGCCGAACTGCTCGACGCCAACTTCGCCTTCCCGAAGTGGCGGGCGGGCGTCGAATTGCCCGTCGGTTTCTTCGACGGAGAGAACCTGCTCGGCCAGAAGCAAACCCGACCCAACGCCAACTTTTACGGAATCTCTGACCTCAGCGGCAATGTCGAAGAATGGTGCAACGACTTTGCCCAAATCAACGATCCGGGTCGCCGCGTCATCTACGGCGGGTCGTGGATGAGCCCGCCAGCCGTCTTGGTCACGGCTGCGGCTGCCCCGCCCCATTCCGTTCACACCTTCAGAGGTTTCCGGGTTGTGACGACCCACTATTCCGACCGAGCCTTGGTCGTTCACGTCCTCTTCAGCTTCTACGGCGGAGCGCTTGCCGGCGCGCCCGCCTCCACTCTGCCGGTGGACAATTCCAGTCCATCCATTCGCGGAATACTCTATGTGCCACCGACAATCATACCCAGCATACCCAGCATACCCTACGTGCCACCGACAATCCCGGTTCATGAGATCAGTCCCAGCGGGCTGTAGCCCGCCGCAAAGAAACACGGCGTGGAACTCCTGATTGCCATCTCCTTTCGTTTGGCGGCGATCTTGGCGATTGCCGGGAATCCTTGGCTCGTCGCGCGCGCGCTCGTTCCGCGCGCCGGCCTGCCGAAGACGATTGCGTGGGCGGGAATCGCCGCCATGCTATTGAACAGCGCGGGAATCCTCCTCCTGCACGTTGTAAAGATTCCCGTCACGGACCTGTGCTTGGCCGTCTTCCATCTGGCGCTGTCGCTCCTGCTGGCGGCGATCGTGATCTGCCGGCGGCTTCCGTTCTTTCCGGCAATGGAATTCGCGCATGCCGTTCCGCTGCTTCTGGCGGCGGCTTTCGCGATAGTTGCGCTGCCATTCACCTTTCTGGCCGGGAACGACACGCACAAGTGGCAGGACCTGGCCGCGAGCGTTGCCGTGGAGCAAAAGATCGCCTGGTTGCTTCATCCTCTATCGCTCTTCGGCTTCACGCCCGGCGCCTATCCTGTTGTTCAGCCGCTCCTTCTGGCCGGCGTTCAGATTCTCGGCGGTGCTGGAGTTGACTGGGGTTTCTACGTTGTGTCGCTCGTCGGCGGCATCACCGGCTTGTTCGCCGCCTACGCGCTGGCGAACCGCGTGTTCGTCCGGCCGACTGTGGCCGCGTGGTGCGCTTTTTTCTACGTCTTCTCGCCGGTTTTCCTGCGGTACAATCACTGGGCCACGGGCCGCGGCCTCTTTCTGGCCGTCTTCCCATTGTTTCTCCTGTGCGCCATTTCCGCGCCCCGCCTTGCGTCGCGCGCCGCCGCCGTTCTGCTGGGTCTGCTGCTGACTCTGACCCACAAGACCGGCTGGATTGCCGTCTCCATTGTGCTGCTGGCGGTTCTTTTGGCCCGGCTGTTGCCGCGCCGGCGGCCTCGTTTCGTCACGGCCCTGCTCCTTCTCATTGCTCTGGTTGCGGGCGTCGGTCTGTCCGCGCCCTCTTTCATGCCGCCGGCGCTTGGCTCGCTCGCTGCCTATGTCCACGATTCCGGCGCGCGGTTCGCCTGGATGTTGCCATTCGCGCTGCTCGGCGCCGTTCTTTTCGCCGGACACCTCGACAAAGCGCCCTGGCGCTTTGTCGTGTGTGGACTCGTTCTTACCCTGCCCATCGCCGGCGGCGAAATGTACGGGGCCATGATCGCCCTCGCGTTCGTGACCATCGCGGCGACCGCCGGCTTCACCTGGCTCGCGCTCACCATGCCGCGTTACCGGCTCGTTCTCCGGAGTGTCATGGTTGCCCTAACCGTTCTGCAAGCGGCGGCCGTCATCGGCCATCGCTCCGCAACGGCTACTCCCCGGCGAATCCGTGAAGCAGCCCGGTTTCTCGAGGCGCGCGATCCGCATGGGCCGCTCGCCGTCGTGGCGCCGGAAAGCGGCGCCGCGCGACAACAGTTGCAGGCCTACCTTTCCGGCGCGCCACGGTTCGAGACAGTTTCCAACCCAACCCTCGGCGTCGGATTGCGTTCCCCGCCCCCATGGCGCCAGTCCCCGCGCCGGCTCGCGGCCCAATGGCTGGCCTACTTTCGCAACCCATTCGACTGGCGTGGAGTCGAGAACCTTCAGCATGGGAAGTCGCGGCGCGTCTACTATGTGACGGTTGACGGGCAGGGCCAACGACCCGACGCCGCGGCGCCGATCTACGATTCCGCCGGCGTCGCCATCTACGACACGCCGCTCTCGGCGCCGCCCGGGTCGCGGCAGGAGACCACGACGCCGTGAACCGAATCCCGCTCATTGCCCTGCTCGCCGCATTGCTGCTGCTGACTGTGGCCGCCGCGGGCATGTGGACCTGGGCGCTCATCCTGGCCGGCGTCCTATTGTCCGTGGCATGCGCCGCGGCGCTCCGCCAACGGGCGGCGGGTTGGCGGCGGCTGGTCCGGCGTCCGACCGTCGTGGAGGCCGGCTATCTTGCCGTATTGCTGTTCCTGCTTGTTTCGGCGATCCCGCTGCCGCGCGGCTGCATGGCGTTTGCCGGCCGCCTGCGTCGCGAGCAAAACGAACGGGTGGCCCTGGCGCTCGAGCGCGCGCCGACATTCGGACTTGCTCTGCCGGCAGGCAGACAAGTCTCGCCTGCGGACCGCAGGCCGCTGTTCGCCCTCGCGCGCAACCGCGCCGGCTCGTGGCGAGCCGTGGCGCTGGCGATCGCCGTCTTCTCCGCCGCAGCGCTCTCCTCTCTCCTGAACGGGCTGCGGCGACGCGTTTTCCTGCGCCTCCTCATGCTGCTCGGCGGGTGCGTGGCCGCCGCCGGCATCGTCTCGGTCACCTGCTGCCCGCAGGGCGCAATGCTCTGGTGGCTCTTCCCCATCCCGCCGACGCTCCCCGGCTCTCTGGCCTGTTTCGTGAACCCAAACCACTTTGCCGGTTTCCTGGCAATACTGATGCCGGCCGCCCTTTTGCTCGGAGCAAACGATTTCACGGAGCAACGCTGGACGCGCGGCGCACTGTCCATCATCTGCCTGGTCCTCATGCTGGCAGGGGTGCTGCTGTCCCTGTCGCTTGGGGCAGCGCTGGCCGGCGGGATCGGCCTGCTGGCCGCTCTGGCGTCGTTGGCCCGGATATTTCACATGCCATCCCGGGCGCGTGAAATATCCGTGTTAGGCCCGCGCCGCCACTCTTCTGCCGGAACGCGGGCAGGTTGGCGCATGATTCTTGTGACGCTTCTGCTCCTGCTGTTCGGTCTGTTGGTTGCCCTGCTTGCCGCGCAGCATCCATCAATCCATGCGCGCCTGCGGCGGCTTCCGCGCCACGACGACCGGGAAAGCCTGGCCGTCCGTTCGAGCGCCTGGCAAAGCGCCTTGGCGGCCTGGCGTTCCTATCCACTGCTCGGGGCCGGACCCGACGCGTTCCGCATGGCGCATCCGCAGTGCCGCGCCACATCCGAAAGCGGTCACATGACTCATGCGGAGAACGAGTACCTGCAGGTTCTCGCCGAAACCGGCGCGGTCGGCGTCGCGCTGCTCGCCGTGCTCGCCGTTGCGCTTGCCCGGCAGGCAAGGCGGGCGCTGCGCGCGGAATCGCGCGACTCGGTCGTGCTCGGCGCCTGCGCCGGCGCGCTGGTCGCCGCTGCCGCGCATGCGGGCGGCGACTTTGCTCTCCACGTCCCGCTCTACGCGGTCGTCCTTGCCGCGCTCGGCGGCCTGCTGCTCGCGCCCGGCTCGGCGGAGGTCCAGGCGCCGGAGACCCTGCCGGCGCGGTCGGCATGGGCGCCCATCGTTGGGCTGGCCATTCTGGCCGCGCTCGGCTTCGCCGCCCGGCCGATCCGACAGCGTGATTCCCCCGCGCATCTGATGAGCGCCGATTCCCGCGAAGCAGCCCGCGCGCTCGTTTGGGCGCCCACCTCCTGGCACGCCTGGTACTGTCTGGGGCGTCACGCCTGCCTGCGCAACATGCCCGGATCCAACGCGTTCGGTGAGCGCTGCATCAGCCAAGCCGCTGCCTATGACCCGAACAACTATCGTCTCTGGAAAGAACTCGGCATGCTGCGCATGCGCCTCGGCGACCTTGACGGCGCCCGTATCGCGTTCGACCGGGTTCGTTCCCTCCGCGACTGGGTCAAGTTGCCTGCCCTGCCGGAGACCGCGCCGTGAACCAGATTTTCTTCGGCATGCTCATCCCATTCGTCGTCGCGCTGGCCTTTTACGCGCGCCGCCGATGCCGGGCTTCCCCGCCCATGCTGGTCCGGACCCCATTCTGCATGGCGCTCGGCGCCCTCTGGGCGACCATTCCGGACCTCCCGCGCCTGCTCGGCAGGCCCGACTTGTATCACCGCCTCGCCCGAGACTCTCGCGCGGATATTTGCCTGTGGCACTACACTATTGATCGGATCGAGCGCGATTCGATCTGGCACATCATTGGCGTTGCCGCGATGCTGGCGAGCCTGCTGCTCGCCGCGTGGCGGGAACTGCGCATCAGGGAGGATCTCTAGCCGTGGCGCATTCGGCCGTTCACTTCTCGCTGGGGATGCTGGTCGGCTCGGCAATCGCGCTCCCGTCACTTCTGAAGGCATGGCGGGCCGGCGCGAAGCTGGCAGGCCGATTCCGGGTCTGGATGCTGCTCTCGGCAACGCTGGGAGTCTGGGCGGTAGTGCCAGGAGTGCTCCGCTGCGCCGGCCTGTCCGACCCGGTCTGCGACGGGTGGTGGATGAACATCTTCCTCTTCTACCCCGCGATCAACGCCGCCTCCAGCGGCGGCGTTATCTGGGGCACTGCCGCCATCCTCGCCGCATTCGCGCTTCAATACGGACTCCTCCTCGCCGCGCTCGCGCGCGCAAACGGTTCACGCTTCGGAAACTGGCCGGGGGCGGACGGAACGCCGCGTCTTTGGTCCGGGCCACTTCCTTGAGCCTTCTTCCCCTGCCGGGCAGGCCGACAGCCACCTTGACCGATATCAATTGCCTAATCCTGCCGTTCCGCGGTCGAAAATCCTCCTGAGCAGTTCCAGCACATCATCCCGGCCGACCGGCCGCGGGTTCGCCGTCGTGGACCCGGAAGCCAGTGTTTCCTCGATTACGGCTTCCAGGCGCTCGATCGGTTTGCCGGCAAACGGCGACTCGATGCCCAAACTTTGTATCAGGCTCCTCGTCCGTTCCAGCAGGTCGCCGCCGACCGCGCGGCTGAGCCGGTCGTATTTTTCGCCCATGGCGGCCCGGTTGAACTCGATGGCGTGCGGCAGGCAGACGGCGCAGGCCAGGCCGTGCGGCACATGGCGCCGGGCGCCCAGCGGGTGGGCCAGGCCGTGCGCGATCCCAAGCCGCGCGTTCGCCAGCGCCAGCCCGGCCAGATAGCTGCCGGTCATGAGGTCCTGCGCCGGATCGCCCTTTGCCTCGCGGAAAACCGCCTCCAGACTGCCGTTGATTCGAGCGATGCCCTCCAGCGCAGCCGCATCGCTGAACCAGCTCGCGCCCCGGCTCACGTAGGACTCGATGGCCTGGGTGAAGGCGTCCATGCCGGACGCGGCGATCACGGCCGGCGGGCAGGTGGCAAGCAGCTCAGCGTCCAGGAGCGCCACGCGCGCCATGAACGACGAATGACGGAACGACTTCTTTACGAGCGTCTTCGCGTTGGTCAGCACGCACACTCCGGTGCACTCCGAGCCGGTTCCCGCAGTCGCCGGAGCCGCCAGGAACGGGGTGCGGCTCGGCGGAAGGGCCTTCCCGTCGTGGTAGCCCAGCACCGGCCCCGTCGCGTGGAGCAGCCCGGCGCAGGCCTTGGCTGCGTCGAGCACGCTTCCGCCGCCCACCGCCGCTACCCATTCCACCTGCCGACTGCGGGCAAACGCCAACAACTCCTCGGCCTGATCCAGCGTAGGCTCACCGCCGGGGCATTCCCAGCGCTCGACCGCCAGGCCCCGTGGCGCGCCGTCGAGCACACGCCGAATCGCCCCGCTTCGATGCAGCGAACGCCCGTGCACGAGCAGACCGCGCCGTCCGAAGGCCGCCGCCTCCGGCAGCAATCGCGTCACCGCGCCTGGCCGCGCGATTGTCCGCGCCGGCAGCATCAGTTCTTCTGGTAGCGTCTTCACGACCGCGCTCGTTTGCGCCTGTGATTCCTATTCGACAGCTTACCCGGCGTTTCAAAAGGAACCACAAAAGGCGCAAAGTCGTGTTGCGTGTGGAGCTTGCGCTGTGCTCCTCTTCTCTTCCTTCACGCTGGATAGCACACGATGATGGCTTCGACCTCCAGGGGCTCCGGCCCATCGTTCCGAATGGCGTGCGAGCCGCCGTTCCCGGTCAGGATGGCGTCGCCGGCGGACACACGGCTTTCCTTTTCGCCATCGTGCAACAGCCCCGCGCCTCTGGTGACGATGAAAATTTCGTCCTCTTTCTCGTGCTGGTGTGGGCCGATTCCGGCGCCCGGCGGCAGGACCAGGCGCGCGCACAGCCGCACCGGCGCCCGGAACTCCTCCTTGCCCATGTAGTGCCGGATCGTCACCGCACCGGCGCCGCCCCGCATCTTCTCGCGGACCTCCGCCCTCATTTCCGCCGCTTTCCGGATCATCGTTAACCTCCCGGCTTGCGTTCGGCCTCCAGCTGTTTCAACAACTGCGCCTCAAAATCCTCGCTGTGATTCTTGACGATCGTGTCCAGGATAAATCCGCACGCCATCAATAGAATACTGATAACGGCGAGCCCCGAGGCCAGGATGGCGGAGGGCACGTGGAAGACATAACGGGTTTCCATGAACTCAATCACGGCCGGCGCCCCGACCGCCAGCGAGGCCAAGAAAGACACGCCGGACAGGATCGAGAAGAACAGCAACGGCTTGCAGTCCTTGAATACCCACAAGATGGTCTTCAGCACACGGAACCCGTCCGGAAATGTGCTCAGCTTTGACTCGCTGTCTTTCGGACGATCACGATACTCAATCGGGATCTCCACGATCCGGAACTTCTTGTCCAGCGCATGGAGCGTCATGACCGTCTCGACCTCGAAGCCGTCCGTCAGGATGGGGCAGTTCCTGACGAACAGCCGGCTGAAGGCGCGGTAGCCGGACATGATGTCGGCAAGGCGGCACTTGAACAGCAGGTTGATCAGGCGGATGACGAGCGCGTTGCCCAGACTATGGAATCGCCGCGCGCTGGTCCGCTCATAGTCCCCCCCAGCGTGTCGATTCCCCACGGCCATGTCGGCGCGGCCGGAGGCCACAGCGTCGACCAGGTCCCGCGCCGCCGTGGCCGGATAGGTGTCATCCCCGTCCACCATCACGCAGATGTCGGCGTCTGCGTCGCGGAACATGGCGCGCACAACGGCCCCCTTGCCCCGTCGCGCAACCGCGCGCACGACGGCGCCGTTCTGCCTGGCGATCTCGGCCGTTCGGTCGGTAGAGTTGTTATCATACACGATTATCTCGGCATCGGGCAGTTCCGATCGAAAGTCTTGAACAACCCTGGCGACCGTCAATTCTTCGTTGTAGCAGGGGATCAAAACGGCGATTTTCATGGATGGTTTTCCTTTCGTCGGGCAGACTCCGGCGACCATTCGCTGTCATTTATCGGCAAAAAAGAAGTTCGGCCGGGCGCAAAACTTCACGTATGCCTCAATCCGTTGGATGAAGCCTCTTCTGTCGGCCGGCACGATCTCCTCCAACACCTTGAGGGGATAGAACTCTTTGCCTCCATCCCGGTAGGCGAGCAAGTCCTTGCACAGGTATCCTCGGTGAAAGCCGCATGTCCGCGCCGTGTAATCGTTGATCCGATCTTGCTTCAGTTCTCCCAGCAACGGGGTCACACGGTGGCAGACGAAGTAGTCGAACGAGTTGACGCAGATTTGCATCTGAAACGACCAACCGAATGCCACAACCATGACGCCGACCGCCGTCCGGCGAATCCATGGATTCGCCGCGGCAGGCAGCCGATCCAGCGTCGTCAGAAAAGGGATGGAGCCAAGAATGAGAATGTGCAGGAGGTAGCGCGGCCCGTAGCACCATTCGCCGCTCCAAAAATAGAATCCGCTCATGGCGACCAGGTTGACGACGAAGATAACGCCGATCAGGACGAGTTCTTCCGAATGCTTCCGGCCGAACCGTCGCAAGCCGGCCATTGCGGCGACAAAGACCGGGAAGTGCGCGAACGCGTTCGTGTTGCCCTTCGAGAAGAAGAATCCCGCAAATGCTTTGGGAACGAACTCAAAACAGAACCGGTCGTGGGAAAGCCCATCCTCTCCAACCCACTGACCGTAGCCCATGTTCAACCAGTCGCCGAACCGGATGCTGTTGCTCCAGAAAATCAGACCCAGGCACGCTGCGATGGGCAGCGCCATCAAGACGGCGTAGCGCCAAAAATTCCGCCGCAGATTGGTGATAGCCCGGACGAACAACGGTTCCTCCCTCGGCCCGGCGAAAAGGGCGAATACGCCGCCGATGGCAATGAGCAGGCCGAAGAATGTCTTGAGAAAGAGGAGGCCGCCGACGCAGAGCGTCGCGAACAGCATGTGCTTCCAGTTTCTCCAAGCCCCAGCCCCTTCCGGCCCAGGCGCCCGCTGCCCCCGCATGAAACGGATCATGTGATAGTAGAACCCCAGGAAGGGAAACATCTGGAATATCTCCAGAGTGGGCGCGCGCAGATAGTGCCAGACAAAGGTGCAATAGACCAGGATCAGGACGAACGTCACACGTGTCCGCTTTCTGTCCGTGTAGAGGCCGGCAATAGCGTAGAGGTACGCGATAACGGCAAGGGCGAAAAAGATCAGATACACGCCCAGCAGGAATATCTGCGCCCGGGAACTGTCCATGAGTTCCACGCGCCCCACGATCAGCTTCTGAACCCAGAGAGGAGGGAGATACAGAAACGTATAACCGATTCCGTACTTGGAGTAGAATCGGCCGCGCTTGTCGTTCTCAAAGAAGTATTGGCCCCGCTGCTCGAGCATGCCGGCCCGCTGCTGGCGCGTTCCTCCCATGACGGCTTCCAGGGCGTAATCAATGCCCAGGTGTCCCGACATCAGCCAGTTGGCCGTTTCAGCCCGGCAGGCGAAGTTATCGCCCGAGTAGAAGCAACTCGGGAGCGTCAGAAAATGCCAGGCCGCAACACCCAGCAACAGGAGAACCGCGGCCCAATCGGTCGGCCGACGCTGCCGCGCCTCCGATCGCCCGTCCACTGGCAGCCCAACGTCTTGCATGCGAGGCATACTACCGGAGCGCCATTTCAAGCGCAAGGATCGGCGCGCCTTGATCCGCAACCGTCGCCAATGATACGCTCCAGTCATGATGGATGTGGTCTTCGTCAATCCGCCGCTTTCTCAAGAAGAGCGATACGGCATCAAGTTCAAGGCCGGCGGCCAGACGCCCCCAACGGGCTTGGCCGTGTTGGCCGCCGTGCTCCGCGAAAAAGGCCGCGCCGTGGCCATCGTAGACGCGCCAGCGGAGAACCTCGACCACAATGGCGCGGCCGAGAAAGCATTGTCCTTTGATCCCCGGATTGTCGGGATCACCGCCGTTACGGTCAGCATCTTCAATGCCCACGACGTCGCCCGGCAAATCAAAGCCAAGGCGCCGGACAAAACAGTCATCCTCGGGGGCCCTCACCTCACGGCCGTTCCAGAGGAAACCATGAAAAGACTGCCGGCCTTCGACATCGGCGTCCTTGGCGAAGGCGAGATCACCATGACCGAACTGGCCGATGCCCTGCTCGGCCCCGCCGCCGCGCCACTCGACAAAATCCCGGGCCTTATCCTCCGCGCCGCCGACGGCTTCCGGATTACCACCAGGCGCCCGTTCATCGAAGACCTCGATCGCCTGCCTTTCCCCGCCTGGGATATCCTCCCCGACCTCGCGGTCCACTACTGCCCCCCTGTTCACACCCTCAAACGCACACCGGCCGCGCTCGTCATCCCGACGCGAGGGTGCCCCGGAACTTGCGTCTTCTGCGACAAGCGGGTCTTCGGCCGGCGCATGCGCGCCCATTCCGCGGACTACATTGTCCGCATGCTCCTGCGCCTCAAACAACGATATGGCATTCGCGAAATCCAGTTCCGCGACGACAACTTCTTGGCCTTCCGCAGAGTTCTCCGTGAGTTCTGCGAGCGGATGATCTCCGAGCGCGTTGATATGACCTGGAGCTGCGCCGGCCGTGTGGACATGATCAACGAAGAAACGCTTCGACTCATGAAGCAGGCGGGCTGTTGGCAAATCTGGTACGGCGTCGAGTCCGGAAGCGACCGCATCCTTAAGGTCATCAAGAAAAACACCACGATCGAGATGATTACCCAAGCCGTCACGCTCACGGCGCAAGCCGGCATCCATCCCTGCGGGTTCTTCATGATCGGCAATCCGACCGAGACGGAGGACGATGCGCGCCGGACCATTGCCCTGTTGTTGAAACTGCCTTTCTCCGAGTTCCACATGTGCCATTTTACCCCGTTGCCGGGATCCGAAATCTATCCGGTAGCCGATCAGTACGGCAAGTTCGACAACGATTGGAGGAACCTCACCTGCTGGACCACGGCCTTCGTTCCTCACACGATTTCCGAGAAGAAACTGGTCTACTACGCAAACCTCGCCTTCCGTAAGTTCTATTTCCGGCCTCGAATCGTTTTCAGCTATCTCCGCCGAATCGATTCCCCGCGGAAGCTCCGGGTCTTTTTTGTGGCCTTTCTCGGCTTTCTCCAGTATGTCTTGCAAAAGAGACGATCAGGCGCCGAAGACGCCTGCCCCGCCGATGACTCAGCTCGCTGATGCCCCCCCGTGACTGACCCACTACCGCCCCAATCCTCGCTATTGTAAAGCGGCCGGGGTGCCGCTATTCTCTCCCCGTTTTCCGACCGAAACCGCGGCATCCCCATAACGTTGCGAGGTCGGCGTGCGCCTGAAATCGCTTGAGATAATCGGGTTCAAGAGTTTCGCCGACAAAACCCGCCTGGACTTCTTGCCCGGCATGACCGCCATCGTCGGCCCCAACGGCTGCGGCAAGAGCAACATCTCTGACGCGGTCCGCTGGGTCATCGGCGAGCAGAGCGCCAAGGTTCTGCGCGGCGCCCGCATGGAGGATTGTATCTTCAACGGCACCGACGATCGCAAGCCTCTCGGCATGGCCGAGGTCAGTCTGACCCTCGGCGACTGCGAGGCCGCGTTGGGCACCGAGTTCCACGAGGTCACGATCACCAGGCGGGTCTTCCGCACCGGCGAGGGACAGTATTTCATGAACAAGACCCCCTGTCGCCTCAAGGACATCCAGCGCGCGTTCATGGACACCGGCATCGGCGCCAGTTCCTACTCCCTCATGGAACAGGGCAAAATCGACCAGATTTTGAGTTCCCGGCCCGAGGACCGCCGCGAAATTTTCGAGGAGGCCAGCGGCATCACCAGGTTCAAGGCAGACAAGAAGGAGGCCATTCAAAAGCTCGAACATACAGACGCCAACCTCCTGCGGCTTGCCGACGTTATCCGTGAAGTCAAGCGCCAGATCGGTTCTCTGCAGCGTCAGGCGGGCAAGGCCCGCCGCTACAAGGAATACCGGGACCAACTGCGCCGCCTCGACGTGTTCGCCACCCGCAAACGTCTCCAAGCGTTCGACGACGACCTCCGCCGCCTAACGGAGGAAACCGCTTCGCTCGACGCCCAGGTCCGCTCCGCCGCCGACCACGTCGCCGGTCTGGAAGATCAAGCCGCGACGGCCCGCGAGGCGCTGCTGCGCGCCGAGCACGAGATTTCCGGCGCCGCCGAGTCGGGCGCGCGCGCTGAAAGCAAGCTCGAACATTCCCGTGAGCTTATTCGCGTCAACACGGAGCGCATCGCGGAATACCGGCGCTTCTCCGAGCGCGACGCGCGCGAAATAGCCGAGAGTCGGCAGCAGATCGAAAAGAAGCGGACCGAACTCGCGGACGTTGCCGCGCGCCTCGAGACGACGCGCGCCGACCACGCGACAGCCCGGGAGCGCCTCCATGCCGCCGACCACGCCTTCCAGGAGCACGATCAAAAAACCGCGGCGGCGCGGGCCGCGCTCCAGCGCGCGCGCGAGGAAGCGATCGAAGTGGAAAGCGCGCTGTCCCGCCTGCAAAACCAACTCGTCGAGCTGGACTCGCGCGATCGCTCAAAGGCCTTCCAGCGCGAACGCCTCGCAGTCGAGCGATCCCAGATCACGCGCCTCGTTGCCTCCTTCGACAAACGCCAGGAAGAGATGAACGCCGCCCTCGCCGCGCTCCGCCTGGAAGTCGCCGGCCTCGCGAAAACCGCCGACAACATCCGACGGCGCCTCGTGGAGCGGACCGATCGAACCCGCGCGCTTCAACAGGAACTCGCGGACATCCAGGTCCGCCGCGCCGCCCGTGAGGCCGAGGCGCGGTTCTTTCGCGAGGACGGCTCCGAAGCGCGAGCCGGCGGCGCCCGCTCCCTGCTGGAATCCGCCGGACCGGACCTTCCGGAACGCGACCGCATCCTCGGCGAGATCGCCTCCTTCCTCAACATACCCGCCGAACTCAGGCCGGCCGTTACCGCCGCGCTCCGCGCATGGCTTGACGCCGTCCTCATCCGCGACTCGGCTGCCGCTCGCCGGGTTCTCCGCCGGATCGAGGCGCGTCGTCCGGGCGCCGTCCGGCTGCTTGCCCTGGACGCTCCAGCGCCCGCGCCGCCGGCGCTCCCAGCGAATGTCGGACGCCTCCTCGATCGATTGACGATCCCTGCCGACGTCCGGCCCGCGTTCGAGCGACTGCTCGGCCACGTCGTGCTGGCCGAGTCGCTCGACGCCATCCCATCTCCCGTGCCGCCGGGTCTTGCCTATGTCACGCCGGCCGGCAGCCTTGTCCACGCAGACGGCGCCTTCGAGTTCTGGATGCCCGAACCCGGCGTTGGGGATTTGCTCTCACGCCGGCAACGTCTCGCCGACGCCGAAGTCGAAGTCGCCGGCCTGCTCCAGGACGTTCAGGCCCGCCATGCCGAAATGCGCGGTCTGTCCGCCGACACGGCCGCCGCCGAACAGGCCCTCGAGCAGGCCCGCCTCGCCGCGGATCAAGCTGGGAACGGTCTGGCCCACAAGGAGGGCGAAGCGCAGGTGATTGCCCGCGAGGCCACGGAGGCCCGCCGGCGCCTGGAAACCGTAACCTGGGAACTCGAGAGCCTGAACGATCAGGCGCAATCCGGCTCGTCCGAGCGGGACAAGCTCGTCGCGCAGAAGAACGAAATCGCCGGCCGGCGCGACCGTCTCTCCGCCAAACTGGCCGAGAGCGCTGGCGCCCTGCAGGACCTCGAACAACGGCACGGCGTCCCGCAGGCGGAAGCGACCGAGAGCCGTGTGCGCTTCACGCAGGCGGCGCATCAGGTCGAGCGCCTGCAAAACGAGCGCAACTATGCGCAGGCGAGGATCGAGGAACTCGAGACCTCCATCGGCGGCCGCGCGGCCAATCTGCAATCCTACGAAACGAGCATCGCCGAGATGCGGAAGTCCATTCAGACCGCCCAGGACCAAATGGGTTCTCTCGAAGAAGAAGTCCGCCGGCGCCACGCCGGCGTCCAGCATCTCCGACAAGCCTGCGAGCGGCAATCGGCCGATCTCAAGGTCGTGGAGGGCGCCCTGTCCCAGGCCCGCGCCGCCCTCGATGCCGGCCGAAAGACCCGCTCCGATCTCGATCTGCAAATGACCGAGAACAAAATGCGGCGCCAGAACCAGAGCGATCGGCTGACCTCGGAATACGGCGATTCTCTGGACAAGCTCATGGCCGAACCGGCGCCGGAATTCCCCGCCGGCGAACTGCCATCGGAAGCCCTTGAAACGAGCATCGCGGAACTGCGCACAAAGATCGAAGCCATGGGCGCCGTGAACCTGGTCGCCATCGAGGAACTGCGGGAGCTCGAAGAGCGCCACACGTTCCTCACCGGCCAGGAGGGAGACCTCGTCAACGCCAGGCAGCAGCTCATGAACATGATCCGCCAGATCAACCGGACTACTTCGGAAATGTTCCGGACAACGTTCGACCGGATCAACGAGAACTTTCAGAACATGTTCAAGAAGCTGTTCAACGGCGGGACCGCCAAGCTCGTGCTCGTGAACGAGGAAGACGTGCTCGAATGCGGAATCGAAATCATTGCCCGTCCTCCCGGAAAACGTCTGCAGAACGTTTCCCTGCTCTCCGGCGGAGAACGGACGCTGACGGCCGTCGCGCTGCTCTTCGGCATCTACATGACCAAGCCGAGCCCTTTCTGTGTCCTCGACGAGCTCGATGCGGCCCTGGACGAGTCGAACATCAACCGCTTCGTCAACGCGCTGCGTGAATCCCTGAGAGAGTCCCAGTTTATCGTCATCACCCACAACCGCCAGACTATTGAAGCGGCCGGCGCGCTCTACGGGGTGACCATGCCCGAGAAAGGCGTTTCGACCATCATGTCCATGAAGTTCAAGGACATCGAGGACGACCCGGGCAGGATGCAGGTCTCGGGTGGGCCGGCGGCAGCTTCGCCCTCCTTGCCGGTCGAACCACCGCTGGAATCCCCGGCCGTTCCGGCGCCCCAAGCGCCGGTCCCTGCTGAGGCGCCACCTGCGACGTCATGAAGCCCGACACCCGCCCGCCCTTCTCCAGTGCGCCATTGCCGCCGCAAAGGCGGCCGGCGCTCATGCGTTTCGCAACACCCATCGCCGGCTCGAGACATTCCGGGAAGACCGCCATGACGTGAAACTCGAACTGGACCGCGAGTGCCAGCGCGCGGCCGAGGCCGCCTACCCGCGGCACGATGTCCTTGGCGAGGAATCGGAACAAAGCGCCGCGCGGCCGCGCTCAGAGTTCCAGTGGATCATTGATCCCATTGACGGCACGGTGAACTATCATCACGGACTCCGGTACTGGGCCGCGTCCGTGGCCGCGCGCCGGCGCCGCGAGGTCGTGGCTGGCGCCGTGTGCGCGCCGGCCCTCGACGAACTCTACCAGGCGTCAGTCGGCGCCCCGGCCCTCCCGAACGGCAAGCGAATCCGGATCTCCCGCGTGAAATCCCTGGCCGGCGCCGTCGTGTTGACAGGTATGGACAAGAACCTGACGTCCGGCTCGCCGCCGCTGACGCTCTTCAGCCGCGTTGCGCTTCGGGCGCAGAAGGCCCGCATCCTCGGCTCCGCAGCGCTCGATCTCTGCCAAGTCGCCCGGGGCGCGGCCGACGGCTACATCGAAACCGGCATCTATCTCTGGGATGTCGCGGCAACTGGGCTTATTGTTCGGCAGGCCGGCGGCCGGGCGGAGACGCTCTGGTCCGACAAAGCCGGCTATGCCCTCGCCTGCTTCGCCAGCAACGGCCGCATTCACGCCGAACCGCGGAAACTGTCTGGAGCTTGTCCCATCACCTTTTCTCCGGCATTTTGATTCATTCTTGGACAACAGCGCTGACTTCACGCTTCCGCCAATATGGGATTACCGCTCAATGGCTACTTTCACTTTCGACTTGTGACTTTAGACGGCGGCCGGCACTCTTTGGTTGTGGCCACCGGCCGCCTTGTCTCCTTCATCATTCATCTTGACCAAAATCCCGCCATCCTCCATCAATGTACACAGATCGCGCTCGGATATGGAGGCGGTGCGCGCCTGCCACGGCCGGCACAGTTGCTATTTGGGTCTGTAGAACGCCATTCGGGCCCGTTGTTTTCTGGCCTTGTCGGGGCCAACAGCCCCAAAAGTGAGCCGACTGGTTCAGAGGACAACGTGTCCGAAGACAGACGATAACCCGCATTGTAGTCGAGGACGAACATATGTCTATTCAAGTTTTGCTCATGGCGAACGTGAATGATCTGGGTTCCGAGGGCGACGTGGCGAGCGTGTCCGACGGGTATGCGCGAAACTATCTCTTTCCCCGCAAACTCGCGGCGCCTGTAACGGACGCGACGCGCCGGCAATTGGCCAAGATACAAGCCAGGCGCGAGACGGACCACCAGGCGGCTCTCGATGCGGCTTGGCAGAAAGCCGCCGAGCTGTCCAAGCTCTCCTGCACAATCCCCGTAAAGACCAGCGAGGGGGACAATCTCTACGGATCAGTCGCCGTAACCGACATCGCCAACGCCCTCGCCCAGCAGGGGGTGACCCTCGACAAGGAGGCCCTCATCCTGGAGAAGCCTATCAAAGAACTGGGCGTGTTCGACGTCAAGGTGAAGCTGCATCCCGAGGTCGAGGCGTCCATCAAGGTGTGGGTGGTCGAGGAATAGCCGAATGCCTCCGGAACCCATCTCTACTCCACCCGCCGGCCGGGCCGATCGGGTTCCTCCCTACAGCGAGGAAGCCGAGCGGGGCGTTCTGGGCTCGATTCTGCTGGACTCAGTCAAGGTGATGGACCTTTGTATCGAGCGCCAGCTTGGCGCGGAATCTTTCTACGTGCCGGCGCACCGCACGGTCTTCGAGAGCATGCTGGAGATGTCGAAGAAGGGGCAGGCCATTGACGTGCTCACCCTGGCCGAGCGGCTTCGGCCGGCCGGCCAGTTGGAGGGGATCGGTGGCGGCGCCTGCCTGGACCGGTTCGTGGATTCCACGCCCACGGCCGCGCACGCCGAGTATTACATTGACATTGTGCGGCAGAAGCACCTGCTGCGGTGCATCATTGGTTGCGCCCGCGAGGCGGAGAACACGTGCTACGAGTCGGACGAAAGCGCGGACATGGTGCTGGGCCGGACCGAGCAGGCGTTCATGGGGATCACGGAGCGGCAGCACGGATTTGTGAAACCCTGGCCGGCGGCCATCCACGAGGGCATGGAATACGTGGAACGGGTCCTGACCACCCGCCGCGGGATCAGCGGCATCGCCACCGGCTTCGCCAACATCGATCGGGCGCTGAACGGGCTGCGGCCCGGCGAGATGATCGTCCTGGCAGCCCGCCCGTCCATGGGCAAGACCTCGCTTGCGCTGAACATCATGGAGAACGTGGCCTTGGGGAAAGGCGACCCGGAGAAGCTGCCGCGCGCCGTCGGCATGTTCAGCCTGGAGATGGCCCACGAGCAGCTCGTCATGCGTATGCTTTGCTGTCACGCCGGGGTGCCGAGCTTCAAGCTCGCCAGCGGGTATCTCTCCGCCGCGACCGATCACGGCAAGCTCGCCCGGGCCGCCTCGATCCTGGACAAAGCGCCCATCTATCTCGACGATACCGGCGGCCTGGACGTTCTGGAACTGCGCGCCCGGGCCCGGCGCATGAAGAAGAAAAACGACATCCAACTGATCGTGGTGGATTATCTCCAGTTGTTGCACTCCAAGGAGTACCAGCGCCAGGGTCGCCAGATCGAGACCGCCGAGATTTCCGGCAATCTGAAGTCCATGGCCAAGGAGCTGCGGTTGCCCGTGCTCGTGCTCAGCCAGTTGAGCCGCGCGCCGGAACAGCGGGACAAACTCGCCATCCCAAAACTCTCCGACCTCCGGGATTCGGGCGCCATCGAACAAGACGCCGACGTCGTGTGCATGCTCCGGCGCCCCTGCAAGTACCCGGAGGATTCGGAGCACGATGACAAGACCCTGGCCGTTCTGGAAGTCGTCAAGCACCGCAACGGCCCCACCGGCGAATGCAGGGTCAATTTCGACGAGGCGCTCATGCGCTTCACGGATCGAGCGCGCGGCGTGGACGAGGCGCCGACCGAGGCGGAAATCGAGGCGCCTCCGGAAGGCCCCGACACGGAGGCGGAATGACGCGGACCGGCGCCATAGTCGTGGCTCTCGCTGTTTTGGCGTTTGCGACCGCAGCCGCGCGGGCGGCTTCGGACACGGCGCCTGTCGTCGAGCGCCTGGAGATCAGGAATCTCGGCGCCGGCCGCCTGGACGAGAGCTTTGTGCGGATGCACATTGACACGCGGGCCGGTTCCCGCTTTGACCGCGCCGTCGTGTCCCGCGACGTCAAAGCCTTGCTGGCCACGGGACGCTTCACCCGCGTGGACGTCAGCCTTGAACCCCTCGCCAACGGCGTCGCGCTCGTCTATGCCTTCGTGAATAAGCTCACGCTTACCGCCCAGCCGAAGGTGACGGGGGCGGACCATTTCTCCGAGTCCGAAATCCGCGATCTGCTGGGGCTGAAGGAAGGCGACCGGGTTGACGACGCTGTTCTCGGCGTGGCCGCGCGGAAAGCGGTCAAGGAGTACCGCGACGATCACTACCCCGAGGCGACCGTGAGCTGGGATATCCGGGAAACCGATCGCGCCGAAGGACTGTGCCGACTCGCTGTCATGGTGGATGAGGGGCGTAAGGCGCACGTCAAGAATACGCTTTTCACGGGCAGCCGGGAAGTTGAGGCGCGCGATCTGCGGCGGGCCGCCGGGCAGCGGTCGCGCTGGAACCCGGCGGACTGGCTCGCGCGGTGGGATTGGTTCCCGTGGTGGAAGCGCGGGTACCGCCCGGAGGAATTCGATGCAGCCAGGCTGGCCATTCGGGACCTCTACCTGAACCGTGGTTTCCTGGACGCGGTCGTAGGCGATCCCCAAACGGAAACAGACGCGGATGGCCGGATCATCGTTCACTACGACATCCAGGAGGGGCGCCGCTACCGGCTGGGAACGGCTACGATCAGCGGGGTCAAACTCTTTCCGGAATCGGAATTCCTGGGGGCGCGCGGCGTGATTCGGCTGGCGCCCGGCGAGCCGGCGTCGTTTTCGGCCATTCGAAACGCCGGGGAAGCCGCGCGGGAGTACTACACCGCCAGGGGCTACCTGGACACCATGGTGAAATACGCGCTGAAGCCGGACCGGTCGTCCGGCCGAGTGGACGTAAATTACGAGGTGAAGGAGGGCGCGCTCACGCGAATCGGCAACATCGGCATCCGCGGCAACACGCGGACCAAGGACAAGGTCATTCGCCGCGAGGTGCTCGTGTGTCCGGGCGAAATCTACAACGAAACGAAACTGCGGGCGAGCGAGCGGCGCCTGATGAACCTGGGCTATTTCCAGAGCGTCCGCGCGTATCCGGCCGGAGGTGAAGCTCCGGACATCCGCGACATGGTTTTCGATGTTGAAGAGAAGCGAACGGGTCAATTCAGCATGGGCGCCGGGTTTTCGAGCGTGGAGAAACTGACCGGTTACCTGGAAGTTTCGCAGGGCAATTTCGACATTGCCGGCCGGCCTTTCACGGGTGGCGGCCAAAAGGCAAAGCTCGGCATACAGTACGGGCAGACCAGGCGGCGGTACGATCTTTCGTTTGTGGAGCCGTGGTTTCTGGACCACCGGCTGCTGCTGGGCGTTGACCTCTATCTGAGCGAAGTGGACTACGACAACTACGATATTGACCGCACCGGCGGCGCCGTGCGGCTGGGCCGGGGACTGCCAGGCAACAACCGGGTGGAACTGACCTGTCGGCTCGAGAACGTGCGGACACGGAACATCGCCGACACCAACGACTATACCGTCCTGAAGACCGGCGATCCATATTCGTTTCTCCTGAACGAGAACGTAATGGAGAACTCGATCCGACTGGCGTTGTCGCACGACACGCGGAACTCGCCGTTCTTTCCGTCCAGCGGCGCGCACGCGATGATCTTCGGCAGCCTCATGGGCGGCCCGCTGGGATTCGACACCGAACTCTACGGGGTGGGTCTGCAGGCCGGCCAATTCGTGCCGCTGTGGTTCGGGCACGTGCTCAGCGTCTTCGCGCGAGGGGAGGTTGTGGACAGCTACGGCGACACGGAGGAGACGCCGATTTCCAACCGTCTTTTCCTGGGCGGCTTACGGACCGTGCGCGGATTCAAGTACCGAGCGGTCGGGCCGAAAGCGGCGCGTTTCGACGCGGCGCGCAACGAGGAAGTCCACCGGCCGATCGGCGGCCGGACCCTGGCTATAGCCACGGTGGAGTACAGCTTGCCGGCGCACCCGGAGCTGAAGGTCATCCGGCTCGCCGCCTTTCACGACATCGGCAACGCGTGGCTCGATCCATACGATTTCGACTTCTCCGAATATGCCCAGAGCGCGGGCATTGGCCTGCGATTCAATCTGCCCCAGTTTCCCATACGGTTCGACTATGCCTGGCCGCTTCACAAAGACGATCCGCGCACCGATACCGAGAGGTTTTCGTTCTCGATTTCTTACGGCAATTTCTAACCGGCGGCGCGGACCGGCCGGCAACAAACCACAAACCACGGGAAGGACGCGACAACAGCATGAAGACCAAAACAATGTGGATGGCGGCGGGCATGGCGGCGCTGGCGCTGACCGGTTCGGTCGCTGCGCCCGGCAAGACGATGGCGGCCGGCAAGACGGTGGTGGCCGACATGAGCAGCCTGATCAAGGCGCATCCGGACGCCCGGGCCGCCGAAGCAACCATGAAGAAGTACATGGACGAGTTCGAGGCCGAGCAGAAACAGATCGTGGAAGACGCCGAGAAATTGAAGACCGAGTTCGACAAAATCAGGGAGGAATCCCAGAACAAAGCGCTGAGCGACGAGGCGCGCGATCGCAAGAAGAAAGAAGCGGAAGAGAAGTTCGCGAAAATCCGGGAGTTCGAACAAAAGGCCCAGAAACAACTGGGGCTGCGGCAGCGGCAGATCGCCGACCAGCACAAGCGGTTGCGCGAAGCCATTGTCGCCAAGCTGCGGAAAGTCATCAAGGAATACGCGGAGAAAAACGGCTGCAGCCTGATCCTGAACTCAGACGCGGTCGGGACCGGCGCCGAGGCGGTAGTGTACCACGCCGACGGCACGGACATCACGGCGGAGATTCTCAAGGCGATCGGCGCCGAGGCGGAGGACGGCAACCAATAGGCGCGCGGGGACAATGCCGACCACGATCCGGATGGCGATCAATTGGCAAGCGCGAGAGAGAAGTTCGTCTATAAGACGGACATGAATCGGGCCGACACCGACGGCGACAAGATGCCCGACGGCTGGGAAACGGCGCATGAATTCAATCCGCTGGCCGAAGACACCATCATTAGATTGCCGGGCCGGCGGCAGGGCGTTCTATGTGACAGGCAACGAAACGGCGGAAACGATCATACGCGGGTTCACGATCAGGAACGGCAATGTTCCCGTCTCCGGCGGCGGCGGAATCATGTGCTTCCGATCGTCGCCGACGATCCTCACACTCGTTTTGTCAACGGTTTGCGACGGCGCGTATCAGGCGGGGTGTGGAAGATCACGAGCCGGGAGATCTGCTCCATGCGCGCGAGGGTCGCCCGGACCTCCCGCCAGTTCTTGATCGCTGCCTGCATCGCGTCGTATTGCTCCTTGGACAAGGCCACCGAGACGGTTCTCTTCTTCTCCTTGCGCGTCCATTGATAGCAGGGACCGCCCGCGCCGGGGCCGCGATCCTGAACATAGCCGTGGCTGATCCAGCCTGCCAAGGCCAATTGGCGCTGTAGCCGGCGATACTCAGCACGGAGCCTCGAAAGATTCGCTTTCACGCCGAAAAGCGCAGCATACGCGTCAATAGGGCGGTATATATACCGCCCTATGAACACTCCTTGCTTCCCTGCTTGGCGTCGGAAACTG
>JASEHE010000150.1 GCA_030018915.1 Verrucomicrobiota bacterium
AAAAGGGAGATACAAGCCTTTTCCGCAAAAATGCAACTTTCCTGTCTTGCACCCCCGTTTGAGGATTACGCGATTTTTCGCGCGACAAATCCCGCCGGTTTCGCTATGCTTTCAGGATATTCGAAAATGTCTTGCCCAAAAGGATCGAGCCATGACCGACACCATCCGTCTGTCCGCCGCCGGCAATAGTCTGTTCGATGAACTGCTGCAGAGCGTGTACGAGGCCATCTTCATCACCAGCGTCCACGGCGAGATTGTCATCGCCAACAGCCGGGCCGAGGAGCTGTTCCTATTCGGCAATACGGGACCGATCGGCCGAAACATTTCCGATCTGATCAGCGGGTTCAGCGATGAGATTCTGCAAAACGTGATCGGGTCGCTCCAGGAGCAGAAGCACGTCCTGCTCGATGCCGCCTGCGTCCGCCGGGACGGGGCTACGTTCTCCGGCGAGATCGCCGCGCACCGAATTCACATGGGGCCCGAACCGCAACTGTGTTTCTCCATCCGGGACGTCACCGCGCGCGCCGAGGCCGAAGCCAAGCTCGAGCGGGCGCGGGAGGAACTCATCCGGGCCGAGAAGATCAAGGCGCGGATGGAGACCATCACGACACTCGCCCACGAAATCAATAACCCGCTGCAGATGCTCATGAGCATGGTCGAGGCGGACGGCAACGTGCGCTACGCGGCGCCACTGAACCGCATCTTTGCCGTCATGCAGGAGCTCCGCCTCCAGGAGGAACTGAAGACGCTCAAGTACGCCGGAACCGCGCAGCGCTACGAGATTCCCGACGCCAATGTCGCCCCGAGCCAGGGTCGGAGCCTGCTGATCGTGGATAACGAAGTAACCTTGCGCCGGTTCTTTCAGAGCATCATCGGAGCGAAGCTCCAGAATCTTCGGATTGATACGGCCGCAGACGGGCGGGAAGCCGTGGCCGCGTTCCGCGCCAAGCATCACGCGGTAATCATCATGGACATCGCCATGCCGATTATGGACGGCGAACAGGCATTCCACGAGATCAAGAAAGTCTGCAAACAGAACAAGTGGGAAATGCCGGCGGTCATCTTCTGCACCGGTTACACGCCGCCCGCATCCATCCGGGAGGCGGTGCAGAACGAGCAGCTCCATTGCTACTTGCCAAAGCCAGTCACCGGCGATGTGCTCGTGAGCACCGTCAAGAACCGCCTGGAGTTCTACGAGCTCAGCCACGAGAAGGCGAAGTAGCGGTAAGCGGAGGTGGCAGGGGCACGTCCTACTCTCGGCATTCCTGAACCGTGAACCGATAGCCAATCACCGATTCGGCCCCAGCAAGTGTTGGCCGCCGTCCACGAACAGGATTTGGCCCGCGATGCCGTCGGATTCCAGCAGGAACATAACGGCTTCGGCGATTTCCTCTGGCGTGTTCCGCCGACCCAGCGGGACCGCGCCAGCCCGCTCGCGTGTTCGTCCGGCCGCATTGACCGGGGCCGGCGTGGGCGCCAGCGCCGGCCCCGGCGCCACGCCGTTCACGATCACCCGCGGCGCCAGTTCCAGCGCAGCCGCCTGTGTGAACGCCGCCAGCATCTTCTTGGACGCCTGGTACGACAGGCAGTCCGCCTCGACCCCGGCGATCCGCCGGTCCAATAGATTGACGACACGCCCGACCGCGCCGACGACCTCCATGACCCGCCGCGCGAACTCCATAGTGAGCAGCGCCGGGGCCAGGAAATTGACCGTCATCTCGGCCATCAGGTCATCGGCCGAGGCCGTCTCGAGAGTGTCCTTGTGAAACACCGCCGCGTTGTTGACCAGGATATTGAACCCGCCAGCTTTCTCCCATGTCTCCGCTACGATTCGCCGGCAGTTGCCTTGCGAGGACAAATCGCCCTGGACCACAAAGGCCGTTCCACCGTCAGTCCTGATCGCCTGTTCGAGATATTCAGCCTCGGAACGGGACCACCGGCAGTGGATGGCCACTTGGCATCCCCGGGCAGCGAGGGCCCGGCAGATGGCCCGGCCGATCCGGACCGCCCCGCCGATCACCAGGGCCGTGCTCCCGTGGAGATTCATCCGCCGATTTCCTTCTTTACTTCCGCAGCGCGTTTGTGGCATAGTGGGCGGCAATGAAAACTGTCGCGCTTTTGTCCGCGCTCGCGCTGGCCATGGCGGCTGCCAGGTCCGCGCCGGCCCAGTCCCCGGCCATGTCAGCCGGCCCGACCGGCACGGCCTACGTCGTCCCCATCCATGGCGACGTCAACAAAAGCCTGCTCTACATCGTCCGCCGCGCAGTATCGCAGGCTGAGCGGGAGGGCGCAAGCGTACTCATCTTCGAAATGAACACAGACGGCGGCCGGATTGACTCGGCCGAGGAAATCATGCACCTGCTCGTGGGGCTGAAGACCCGCACCTACACCTTTGTGAATCGTCATGCGCTCTCTGCTGGCACGTTCGTCGCGCTGGCCACCGACCAAATCTTCATGGCCGACGGCGCCCGCATCGGCGCCGCCGCCCCAGTGGCCGTCACCCCGTTCGTCACCCCCATGGATATGCCCAGCAACATGACCGAGAAGGTCACCAGCGATCTCTCGGCGCTGCTGCGATGGGTCACCGAGAAGAAAGGCTACGACTACAAACTCGTGGAGGCCATGGTGAAACCGGAAGTCGGGTTCAAGATCGGCGACCGGGTCATCTGCCCGCCCGGCCAACTGCTCACTCTGAACAACACGCAGGCCGAACAACAGGTCGGCGACGGCGACAAGCGGCGCCCGCTGCTGTCCAGCGGGACGATCAAGGACATCGAGGAACTCCTCCGCAAGATCGGCAAGAGCGACTACCAGGTCAAGCGGCTGGTCGTGACACCGGCCGAACGCCTCGCTCAATTCGTGGATGCCATTGTGGTCCGCGGGCTGCTCCTCGGGTTGGGCCTGTTTCTGCTGTGGATCGAGTTCAAGACGCCGGGGTTCGGCCTGCCCGGGGTCTCCGGAATCATCTTGTTGGCCATTTGGTTCTGGGGACACCATATCGCGGGTCTGGCCGGCTTCGAGGAAATCGCGTTGTTCATCCTCGGCGTCATCCTGCTGTGGCTGGAAATCTTCGTTTTTCCGGGATTCGGCGTCGTGGGCATTTCGGGGTTCGCGCTCATGCTGGCCGGCATCATGATGGCCATGGTCGAACACTATCCGAGCGATCCCTGGTATCGCATCCCCGACATCCAACTCCAGGGCGCACTGCTGAACACGGGTGTAGCCATCGTGGCCGCCTTCCTGCTCGGCGCGCTGCTCGCCCGCTTTCTGCCGAACACCTCGGCCTTCCGTTACATCGCCCTCACCAGGACCCTGCCCCAGAAGGACGGCTACCAGTCCTCCGGCGACATCGCGTTACTGGTCGGCCTGACCGGCATCGCCGTCACCCCGCTCCGGCCGGGCGGCATCGGACTCTTCGGCGAGCGGAGGCTGGACGTGGTCACGCGAGGCGAGTTCATGGAAAAAGACGCGCCTATTGTTGTTGCGGAAACCCATGGAAACCGTATAGTGG
>JASEHE010000151.1 GCA_030018915.1 Verrucomicrobiota bacterium
CCCGCCTGCCGCGAGAACGCGCGGTTCCTCCCGGTTGTAATGGAACAGTTCCGTGGCAAGAGCCGAGCGGACGGCCAATGAGTTGCCGGGCTCCGCCATGGCGGTGAGCAGGAGGAGCAGGTCCTCGGCTTCGAGCGAATCGAACACGCTGCCGGCACTCTGCACCACAGCCGGCACGTTGCGCGCGGACTGAAGCTCCCGCTTGATCAGGGCAGCCTCGCGGTGGGTGGTCACGAGCACGGCAAAATCCGAGGGCTTGAGGCGGCGTCCGCCCAGTCGGACGGTGTCGTCGTGGAGCAGGCGCGCGACCTCCTCGGCCAGGTCGGCGTACAGGCGGAGAGCCTCGGGCGAGTCCTCGCCGGGCGGTCTGGAATGAACGGGCTTGTCGTAGAACCAGATCTTGAACGGGGCCGGGTCCGGCGAGCCGTTCAGTAGCAGCGAATCGGCCGGCGGTTTGCCCCGCGCGCACAGCGCGCCCGCGTAGCGGATGGCCGAGTTCAGGAACGTGCCCGAGTCCGGCCGATCCGCAAACACGAGATTGACCCCATCAACGAGCGCCCGCTCTGATCGGTAGTTCGTGTCGAGCGTGAATTGCCGCTCACCGGGAATCCGCGCCGCAGCGGCGTAGTAGGTGTAGATGTCGCCGCTGCGGAACGCGTAGATGGCCTGCTTTGGGTCTCCCACGAGAAAGACCGGGAACTCTTCTTCCGGGAACAGGGTCCGAAAGATTTCGTGCTGGATCGGGTCGGTGTCCTGGAACTCGTCAATCAGGGCGGCGCGGTAGACGGCGCGGAGTTCGGCGGCCAGACGGGGCCCGGCTTCCGGGTGGCTGAGCGCCTGGCGCGCGCTGATGAGCATATCGTCGAATGTGATGAATCCGCGATCGCGCTTGTCCGCTTCATGCCGCGCCCGAATCTCCAGAGCGGCGTGGCCGATCAGGCCGACGAGCAGATCGCGCGCGGCTTCCAGTTCGCCGATCAGCGCCGGGCTCAGATCGGACAGGGTGAAATTCCTCTTTGCCGAGACACTCGCCTCGAAGCCGGCCACCGCAGAGTCGTCGGGCAAAGACCATGGCTCGCGGGTTTTCCAGCCGATTTTGCCCTTCTCGCCGACAATGGCGTCAAGCGCCGCGAGCGCGGCTTCCGCCAGCTCGCGTGGCTGCGGCTCAGCGGCAAGCGCGGCGCGCAACTTCCGCAGCGCTGATAGAAAGCGTTCCGCGCCCTTTGATGGTTCGAACCGCTGCGGCTCGGCCAGGCATTCGTGCCGGAGCAGGGCGTCCAGGGCGGCGCGGAGCGCCGGCATACGCTCGGCGAGGTCGCGGACAGCCTCGTCATACGACACCGGCGCCGGGCGCAGGTTGTTGGCCCCCAGGCACTTGGCCACGACCTTGCGCGCGCATTCCAGGAGGAGGCCGAGGCGTATCTCGCCGCGTTCGAGCAGCAGGCCGAGCAGAGGCGTCGGGTCGTGCATGTTCCGGCGCCACCAGTCCACGCAAGCGTCACGCACGAGCGCGTCCTGGTCGCCCGCAACCTCCACCTCGAATGACTGGCCGCACTCGAAGGCGAACTCCTTCAGAATCCCGTTGCAGAACCCGTGGATCGTCGAGATGGCCGCTTCGTCGAAATCGAGCAGGGCGCGACGCACCCGGGCCGCGCGCTCGTGGTCCGCGTGGCCCGAGCGCGCGGCCCAGGGCCGGCACGGCTCGAGTCGGAGAATCGCGCCGATGCGGTCGGCGTCCGGGTCGGCCCGATCGAGAACGGACTGCATGAACAACTGGGTCTTGTGGAGAATGGCGCGAAGCCGGTCGCGCAGTTCCCTGGTGGCCGCCTCGGTGAAGGTGACGACAACTATCTGCTTCACCTGAAGGCCGGACTCGACGATGAGGCGCAGGTAGAGGGTCTGGATGGCGTGCGTCTTGCCTGTGCCGGCGCCGGCCTCGACCAGATGCCAACCGGGCAGCGGAAACCCGGACGCGTGAACGTCGGGGTAGAGCGGCTTCATAGGGTGTCCACGGGGCTGACAACCCCCATCGGTCCCTTGTTCAGCACATGCGTGTAAATCATGGTCGTCTTGACGTTGGCATGCCCGAGGAGATCCTGAACGGTTCGGATGTCCTGGCCCGCCTCCAGGAGATGCGTCGCGAAGCTGTGGCGAAAGCAATGCGGTGTAAAGTGCACCGTCAGAGCGGCTTCCCGGACCGCTTGCTGCACAGCCCGCTGGAGATATTGTTCATCGAGATGATGCCGCTTGACATGCCCCGAGCGAGGATCCCGGGAACAGTCGTCCGCCGGGAAAACGTACCGCCAGCGCCATTCGTGCGGGGCGCCCGGGTATTTGCGGCTCAACGCGTCCGGCAATTGGACTTCATGGATATTCTTCGCCTTATCCTCCTCAAACAACAATCTGCGCCGCTCCAGCCAGCGGCGCAGATCGGCGGCATACTTGGCCGGCAGCGGGACATAGCGGTCCTTGTCGCCTTTCCCGCGCGCAACGATGCGGTTCTGGTCGAACTGCACATCCTGAACCCGCATGCTGAGGCATTCGTTGATTCGCATCCCGACCCCATAGAGCAATCGTGCAATCTAGTGTTGGACGCCTGACCGGCGGCGCTCGCCGGCGCGGAAGCGGTGGGCCTCCGTGCTGGCACATCCGCTTCCACACAGACTGCGGAAACGGGGGCGGAAGCGTTCCGGACCATTCCAGACGCCGGTCTTGTCTGCGGCTCGGCAAGCCAACATCCGCTTGACTTGCGCGCTCGCCGTGTCGTAATCTGTAACTGTAACCATGCGTGCTTGGCATCGACTTTCCGGGTCTGGAATGCAAATCTATGCGGTTTGTCCGCCGCTGACTGGGCGCCATCGAGAGGACAACCCCTTCTGGCCGGATAGCAGCCGTATCCGGCCGCGGTTCCAAGGCGATTCCCCGGAATCGTTCGTAGTAGACTTCCAGGGACTCGCGCGTCTGCTGGACCTGCGCCAGTTCGTCACATTCGGACGGGCCGCCGTCTTGCGCAGAAAAGCCTCGATTTCCGTACGTCCCAAGTCACGCCGCCTTCGTCCGGGGTATTGCGCGAAGAAACCGCGAACCCAGCGGATGGAGAACGGGATTGTCTTTTCCTGCGCCCCCGCTTCCCGAAGCGCCTCGATGTAACCCTCAGGCCATATTGGCGCCGGGTTGGTGGGCGCCGTGGTGATCTCTTGAGGCATATCAACCCCTTTTCCTTCGCTGCTATGCCTCACAATATCCCTGTAAGTGCTTGCAAGTCAACACATGTTTTGAGGCATATGATCCCAGAGCGGGTTGATATGTTTGAGGCATAATCACTGTTGGCCGAGAAGGCCGGAAAGGAAAGGAGAGCAGATGAAGAAGGTCGTGTACTCAACGGTGGCATTGGTCAGTTTGGCTATCATCCTCGCGGGGTGCTGTTGCGTATTCCGGTCAAAGCGGACACCGATTCCGGGATCAGACCGGACAGTTGTC
>JASEHE010000152.1 GCA_030018915.1 Verrucomicrobiota bacterium
GGGCCAATTCCTTCAGGTGCGCGCCCGCTGCGGGCGGGCACCTGAGTAGTTACGACAAGTGCAAATCGTTGCTTGCGCGCGTCGCTGCCATGACGGCGAAGATGGCAGGCCGGGCCGAATACGAAGATCGACAAGGCTCGCGACCCGCATTCGCCAGGCTACGGCGAGGCAGGCCAAAGCTCGCGACAAGGCTTGAATAGTATCGCCATGGATATCGAAAATCCCATTCTGACTCCATGAAGCAAGGAACGCTCAAGAAGACACGACTCGTTGACTGGCTCCGATCGGCCGGAGCCGGGCAGACCGTCTACGTCCCGGTGCGGCGGGGAACGGACGCGGTGTTTGCCCCGCTACAAGACGGCGTCGAGCCGCTCCTGGACTTCGACAATACCGTCCTCTCGGTCAAGAGCCTGTTCTTCCCGCAGTGCGAGGTGTTGCTGACCTTCCGGAAGGAGCGGCTCGATGCGGCGCCGGAGCCGGCCGGGCCGTTCGTCGTGTTCGGCGTTCGACCGTGCGACGCCCGCGCCCTGTTCTGCCTGGACAAGCTGTTCGGCGAGTTCGGCCAATCGCGCGACCCCTACTACCTCGCCCGACGCGAGAACTCGGCGGTCATCTCGCTCGCCTGCGCCAAGGCCTGCCACACCTGCTTCTGCGCGTCGGTCGGCGGCGACCCCGCGGACCGGACCGGCGCCGACATCCTGGCCTCCGACCTCGGCGAGGACCTGCTGCTGGAAGCCGTTACGCCGAATGGGGAAGCTTTCTTAGACGCGGGCGGTGGACTCCTCTCGCCGCCGACCGAGGAACAGGCGGCCCGGCGCGACAACGCTGTCCAGTCCGCGCGAGACGGCCTGACGAAATTCGACCTCACCGATCTCAAGAAGCGCCTGGATTCGAGCTTCGACTCCGGGCTGTGGGCGGCCGTGTCGGAAGTGTGCCGGGGCTGCGGACTCTGCACCTACCTGTGCCCGACCTGCCACTGTTTCGACATCACGGACGAGAAGAAGGGCGCCCGCGGCCGGCGCGTCCGGACCTGGGACTCGTGCCAGTACGCGCTGTTCACGCTGCACGCCTCGGGCCACAACCCGCGCGCCTCGCGCAAGGAGCGCATGCGGCAACGGCTCCTGCACAAGTTTCAGTACACGGTGGACAATGTGGGCGAGGTGTTCTGCGTCGGCTGCGGCCGCTGCGTGGCCAACTGCCCGGTGAACCTGGACATCCGCGAGGCGCTGAAGAAACTGACGACGCAACGATGATCTCATTGTGCGCTTTTGCGCCTTTTGTGGTTTTCTGAAACGCCGGATAAGTCCTTCCAGAGCAACCACAAAAGGCGCAAGAAGACACAAAAACTTCGCGCAAAAACAAGAAGTTGGCCGCTAGTGGCGCAAGAGTCACTGAGTGCGCGCGAGAATGCAATGAAGAACCCATACGTTCCGTATCCCGTACAAATCGCCGACATCGCGATCGAGAACGAGGCGAAGGACATCAAAACGTTCAAGCTGGTCTTCGAGAAGGAAGAGGACCGGCGGACGTTCCAGTACCTGCCCGGCCAGTTCGCTGAGTTGTCGCTGTTCGGCTACGGCGAATCGCCAATCGGCATCGCTTCCTCGCCCACCGAGGAGGGGCGCCTGCTCTTCTCGGTCAAGCGGACGGGGACCGTGACCGGCGAACTGCACAACTCCGAACCCGGCCGCCCGATGGGCGTGCGCGGGCCGCTCGGCAACACGTTCCCGTGGCCGCGAATGGAAGGCAAGAACATTGTGGTGGTCGGCGGCGGCTTCGCATTCACCACGCTCCGCTCGGCGATCACGTATATGCTCGCCCCGGCCAATCGGAAGCGGTTCGGTGACCTCACGGTGATCTATGGCGCGCGTAGTTCGGGCGAGCTCATGTACAAAGAGACGCTCCAACAGTGGGAGAACACCCCGGGCCTCCGTATGATCGTCACCGTGGACAAGCGCGACGACGCGTGGACGGGCCGCGAGGGGTTCGTTCCGGAGGTGCTCCAAGACATCGCCCCGAGCGCGGCGAACGCCATCGCCTTAGTCTGCGGGCCGCCCATCATGATTAAGTTCACAATACCCGTCCTGACCGACCTGGGCTTCTCCAAGGAAGACATTGTTCTGTCCCTGGAAATGCGGATGAAATGCGGCATCGGCAAGTGCGGCCGCTGCAACATCGGCCGCAAGTACGTCTGCGTGGACGGTCCCGTCTTCACCTGCCGCGAACTGGATGGGATCCCCGCCGAGTTCTGATTCCCTCCTCCCGGCAACATCCTACGGCTCAATCGGAGAACGAATGGACTACGGGGCTATGTGGATGTGGAATTTGACTTGGCTGGAGGTAAGCGGCGAGGCGGCGAGGATGTCGACCTGGCCGACGGTCCCGGGAGTGGCGGTGAAGATTGCGGAGGCGATGCCGCTGGAGTCGGCCTGAACGGTAATCGAGGTGAGCCGGTTCTGGAATTCCCCCCAGTCGAAGCTGGTGAAGGTGACCGGCGCGTGAGCAACGGCAATCGCCAGTAGTGTCGCGCTTTCGCCGGGTTTCATGTCGACCACGGCCTCGGTTTTGGCGGCGATTTGCCTGACGCCCGGGCCGGGTTCGGCCACGTCCCAGATTCGACCGGGCTCGCAAACATCGAGATATGCCTCGGGATTGGCGTCGTATTCGGCCTTATTGAAGGGCTTGGGTTTGAGGGAAGAAGTGAGCCGTTCGGGGTGTTTCCCGGCGCGCATGGCTTCGACTACCGACCGCACTTGAGGATTGAGGTCCGGCGGGATGGGTGCGGGGCTGTCGGAGGCGGAAACCGGATCTGCCGGCTCTCCGGCCTTGGTTGGCATCGAACGAACCGCAGCCGGGCCTGGAGACTCGTGGGTGGAGACGGCGGCAGGCTTGGAGCGGGATTGGGGCGACGCGGTTCGATCTTGCGGCTCGCGCGCCGGATTCCCGGAGGAAGAATTCCTGGAAACGCGCCAGAGCGCGATTGCCGTCAGACAACCCGCGATAGCCAGGATGGGGAGCCGATATCTTCTCATGCCGCAGCCTGTTTCTCTTCTCGATTTGCCGCGCGGTTTGATTGACAAAACCTGGGTAACTGTATAGAGGCATGGACAGCATATCAAGGTCGTTGTCACAAAAGGCCGGAGGTAGAAAGCGATGAGAATAGGCATGAAGCGGATGACGAGCGCGGCAGGGTTGGCGGTTCTTCTTTTCGCCCTGACGCATGCGCGGGGCTCGACGATTCCGACGGTGAGCGAGGCGCAATCATCAATCGGCTCGAACAGGCTGGAGACGTGCGCCAACCCGCCGAAGCCCGAGCCGCGCCCGGAGTGCGAACCGTGCTGCACGGACGAGGAGAAGGCGCAACAGGCGACGGTGACCAGCGGAAACGGTGGCTGGACGATTCCGGGCGCCGGGACGAGAGCGCTGTCGCGGATCGAGAACGACCGGCTGTCGTACACCCATGAAGCGCTG
>JASEHE010000153.1 GCA_030018915.1 Verrucomicrobiota bacterium
GGGGCGCCCGCGCGCTGCTGGGCGCCCCGGCGCGCCAGCCGCGCCGCTCGATCCCGCAGGATCGGGGTGTCCGCCCGCTGCTGGGCGCGCCGACGGCGGCTGCAGGCGCGTCCGCCGGAGCAGAACGCCAGGATGTGGCGGTCGTCAGCCCTGGGGCGCCGGCCGACTCGGCCGTGGTGCGGGAGTTGGAGGCGCTGGGCATTCCGGTGATTTCCGAACTCGAGCTTGGGGCAAGCCGGTGCGCTTGCCCGCTCCTGGCTGTCACCGGGACGAACGGCAAAAGCACGATGGCCAAGCTGTGCGCCGAGTCGCTGATCGCGGCCGGCCGGCGCGTGGCCCTGGCCGGCAACTACGGACGGGCGCTCTGCCGGGCCGCGCCGGAAGAAAGCCGGCATCTGGACTGGCTCGTGGTGGAGGTCAGCTCCTTCCAGCTCGAGAAGGCGGCGACGTTCCGTCCGCGTGTGGGCGTGGCGCTGAACGTGCAGCCGAACCACCTGGATCGCCACGGCACGCTCGAAGCGTACGGCGCGCTCAAGATGCGGATGTTTGCCCGGATGGAGAAAGGGGACGTGGCCGTGCTTCACGATGAAGCGGCCGGCCGGTTCGGCGCGCCGGTTCCGAACGGCGGGCCGATCGTCACGACCTTCGGCATTTCCAATGAAGCGGATTACCGATTCGGCGGGAACCGCGTGTGGATGCGGACGGGGCGCCGGCTCGAGCCGGCGGGCGGCAGCGTGGGTTTCGAGAAGACCATCTTCGGCAACGAGATTCTGGGGCTCACGGCGGCGGCCGCCGTGGCGGCCGTCGAGGCGTGCGGCGAGGACCCGGTCGCCGTGGCGAAGGCGGCGAGGACGTTCGAGCCGCTCCCGCATCGGATGCAGACGGTGGCCGAAATCCGGGGCGTGGCGTTCGTGGACGACTCCAAGGCGACCAACCTTTCCGCGCTTTGCGCGGCGCTGCGCATATCGTCCGACCGCGTCGCGCTCATTGCCGGCGGCATGCTGAAGGAGACCGACCTGCGGCTGCCCGCGCCGTGGCTCGATCGCAAGGTGCGGCAGGCCTGCCTGATCGGACGGGACGGGCCGAAGCTGAAGGAGGCCTGGGATTCCCTGGCGCCCTGCCGGCTGTGCGTGTCGCTGGAGGAGGCAGTGCGCGCGGCCTGGGCCGAGCGCGCGAGGGTGGACACAATCCTGCTCTCGCCCGGCGGCGCAAGTTTCGATCAGTTCGACGATTTTGAGGATCGGGGCAGAAAGTTTGCGGACATTGCGGTTCAAATCCAACGCGAGGAGACACAACAATGAAGACTTCGTGGGTGATGAGTATCGTGGCGGCGGCGCATGTGGCGGCGATCGGTTCGGCCGTTCTGATTCAGGGCTGCGGGACGCCCGAAGAACCGAAAATGCCGTCCACTACAACCCCGGCGCCGGTCACCAAGAGCAGGGAACCGGTCGCGCGGCCGCCGGGCGCGTTCAAAGAGCCGACGACGACCTATGTCGTGGTCTCGAGCGACACGCTGTCTGGAATCGCGCGGCGGCTGAACGTGGCCGTGGCTGAGATTGTGGTCCTCAACAATATCACGAACCCGAACCGGCTGAAGGTGGGACAGAAGCTCCTAATCCCGGGCAAGATATGCGCCGGCGCGGCGCAGCCGGCGCCAAGACCCAAGCAAGCGCCGGCAACGCCGCCGTCAGCGGCAAAGATTGAACCCGTGGCCCCGGCCCCCGCTCTCGACCCCGCGCCGGCGGCGGTCGTGAGCGCGGAGGAATGGCCGATCACAAAGGCGCCCAAGCCGTTTCCGCCCGTCAAAAGCCGGGTTCGGACCCTCAACTACACGGTGCAGCCGGGCGAGACCTTGCGGACGATCGCCATGAACCGCGCTCTCAGCGTGTCGCGGCTGCGTGAGATCAACGACATCCCGGAGGGAGTCGAAGTCAAGGCAGGACAAGTCGTTAGAATCCCGTTGCCAGAGTAAAGCCATGCGCCGCGCGTCCACCACGCTGGCAACCATCGTCCTCAGTCTGCTCGCGATCGGCATCGTGATGCTGGCCAGCGTGAGCAGCGTGAAGGGTACGGAAAGTTTCGCGGACCCGTATTACTTCCTGAAGCGCCAGCTCATCTGGCTGCTGGTGTCGGCGCTGGTCGGCCTGGCGATCGCCCGCTTCGACTATCACTGGTGGCAGCGGCTGGCCATGCCGGCGCTGGTGGGCGCGCTGACGCTGTTGGCGCTCGTGTTCGTTCCGAAGATCGGCATGGAGATCAAGGGCAGCGCGCGCTGGTTGCGGTTGGGGCCGATGAGTCTGCAGCCGTCGGAGACGGCGAAGTTCGCGGTGATCGTAGCCATGTCGGCCTGGATGTCGGCGATCGGGCCGCGAACCGCGCGATTTCGGGAGGGGCTGCTCGCGCCGCTGAGCGGACTGGGCGTGGTGGCCGCGCTGATCCTGCGAGAGCCGGATTTCGGGACGACCGTCCTGATCGTGGCCACGGGGATGCTGATCATGTTCGTCGGGGGAACCCGCGTGGGCTATCTGTTGACGGCCGGAGCGCTGGGCGCCGCCGGTTTCCTCTACGCCGTCATGCGGGACCCAGTGCGGGCCAAGCGGATTCTGGCGTTCCTGATGCCCGAGAAATATCCGGACGTCCATTATCACCTGGCTCAGTCGAAGATCGCATTCGTGAACGGCGGGCTGTTCGGCGTGGGGCTGGGCAACAGCATTCAGAAGCATCTCTACCTGCCGGAGGCGCACACGGACTTCATTTTTGCGATCATCGGGGAGGAGCTGGGTCTGGCGGCAACATGGACGATCGTGGCGCTGTTCCTGGGCATCCTGGTCTGCGGAACGGTGATCAGCTTCCGGGCGCCGGACAAGTTCGGCAAGCTGCTGAGTTTCGGCGCGATGATGACGATCGTGCTGCAGGCGGCAATCAACATGGGGGTGGTGACCGGCTGTCTGCCGACGAAAGGGATCGCGCTGCCGTTCATCAGCTATGGCGGATCGAGCCTGCTGGCCTCGACG
The DNA here is from genome assembly GCA_030018915.1 of Verrucomicrobiota bacterium. GTDB lineage: Bacteria > Verrucomicrobiota > Kiritimatiellia > UBA8416 > SLMC01 > JASEHE01. The sequence goes on from JASEHE010000153.1 coordinate 3,015, forward strand.
GCCTGCGTGGCCCTGTTGATGAACGTGGCGAGTCACGCGGAAAGCGAGGAAGAAGACGTCCCCACGCGGGCGATCCGGGACGGCGCGCACCGCTTCTCGCCCTGAGAATCGCGCGAGCGATCTTGATGTCCTGGGCGAATGCGGCGGCATCGCTCTTCGACAGGCGCGGGAGTGAGCGGAGAACGGCGGGCAAGTCCCTGAGTCGCCTCCCGCAGGGCAGTTGGCGAAGCTCCGCCACGGGCTTTTTGCACCAGGGCTGTGCCCCTCAGTGATATAAGTCATTGATGACCAGGATTATTGCAAGA
>JASEHE010000154.1 GCA_030018915.1 Verrucomicrobiota bacterium
TGGGGCCAATTCCTTCAGGTGCGCGCCCGCTGCGGGCGGGCACCTGAGTAGTTACTTTTCCCCGTGAAAGCGCGCAAGTTTGTGGATGTCGCCACTCTATACGCCGCCGGCGGGGCGGGCGGCAACGGCTGCTGTAGTTTCCGCCGCGAAAGAGGTATTCCGCGCGGCGGACCGGATGGCGGCGACGGCGGCAGCGGCGGCAGCGTCATTCTCCGGGCCGATCCCAACCGGAACTCGCTTGTCCACCTGTTCTATGCCCCACACCAGCGCGCCGAGAACGGCGGACACGGAAAAGGCAAGCAAATGTGCGGCCGGGACGGCCGCGATCAGGTTGTGACCGTCCCTTGCGGCGTCGTGGTGCGCGACGCGGAAACAGGTGGAGTCCTCGAAGAGCTCGTAGCGTCGGGGGCCGAGTTTGTCGCCGCGCGCGGTGGGCGCAGCGGACTCGGCAACATCCACTGGAAATCCTCCACCAACCGGGCCCCGCGCGAGCACACGCCGGGCGAACCCGGCGAACAGGCCCACCTGATTCTTGAACTCAAGCTCCTGGCCGATGCCGGCCTCGTCGGGTTCCCCAATGCCGGCAAATCCTCGCTTCTGAGCCGGCTCAGCAACGCGCGCCCCAAGATCGCCGACTATCCGTTCACCACTCTGAACCCGATCATCGGGACAATGATAGCCGACGACTGCGGTCGCATCACGGTGGCCGACATTCCCGGCCTCATCGAGGGGTCCCACGCGGGCGTCGGGCTCGGGCACGAGTTCCTGCGGCACATCGAGCGTTCGTCCATGCTCATCTACGTCCTGGACATGGCCGGCGCGGACGGGCGTAATCCCGCCCGTGACTTCCGCGTGCTGGAGGAAGAGCTCCGCCGGCACCGCGACGACCTGCCGGACCGTCCGTGCTTGCTCGTCGCTAACAAGGTGGACCTGCCGGAGGCCGACGCCAACTGGGCCGAGTTCGTCGAGGAAACGGGCCGAAAGCCGATCCGGGTTTCGGCGCTGACCGGCGCCGGGATCGCCGAGCTGAAGAAACAAATCGTTACGTTGTGGATGTCGCTGAGGCCGAGGATGCCGCGGAAGCGTCCGTCGAAACGATCGGCGTGAGTTTCGGCTTCCGATTCAATTCCAGCCGGATGGCCTTGGCCAGCGACGCGATAAGGTGATGGCCTTCGCCGCGCGATTCCCTCTCAGAGATAGAGCGTCTTGACCCGCGTTTGCGGTTCCATGCGCCTCTTCCCGCTGCTACAACGGCATTCCTATGCCGACCCGCAGGAACAACATGTCCTCGATCCCGATCTCGCCGGTCGGCATGTGCTGGAATTCGACATTGCGGTCGAACGCGTATCCGATCTCGCCCATGACCAGAATCCGGCCCGACTGATAGTAGGTTCCGCCGAGCGACAGGCGGAAGTCCTCCAGGGTGATCCTGTCGCGATCGTCATCGAGCCGGTAGGACAGGTTGGACCAGTAGAACCGGGCGCGGAAGGCCCAGTCGCGGGTCGGTTCCCAGACGATCTTGCTTTCGGGCAGTCCGACCTTAAAAAGCGCGTCCTTGCCGGCTTCCCATTGGAAACCGACGATCGGCATGAGCGCATCTTCGAACCCGATCCGGCACTCCAGCCCCACCATGGCGGCCAAGTCAGGCTGGAACGCGCGAATCACGGAAACGGACAGCGGCGCGAAGAAGGCCCGACCGATCGCGGCGGTGGGTTCGCCATACAGCCCCGGCGTGGCCCGCGCCTGCACGGCCACGCCGTTCTCGAAGCGCCCAGCCCAGCCGGCGTCCACCGCCAACTTGACAAGTTGGCTCGGCAGGTCCAGGCGCGCGGAGCCCACGAAGATCGTGTCAAGGAGCGCGAGACTGAGATCAATGTCGCCACGGAGAACGTTTTGGAAGTAGGCGAACTCCCAGTCGCCGTCGAGCTCCACCATCGTGCTCGCGCCGCACCCCTCGAACCGGCCGGCCGGGACAACGGTCAGGCCAGCCTGGCACTGAGGATCGGACAAGTCATCGAGAATCGGGCAATAGTCGCCCGGCTTTTTTTTCCCGGCGCTGAGAGCGACGCCGGGTAGCAGCAGCAACGCGATCAGCGCGGCCAAGCCGTGGTCGCTCCACGCATTCCTTGTGTGCATGCGCCCATCACTCCTTGTTTCGCGTGTTTTCATAACGCGCGTTCTTGCGGCCATCTTTGAAATCGGCTCCCTCACCTCTTCAAGAACTCCTTCACTTCCGGGAGCTTGCCGGAACTGCCGAGCACGTCGTTCTTGTGGACGATGTACTTGGCGTATTCGGCCATGAAGATCTTGCCGGGCGAGCGAAGGTCGAAGTTTTCCGGCTTGTCGCGGAAACTCTCGCGGTGCGCCCGGCACCACACGAGCCGGCCGTCGGTGTCAATGTTGACCTTGGTCACCCCCATCTTGCCGGCCTTGCTGATCTGGGCTTCGTCCACCCCTTTGGCGCCCTTGAGCTTGCCGCCAGCCGCGTTGATGCGCCGGACCTCGTCCTGCGGCACGGAACTGGACCCGTGCATGACCAGCGGGAACCCGGGCAGAAGCTTCTGGATTTGCTCGATGATCTCGAAGTGGATGCCCTGGGACCCGGTGAACTTGTAGGCGCCGTGGCTGGTGCCGATCGCGCACGCGAGGCTGTCGCAACCGGTTCGCTCGACGAATTCCTTGACCTGCCGCAGGTCCGTGAGCTTGGCGTTGGCCTCGTCCACGGAAACATGCTCCTCGACGCCGCCGAGCCGGCCGAGTTCGGCTTCAACCGCGATCTTGCGCTTGTGCGCCGCGTCCACGACCCGCCCGGTGATGGCGACGTTTTGATCGAACGGTTCATGGCTGGCGTCTATCATCACGGAACTGTAGAAGCCGCCGGCAAGGCAGTCCATGCAGGTCGCTTCGTCGCCGTGATCGAGGTGGACGGCGAAGAGGGCATCGGGAAAGATCTGGTCGGCGGCGCGGATCATGGCCTCGAGGAGGCGCTTGTCGGTGTAGCCGCGGGCGCCCTGGGAAATCTGGATGATGAATGGGGCCTGGCTGTCCATGTTGCCGCGGAAGAGGCCCATGATCTGCTCGGCGTTGTTGATGTTGTATGCGCCCACCGCGTACTGGCCGTAGGCGTGCTTGAAAAGGGCCTGGGTCGAGACGATCATGGGTGACTTCCTTTCTGCTTGGGTGACCACAAAAGACACGGCGACTATATCCGCGGCGGAAACACAGGTCAATAGGGAAAATCCGAGTGTAACCGGTCAGTGACGCGGTGGCAGGGCCGGCAAGGCGCGCCGCGCGCATTTGC
>JASEHE010000155.1 GCA_030018915.1 Verrucomicrobiota bacterium
TTGCCCCTTTTACCTCAGCAAGCATCCCGCCGCGGGATGCCTGCTGAGTAGTTACAAATGAGAATGGTTGACGGACAAGCTCAGATGTCTCCGGCTCTGGCATGGAAGGGGCGCAACCGGCGGAGCGGCGAAAAGTCGCCGAGTGACGTCGAGGCCAATAGCTTGGCTGGGCAAGAACACCGGCGCAAGTCTGTGGTAACGGTCGCCCAAAGATTTGCCGGCATTCATGGATGGCAGGACAATCCGACATGGCGCGGCGGCTTTCCCACAGCGCGTCCCAAAAACGGATTCTGCGACTGTGGAGTTAGAGAACGGCCTCGCCTTCCGCGCCTGTCCGCACGTCTACGGCGTGCGTCACTTCGGTGACGAGGATTTTGCCGTCGCCGTGGTGGCCGGTATGCGGCTCTCCCGGATCGCGCGAACAATGTCTGGCGTTTCGTCATCCCTGCAGACAATCTCGATCTTGCTCTTGGGCGCGTAGCCCAGCTCGACGGCCGGGTCTTCGTAGTGTGGCGTCTTCCCGTCAATCCGGCGGCCAAAGCCCTGGCACTGAATCACGGTCGCCCCGTGAATCTTATTCGCGCGCAGCGCATCCGTGACCTTCTCCAACATGAGCGGTTGAACATATGCGACGATTGCCTTCATCACTTCACCTCCGTATGTGTCAGCGTTTCACCTTTCGCTTGTGTACGCAACTCGACGAGATAGTACAACGCCGGCAGCATAATGAGCGTCAGCAGCATGGCCGAAGCCAAGCCACCGAGCACAACAGCGGCCAAGGGGCGCTGAATCTCCGACCCGCTGCCCGTGGCCCAGACGAGCGGCAGCAGCCCCAGGAGCGTGGTCAGGGCCGTCATCAGGAGCGGCCTCAAACGCAGTTCGCAGCCGCGGCGCACGGCGTCCTCCGGACTCAGGCCCTCCCGCCGCAACTGATCGAGGAAGGACACAAGAAGCGTCCCGTTCTCGACGGCCGTGCCGAAAAGGGCAATGAAGCCGATCGCCGCCGAGACGCTGAGCGGAATCTTCAGAAGGACAAGGGTGAGAATGCCGCCGATCAAGGCAAAGGGGAGATTGACGAGGACCAACAAGGCGCTCTTCATGGAGTTGAATGCCGAGAAGAGCATCAGGAAGATCAGCAGGATCGAGGCGGGCACCACGATGCTCAGCCGCCGCATGGCGCGCTGCTGATTCTCGAACTGGCCGCCGTAGTCGGCGAAGTAGCCATCGGGCATCGCCGTCACGATCGGCTGGACGGCCTCTTGGATCTCCGCCACAAAGCTGCCCATGTCCCGCCCCCTGATATTGCACTCGACCACCACGCGGCGCATGCCGTTTTCGCGGCTCACTTGCGCCGGCGCCTCAACCTCCCTGATCCGCGCCAGCTCGCCCAAGGGGATGCGGGCGCCCTCGGGGGACGGCACCAGAAGCCGCTCCAGCTCCGGGATGTCGCGCCGCAACTCAACCGGGAAACGAACCAGGACCGCGAACCGTTTCTGCTGTTCGACGACCGTCGAGGCGACTCTGCCGCCCACAGCCGTCTCGACGAGCGCGTTGATGTCGCCAATGTTGATCTTGTGCCGCGCGATGGCCTTGCGGTCCACCACGATCTCGACTTGGGGGAACCCCGAGACTTGCTCGACCTTCACGTCCTCCGCTCCGCGGATGCCCTGCATGAGCGCGGCGACGCGGTTCGCGTTTTCGCGCAGGACTTCCAGGTCCGGCCCGAAGAACTTGACGGCCAGGTCGCTTTTGATCCCCGAGATCAACTCGTTCACGCGCAGGGCGATGGGCTGGGAAAACGACATGCGGATCCCCGGGATGACCGTCAGTTCTTCCTGGATTGCCGCTACCAGTTCAGGCTTGGAGCGCTTGCTCTTCCACTCCTTCTTCGGATGCAACATGATGCAACATGATGAACACGTCGTTCTGCTCGGGGCCCATGGGATCCTCGGAAATCTCCGCCCGCCCGGTCTTGGTGACCACAGTCTTGACCTCCGAGAAGCGCGCCAGGAGCCGGCGTTCGATCTCCGTTCCAACTGCGACCGAACCATCCAGCGAAGAGGATGGAAGCCGCACCACGTTGATGGCGATGGCGCCCTCGTCCGGTTGCGGCAGGAATTCCGTGCCCAGCAGCGGCACCAGCGCAAGGGAGCCGACGAGCAGCGCCCCGGCGGTAGCTACCAAGGTCGTGGGGCGCCTCAGCGCGAAGGCGAGCACCGGCAGATAGCCGCGTTTGACAAAGCGGATGACCGCGTTGTCTCGGCCTTCCCCTTGCCCGCGCATGAAGAAGGAACTCAGCACCGGAACGATGGTCAAGGACACGAGCAACGACCCGGCCATCGCAAAACACATCGTCAGAGCCAAGGGACGGAACATCTTGCCCTCCATCTACGGAAGCGAGAAGAGCGGCAAGAAGACCACAACGATGATCAGGATCGCGAAGACGATCGGCCGGGCCACTTCTCGCGCGGCCTCGTAGACGATCTCCAGCCGGGCCAGCCTGCGGCCCGCCTTCTCTGACAGATGGCGGGCGATGTTCTCGCAGACCACGATCGAGGCGTCCACAATCATGCCGAGAGCGATCGCCAGTCCCCCCAGACTCATCAGGTTGGCCGTCACGCCCTGCCACCCCATCATGACGAAGGCGATGAACGCCGTGAGGGGCAGCGAAAGCGCGACGACCATGGCAGCGCGCAGATTGCCGAGGAAGAGGAACAGGACGAAGACGACCAGCAAACCGCCCTGCCACAGGGCGTCTCCCACGGTGTGGATGCACGCCTGGATCAGCGCCGTTCGGTCGTAGAAGGTGTTGATCCTCAACCCATTGGGCAACCCGGCTTGGATCCTGGGGATCGCTTTCTTGACGGCCTCGACCACCACCTTTGAATTCTGGTCCTTGAGCATGATGGTCATGCCGGCCACGGCTTCGCCTTTGCCGTCACGGGTCACCGCGCCTTGGCGGGTCTCAGGGCCGAGTCTCACGGTGGCCACGTCGCGCAGGAAAACAGGCGCACCGTCTTCGGCGTGAAGCACGATGTTCTCGATGTCCTCAATGCCCTGGATCAGTCCCAGGCTCCGCACGTAGGCTTGCTCCCAGTCGCGCGCGAGGAAGTTGCCGCCCGCATTCGCGTTGTTGCGCTCGATCGCCTCCAACACGTTAGACAGCGTGATGGGTGATGTCCGATACTTCCTGTAAAAGTGGAGAAGGTGTAACCTCCTGAAAAAC
>JASEHE010000156.1 GCA_030018915.1 Verrucomicrobiota bacterium
TGCCCATACTGTGGCATAAGGCCGAAATCTTGTCCACACTTTTCTTACAATAATCCTGGTCATCAATGACTTATATCACTGAGGGGCACAGCCCTGGCCGAAAAGGCGAAAACGCTCGAGTCCACGCGGTATTTTCAGATGCTCGGAAAAGCCGACTCTTAAGCAACTGGTTCTTGCGCTGTCTCAATGTCCTTTTCCGGCCACCCATTGCGACTCGCCTGGCCGCATCCGGCCGATTTCTTGATGATTTCCGGCGCCGACGGTGATACACTGGGCGCGCGGTCGAGAATCGCTCAGAAACACAACTCGACCCGCAGAGCGCTCCATGTACCGCATACTGCTGGTGGACGACACGACGACGACGATCCGCTACCTGGATCGTGTGCTCAATATCTGGGGTTTCGACGTGGTTTCCGCTTCCAGCGGGAACGAAGCCCTCGACCTCTTCAAGCCCGGCGCTTTTGATCTGCTCGTGACGGACATCCACATGGAACCGATGAACGGAGTGGAATTACTGAAACAGGTCCGCCTGCGCGACGCAGACATTCCAGTGATCGTGGTCAGCGGATATCAGGACGTTGGCTCGGCCGCCCAGGCCATGAAAGAAGGCGCCTTCGACTACATCGAGAAGCCCTTCCATATCAACGAATTGCTCGCCACGATCAAACGGGCGCTCGCTTACCAGCAGGCCCTCAAGGGCGCCATGGACCTCGCGCTGGTGGTTGGATCATACCATTGCTTCGGGGGCATTGTGGCGGAAAGCGCGCCCATGCGCGAGGTCTGCGCCGTCATCCAGCGCGTGGGGCCTACCGACGCGTCGGCGCTGATCACCGGCGAGAAAGGCGCCGGCAGGACACGCGTGGCCCGCGCAATTCATGAAGCCAGTCCGCGCAAGGATCGCTTGCTGGTCGCGATCGAATGCGACGCGCCCGGAAGCGCCCGAACATCCGCCGACTGGCGAGAGGTTCTCGAAACGGCGCGCGAAGGAACGTTGTTTCTCCGGGAAGCTCACCACCTGCTCCACCCGGAGCAAGACGCGCTGATCGACCAACTGCGAAAAATCCACGAAGACGCCGGCGACAAAACGCCGCCGTCCGCGCCACGACTGCTGGCGTCCACGGGGCCCGCGACCGTGGAAAAGGCCGGTGTCTTTGTCCCGGACTTTGCGGCGGAATTCGCCGCCGTGCAAATCGCCATAGCTCCCCTGCGCCGGCGCCAGGCCGATATCCTTCCGCTCCTCCACCACATGTTTACACGCGCCATTGTATCGCCTCAGGAGAACCCCACCGTGGACATGACGGTCTGCATGATCCTGGAGCGCTACCAGTGGCCGGGCAACGTGGCTGAACTCGACGCGGTGGCCAGAGACATTCTCGCCGCCGGACAGCCGCGCCACATTCAGAAAAACCTGCTCCCCAGGGCGATCATCGAGAAAGCCGGCGACATCCCCGCGATCAGCGACGCGGACCTTCGCAAGGAGTTCATGTTCTGCGAAGGGATGAAGCGCTTCATCAGCGGCAAGGGCAAGCAGGAAACCGAGCGTCTCATGAACGCGGTCCGCCGCATCCACCACGGAGCCTCGGCGGTTTCTCCGCCTGCCGCCTCCTCATGAAGACTATTCTCTGCATCGGCGCCGGACATGTCGGCGGTCCCACCATGGCAGTGATCGCCTGCCGCTGCCCAGAATACCGGGTCCTGGTGGTGGACGTTGACGCGGCGCGCATCCGCGCCTGGCAGTATGGCCCCCTGCCCATCTACGAACCCGGCCTCGACGCCCTCGTCCGCGCGGCGCGCGGCCGCAACCTCTTCTTCTCGACCGATATCGCGCGCGGCATCGAGGAAGCGGACATGATCTTCGTAAGCGTGAACACCCCAACCAAGACCTTTGGCGAAGGCGCCGGCCGCGCCGCTGACCTGCAGTACGTCGAGAGCACGGCTCGGCAGATTTTGGCCCACGCAAAGAGCGACAGGATCGTTGTCGAAAAGAGCACTCTGCCGGTCCGGACGGCCGAGGCCATCGAGCAAATTCTGCGGTCCGGCGCGCCGGGCGTTCATTTCGAGGTGCTCTCCAACCCAGAGTTCCTGGCAGAAGGGTCCGCCATCCGCGATCTCGAGGAGCCGGACCGGGTGCTCATCGGCGGGCGCGACACGGAATCCGGCCGCCGGGCCGCGGCCGAACTCGCGGATATCTATGCGCACTGGGTCCCGCGCGAGCGGATTCTGACCGTCGGCATTTGGTCCAGCGAACTGTCCAAGCTAGCCGCCAACGCCTTCCTCGCCCAACGCATCAGCTCCGTCAACAGCCTTTCCGCGCTCTGCGAGCGCACCGAGGCGGATATCGTCCAGGTCGCCAGCGCCGTCGGCATGGACGCGCGGATTGGTCCACGTTTCCTGAACGTCGGCGTCGGATTCGGCGGCTCTTGCTTCCGCAAGGACATCCTAAACCTGGCGTACCTCTGCGAGCGCTACGGCCTCGACGAGGAAGCCCGGTACTGGGAGCAGGTCGTTCGCATGAACGACCGCCAGAGAACTCGCTTTGTCCACGGCATGATCGGCGCCATGTTCAACACCGTCGCCGGCAAGCGGATCGCCCTGTTCGGCTTCGCGTTCAAGCCCGACACCGCCGATACGCGGGACAGCCCGGCCATTGGGATCGCCCGCGCCCTGCTCGACGAGCGCGCCGAGGCGGTCATTACGGACCCGCGGGCGCTCGACAACGCGCGCCGGGAACTCGCCAACGACGCCCGCGTCCGCTTCGAGTCCGACCCCTACCGGGCTGCGGAAGGCGCGCACGCCGTGGCCCTGCTGACGGACTGGGAGGAGTTCAAGCGCCTGGACTACCGCCGCATCCACGCCGTCATGGCCAGGCCAGCTTTTTTCTTCGACGGCCGCAATTGTCTGGATCACGCCGCCCTCTTTCAGATCGGATTCAACGTGTTCCCGATCGGCCGTCCGCCTCTCAGTCACCTCTCCGCTCCCCAGTAACACTGGAGTGACGATTTTGATGTGGTTATTCTTCTTATTTCGGAACGGATTTCTCTTCCCGCGCCGGCGCGCGCTTTCTCTCTCTTTCCCGCGCCCTTGCTGTGGGCGCGCACGCTTGGCCCTGCCATATTGTGCGCGGTAATAGATGGAGTTTG
>JASEHE010000157.1 GCA_030018915.1 Verrucomicrobiota bacterium
AGCAAGTTGTCAATACATCTTCCTTCTTTTCCTGCTCTCCCATCACGGATCCAGGTCATAGTTAGCGCTGATTCATTTCCGTGGTATCCAGCTTGGTTTGCGGGCAGTTACCAAAGAAAAGGCCTTTCGGTGACCCTTTGCCGACATCGCATCGTAGAAGCCCTGGGTGGTGGCCAGGCGTGGGTTCGGCTGGCGCTGGATCCAGTGTGCCGCGAAGCTGTTGGCCACCCGACGGAAGAGACACAGATTGAAGGCCGATGACCGAGTGCGCACCCGACTCTTGTCTTTCTGCCCGCTGACATCCAGGCGCATTCGCGCGGCACCGCTTCCGCGCCGATCTGTTCCCCAGCCTGACGTTCCGACGGGCCTACGACCGGCTCATCCACAGACACGCGGGGAAAACGGCTGCGGCTGAGAAGTAAAGGCTGAATTCGCGCCTCTAGCAGCGGGCGGACCCGTTCTTCGCCGAGTTCATCGACGAAGATGGCTACAGCACGGACGTGTTCATGGAAACCCAATTCTTCACGGCTTCTGACCCGTTACTCCAACGCTTGATCTCGGCGCAATGCTTCGGTAAGGTGACGGTTGATCGCAAAGTGCGCGCCTTCCAAGATCCGACCCTGAGGCCGTTTTCCGGGAAATTGCCGTGCCGCGCGGTCAGGGAGCCTGTTGACCATGAGAGTGCTGTCCGGTATTCAGCCGTCGGGCAAGTTGCACATCGGCAACTACTTCGGCATGATGAAGCCGGCCGTGGAACTCCAGGAGAAGGGCGAGACCTTTCTGTTTATCGCCGACTACCATGCCCTGACCAGCGTGACGGACGGAGCGTTTCTCCGGAAAAGCACGTTCGACGTGGCCCTGGATTTCCTGGCGTGCGGCCTGGACCCGAGGCGCGCGGTCTTCTTCCGTCAGAGCGACGTTCCGGAAGTGACGGAACTGACGTGGCTGCTCTCCATCGTCACCCCGATGGGGCTCCTGGAGCGTTGCCACTCCTATAAGGACAAGATTGCCAAGGGCATTGCGCCGAACCACGGCCTGTTCGCCTACCCCGTGCTCATGGCGGCCGACATCCTGGCTTATCAGTCGAATTTAGTGCCGGTCGGCAAGGATCAGAAGCAGCATGTTGAGGTCACGCGCGACATAGCCGTCAAGTTCAACAATGCCTATGGGCAGGTCTTCACGATTCCCGAGCCGTCCATTCGCGAGAAAGTCGCCGTGGTGCCGGGGCTGGACGGGCAGAAGATGTCCAAGTCCTACAACAACCACATCGAGCTGTTCGGCGAGAAAAAGGACACCCGAGCCAGGATCATGCGGATCGTGACGGACAGCAAGACGCTGGCCGATCCGAAGGACCCGGATACGTGCAAAGTGTTCGCGCTCTACCGGCTGTTTGCGACCGAGGACGAAACGCGCCGGCTCGCCGAGCGCTACCGCGCGGGCGGCATGGGGTACGGCGAGGCCAAGAAGATGCTGTTCGAGCGGCTGTGGAACTGCCTGGCGCCGTTCCGCGCCCGGCGGGCCGAGCTGGAGAAGAACCCGGGCTACGTCGAATCCACGCTCCGACAGGGCGCCGAGCGGGCCCGGGCTGAGGCGCGCCGGACGCTCGACGCCGCGCGCCGCGCCATTGGGGTGGATTAGCTGCGGAAGATGAAGAGGGATTTTCGGTTTATTGAATCATGCCCCAGGACGAATACAAGGTCCAACTCGAGGTTTTTGAAGGGCCGCTCGACCTCCTGCTCTACCTGATCAAGAAGGAGGAAGTGGACATCTACAACATCCCGATCGAGCGGATCACGACACAGTACATGGAATACATGAATCTCATGCGGATGCTCGATCTGAACATTGCGGGCGAGTTCATCGTCATGGCCGCCACGCTCATGATGATCAAGAGCCGCATGCTGCTTCCGGCCGAGGACCGCTCGGAGTTGGGGGAGGAAGAAGAAGACCCGCGCTGGGAACTGGTCAAGCAGCTCGTGGCGTACAAGAAGTTCAAAGACGTCGCCGCCGAGCTGCAGAAGCGGGAGCAGTGGCAGGAGAACGTATTCGCCCTGGGCGGCGACAACATCGGCATCGAGCCGGAAGACCGCGGCCTCAAGCTGCAGGACGTCAGCTTGTTCGACCTGATCCGGGCGTTCAATGAAGTCCTGAAACGGGCCCAGCCCGAGAGCATTGGGGAAATCTCAGCCCATCGCTACACGGTAGTTGACCAGATAACCGCGATCCTGGACATTATGCGGGCGCGACGCCAGGCGCTTTTCGCGGAGTTTTTCGGCGCCGGCGCGCCGCGCGCGGAGATTATCTGCACGTTTTTAGCCATGCTGGAACTGATTCGACTCCGGCAAATCCTGGTGACGCAAACCGATCCGTTTGGCGCCATCACGATCATGGCGATCGAAGAACCGGTGGAGGTCGCGGATGTCGGAACCTGAAACTCTACCCGAGCTCAAGCAAATACTTGGCGCGCTCGTTCTGGGGGCCGATCGCTCGCTGAGCGTCAAGGAAATGCGGCAATGCTTAAAGGATGTGGCCGAGCAGGCGGGCGGGGTCGCGCGGGCCTTCAAGGATGTGAAGGAGTCGGACATTCGCGCGGCCCTCGATCAATTAGGACGGCAGGTACTGGAGGCTCGGTGCGGCTTCGCGCTGGCCGAGGTGGCCAACGGCTTCCGCTTCCAGAGCGATCCCTCTTGCGGGCGCTGGATGCGCCACCTGCTGCAGGCGGGTAAGCCGCACCGGCTGTCGTGGCCGGCCCTGGAAACCCTCTCCATTATTGCCTACCGGCAGCCCGTGAGCCGAGCCGGCATCGAGGCCGTCCGCGGCGTCAACGTGGATTACATCATCAAGTCGTTGATGGAGATGCAGCTCATCCGCATCGTGGGCCGCAGCGAACTGCCCGGCCGCCCGTTCCTGTACGGCACCAGCCATTCGTTTCTCGAGCACTTCGGCCTGAAGAACGTGGACGAATTGGGCGATCTCAATCCCGCCCTTCTGCGAGCCGGCAAACAGCCGGCCCGCGCCGCGGCGCCGGCCGCCGCGGAATCGGCGGCCG
>JASEHE010000158.1 GCA_030018915.1 Verrucomicrobiota bacterium
GGGCCAATTCCTTCAGGTGCGCGCCCGCTGCGGGCGGGCACCTGAGTAGTTACGGGGAAAAACCTCCGCGCCGGCGTGGCGGGGCGAGCGGGGGTGGGTCAGTTGGCGGCTGCGGCGGGCTCGATGATACTGACGAACTTGCCGTCGTTCTCGAACCGCACGACGCCGTTCTTTATGGCAAAGAGAGTATCGTCGCGGCCGCGCCGGACATTCCGGCCGGGAAAGATTCGGGTGCCGCGCTGCCGGACCAGGATGGACCCGGCGATCACGGTCTGGCCGCCGTAGCGTTTGACGCCGAGGCGCTTTGAGGCGCTGTCGCGTCCGTTCTTTGCCGATCCGCCCTTCTTGTGTGCCATGGCTAGATGCTTTCTACCCGGAGCACCGTCAGTTCCTGCCGGTGCCCCACCTTGCGGGTATATCCTTTTCGGCGCTTCTTCTTGAACGAAACGACCTTCTTCCCCCGAATGTGCCGGAGCACGATGGCGGCAACCGCCGCGGACGGCAAGGTCGGCGCGCCGATTTCGAGTTTCCGGCCGTCGGACTTGGCGAGCACGGGCTTCAACTCGACCTTATCGCCCGCCGGGACGGCCAGACGTTCCACCTCGAGGGTCACGCCGGAACGGACCAGGTACTGCTTGCCACCCGTTTCAACCACCGCGTAGGCGTCCATGTGTTGCCTTCCTTGTCAATGGAAATCCCGGAATCGCCGGGCAGGTTCCTTCCGGCTCTGAAAGCGCGCAAACAGTCAAACAGTACGCTCTGCGCTGACGATGTGTCAAGCTTTGTATTCGGTCCACAATCCGTTCAATCCGTTCAGTTGGACTTGCGGCCGGCGATTCCCTTGGTCCGGCGGGTGATGGCTTTCGCCTTTTCCCGTGGGCGCAGGGAGCGCGCGGCCCGGCCGGCCCGCCACATCTCGGAATTGCCCATGACCGAAAGTTCCTTGTCCAGTTGCTGCTTGTAGTCCTTACGTCCGCAGGATTGGATCACGCGTCTGGTCTCGACACCCGCCTTGACCCGGTCATAGAGCGTTCGGAACACGGGCGCCACGGCCTTCTTGAACTTCGGCTTCCAATCGAGCGCGCCGCGCTGGGCCGTGGCAGAGCAGTTCGAGAACATCCAGTCCATGCCGTTTTCGTCCACGAGCCGGATCAGGCTTTGCGTGAGTTCTTCGACGGTTTCGTTGAACGCCTCGCTGGGCGAATGGCCGCGCCGGCGCAGTTCGTCGTACTGAGCCTCCATGATCCCCGCCAGAGCGCCCATGAGCACGCCGCGCTCTCCCGTCAGGTCGCTGAATACCTCCTGCTGAAACGTGGTCGGGAACAGGTATCCGGACCCGATGGCAATGCCGACGGCCAGGCACCGTTCCGTCGCGCGCCCGGTAGCGTCCTGGGCCACCGCATAGCTGGAATTGATCCCCGCGCCGGACAGGAAGTTCCGGCGCACAGACGTTCCTGATCCCTTCGGCGCCACCATGATCACGTCCACGACACCGGGCGGGATCACGCCCGTCTGCTTCTTGTAGACGATCGAAAACCCGTGCGAGAAATACAGGGCATCCCCGGGATTGAGGCATTTGCGGATGAGCGGCCAGATCGCCCTCTGCGCCGCGTCGGTCACCAGCATCTGGACGATCGAGCCGCGGCGGGCGGCTTCCTCGATTTCGAACAGGGTCTTGCCGGGGACCCAGCCGTCGCTTACTGCGCGGTCCCAGTCACGCTTGAACGCCTTGGACTGGCCGATAACGACATTGAATCCGTTGTCCCTCATGTTCAGGGACTGGGCCGGTCCCTGAACGCCGTAGCCGATCACGGCGATCACCTCGTTTTTCAAGGCCTTCCGGGCCCGGCTCATTGGAAATTCGCCGCGGGTTACCACGTTCTCTTTGACGCCGCCGAAGTTGATGATCGCCATAGTCGCAAACCTCCGTCGTTGGATTGGCGGGATAGTAGTGGTTTGGGCTCGACAATCAAGGTTTTTGTGGATCCGGTCGTCGGCCTTGATGATACGCTTGGAGAATCCGATCGGCGACTTGGCGGATAGTGAGGCCGGAAGTGTCTATCTGGAAGGGAATCGCCTCGTAGAGCTTGCGGCGGCCGTCCAGAATGCCGCGAACCTTGGCTGCCTTGTCGGCGCCGGCCAGCATGGGGCGCGTGGTGTCGAGTTCGAGCCGTTCGAGGATTGTCTCCGGTGTCGCGGAGAGGCAGACGACCAAGCCGGTCCCGGCGTAGTCGCGGATGTTGTCCGGGTTCAGCACGATGCCGCCGCCGGCGGCAATGACCAGCCCGGCTTTCGCCGACAGCTCCTCGACAAGTTCCCGCTCCAGCGTCCGGAAGAACTGCTCGCCGTTCTCGGAAAAGATGCTGGAGATCGGTTTGCCCTGGCGCTGCTCGATGACGACGTCCATATCTGCGAAGGTCATGCCGAGGTCGGCCGCAAGCGTTCGGCCCACGCTGGTCTTGCCGGTCCCCATGAAGCCCATGAGCGCGATATTGCGGCGCGGTTCAACCATGGCCAGATGCCTCCTGCCTCGGCGGTCGCGCGTGGCGGCTGCCGCCGAATTTCCCTCCCTACAGTACCGCGCGCCGCCGCCGGTGACCATCAAAAACGGCCCGCGCGGGTGTGAGGAAGCGCGAAGAGTCCTGCGGGCCCGGAGGGACTGACTTCCACGCCGGGCAATAAGGTCTGCCAGGAATGGCCGACCTGCCGGACCGCCGAATATTCCACAACTCGGAGATGCGCTCGCGCGGAGCGTCCCGCAAAAAACCTTTTTGCGAAAACAATTGCATTGGTCGAACGATTTGGAGTACCATACCATACCATAACCATAAAAGGCAACAGTCTGTTCGGCGGCGGGCGCGAAATCAACCTGTGGAGGATAATAATACCTGAATCTTGCACGTCTTTTCCATGCATCGCCCTCAGTGCCGCTCTGTGCG
>JASEHE010000159.1 GCA_030018915.1 Verrucomicrobiota bacterium
GAACCGAGTCGTCGGTCAGGAATTCTTCCGTGTGCGGGTGCAATAGCGCCGCAAATGTCGGGTTCCGAGAGCGGCGCCGGGCGTCTTCAACGCGATGAATCCCTTCAGAAGCGAGACAAGCCTGCGGCGATCTGATCCTGCTTGCGCGGGCGATTTTCAGGTGGTAGATAAGGCCGGATGAAGCACAGGGAACTGCAGACTACCCTCCAGGAAACCGGCGCCTACACCACGCGACCGGACCGGAAGGTCTTCTGGCTTGACCGCCTGTTCGGCTGGTCGGACTTCTGGTTCTACCTGCGGCAGACGCTGATTTTTTTTTCAGGCAATCTATCCGCGCGTCGCGGCGACTTCGGCCGCGAGGGTTGGTATGTCCGCGCGTGCCAAATCCTCGAGCTCATCGAGAACGTGGGCGGGAGGATCGAGATTTCGGGCGTCAATCACATGCTGGCCCTCCAGGAACCGGCCGTTTTCACGGCCAACCACATGAGCATGATGGAGACAATGCTGCTTCCGGGCGCCATCATTCTGCCGTTCCGCAGTCTGACCACGGTGGTCAAGGAAAGCCTCACCCGCTATCCCCTGTTCGGCAGAATCATGCGGGATCTCGACCCAATCACGGTGGGACGCCGGACCCCCCGGGAGGATCTCCGCGCCGTGCTGGAGAAAGGGACGCGGTCATTGCAGCGGGGCGTATCGGTCATTCTTTTCCCGCAATCCACGCGCGCCGCGTATTTTGCGCCGGCCGAATTCAACTCGCTGGGCGCGAAACTCGCCAAGCGGGCCGGCGCGCCGCTCATCCCGGTGGCCCTCAAAACCGACTTTCAGGGCGTTGGCAGAATTCGCGCGATCCGGGACTTCGGCCCCCTGGACCGGAGCAAGCCCATTTACTTCAAGTTCGGCCCTCCCTTGCGCGTGCAGGGCGACGGCCACGAAACGCACGAGCAGGTCGTGGCGTTCATCGCCGACCAGCTCAGGGAATGGGGTGTGGAAATCCGCGGCGACGCAAAAAAGGTGGAGGCCTCGCGATATTTCGGTTGTGGCCGGAGCAAGTCGCGACTATACTCGAAAATCCATCATGCTTCCTGATCTGCAATCCAGTCTGCTGTGCGACGATGTCCGGCAGGAGCGGAACGGCAAGTTCATCCTGATCGGGCTGTTCGACGTGCTCGCGGTGCCGGGGTTTCCACTGGTTCTGCACAAGCTTTGCGTGGTCAACCGATGGGTCTGCGGGGTCGGCGAGTTCCGGCAGCGCAGCCGGATCGTCAAGCCGGACGGTCAGACCGCGCTCGTCGAAGGCCAGGACATCCCCGTCAAACTTCCGGACAACGAGGCCATCGCCACCAGCGTGGAATTCTTCCTGAACCTGCGGTTCGACGCCGAGGGCACGTATTGGATCGAAATCGTGCTGGAGGGCGATCTGAAGCTGCGGTACCCGCTCAAGGCGGTCCGGCTGCCGCCGCCGCCGAGTCCGCAATAGCGGGGAGACATGAGCAATACCTGGGTGGAACTGGATTGCGCCGCGCTGGAAGGCAATCTCCGCGCGCTTCGCGAGGCCTTGAGACCGAAGACGGAAATCATTTTCGTGGTCAAAGCGAACGCCTACGGCCACGGAATGATCGAGGTGTCGCGCTGCGCCTGGACGCGCGGCGCGCGCTGGTTCGCCGTGGCGCATGTGGACGAAGGGGTGGCCCTTCGGAAGGCCCTGCCCAGGGCCCAGATCATCTTACTGGGCGCCGCGCATCCCTCAGAAGCGCCGCTCATTCTCCGGAACCGGCTGGTTCCCATCATCGTGAACGAGCGGCATGCCCGCTCACTGGCGGCCGCGGCTCGGGCAACCGGCCGGATCGCCGTCCTCGAATGCCACGCCAAGGTGGACACTGGAATGGGGCGGCTCGGGTTCGCCTGGCTTGAAGCCGGGCGCCTGCTCCCGGAGCTGGCCCGGCTGCCCGGTCTTCGCATCACCGGCCTGTGCTCCCACCTCGCGGCCGCTTCGGGCTTTGACAAGACATTCTCACGCCAGCAGATCGAGCGGTTTCATCTGGTTGTGGAAGCCTGCAAAGTTGGCGGGCTGGCGATTCCATTCCAGCACGTCTCCAACAGCGGCGGAATCCTTCAGGATCGGGCCTGGGACCTCAGCGCGGTCCGGGCCGGAATCCTGCTCTACGGCTACGCCCGCAAGGAGGCCGAATCCTGCCGCGCGCGGACGCGCCCCTTCCTCCACTGGAAAACCCGCGTGCTGCAGGTCAAGGAAGTGCCAGCCGGTTTTCCGATCAGCTATGACCGAACCTATGTTAGCCGCCGCCCGACTCGGATCGCCACGATCGACGCCGGGTATTCCGACGGCATCTCCCGGCTCCTCAGCAACAAGGGCTGCGTCCTGATCGGCGGCAGGCGCTGCCCCATTGCCGGCCGTGTCACGATGAACCTCGTGGCCGTGGACTTGGGTCCGCGCCACAACGCGAGGGAGTGGGATGAAGTGGTCCTGATCGGAACGCAGGGCCGGGAATCCATCTGGGCGAACGAGATTGCCGGGTGGCGCCGCACCATCGCCTACGAGGTTCTCACGGACATCCGCGCGGAGGACCGGCGGGTCGTCTGAGGTCACAGCGGAACAGCCGCAAAAGGGCATGGTTCAAAGTTCACGGTTCGACGGTCGGTCGTTTCCGGGCGTGAGCCCCAGTTGGGGGCAACGCCCCTCTCACGGGGCCTGATTCCGACAACAGTGAACTCTGAACTGTTGAACCATGCCCAAGACATCTTTCGAGAAGATCGCCCCCCTCTTGTCCTGCGCCATAATGGCGCTATTCTCGGCGCACAATCATCCAATAGAGTCATAATGGCGCTTGATTGATGTAGAGAAGATGATTATGATTAAGACCTGAATCCGTGATGGGATTTCCAGTCACCCAGTTTCTGTCCGATCTACCCGTT
>JASEHE010000015.1 GCA_030018915.1 Verrucomicrobiota bacterium
GCTCAAGGGGATGCCATAGGCGCAAAAACCGGCCAGAACAGCCTCTACGTGCGCCCCTCTCCGCACGCTATCCCGCCAGCTTTAGGAACTACTGTCATCGCCCCTTCTTCGCCGGGTCGGTCGCCTCCAGCAGGCCCCGAACCTTCGTTTCCAGCGCGTCCCCGCAGTTCGGATCGGCGAGCGCCGTCTTCAACGCGCGGCGCGCCTCCTCGATCCTGCCATGCCCGATCAGGCCCTCGGCGTTCTTCACCGCCCGCTCCAGCGGACGCAGCGCGGTCTCCCGCGCCAGCGCGCGCGCCTCCGTTTCGACCCGCTTCGGGCATTTCGCATTCCGCAACGCCGTCTCAAGGAGTTTCCCAGCCGCCTGCTCGTCGCCACGGGCCAGTTGAATCCGCGCCGCGTTCACACACGCCTCCGGCGTCGCGTAGTCATTCTCTCGGAGCCCAGCCAGGGCCTTCCGGCTGTGCTGCTCGGCGTCGTCCAGCCGACCGCTGTTCAGGCAGACCAGAGCCGCCGTGTCCTGCACGGCAGGCTGCTCGCCGCCCAGTTCGAGCAACTCCGGCAGCAGGGCCCTGGCGCGCGCCACGGTCGCCGGGTCCTGAGCCAGGCTGTAGACCAGATTGTTGAGCACGCAAAGGTTCCCCGGATACGCCGCGTTCGCCGCCTCGAGAATGCTCAAAGCTCGCGCTGTCTTCCCCTCCAGCCGCGCCGACTCCGCCGCCAGCAGCACCGACTGCATCCGCGCGGATTTGAGGTCGTCGCCGATCGCCGGACTCAGCAGGTTCAACGCCCGAGCCGGGTCCCCCTGGTGAAAGCACGCGTGTCCCAACCCCTCCGTCCACTTCGACTCCTTCGGGAAATGCGCCTTCAGGTACTCCAGCGCCGCGATGAGGTCGGAATCCAGCGTCCCCTGCGCGAAACTCAGGTTCACGATCATCGCATAGAACGGCTTCGGGTCGTCCGCGTGGTCCACCCCGGCCAGCGCGCACGACCGCGCCAACTTCAAGTCCTTGGCGGCGATGGCGCATTGCATGGCCAGGACGTATGCGGGCACGAACCCGCGCGCGCGCCGCTCCGCGGCGCGCGCGGCCGCCGTGGCCGGACCCGTTAGGCCCTGCCGCAGCAGGTAGTCCCCGGCCCGCGTCATTGTCTCCACGGAAAAACGCTCCGCCGCCGCAGCCGTCTGTATCTCCACCTCCAGCGCCTTCGCCAGGGCCAGGTCCGCCCGCCCGGCCCGCGCGCGCGTCACCAACCACGCCAGCCACACCTCGGGATCGTCCGGACACCGCGCCCGCGCCTCCTCCACCACCTTCGGATCCCCGTCCGACAGCGCGACCTGGAGCCGACGCAGGATCGGCGAATCCGGGAGGAGCGACACTGCCCGGTCCACGGCCGCCCGCGCTCGCTCCGCGTCGCGCGTATCCGCCAGCAGGACAATGAGACGGTGCAGTGCCTGCGCCTTCTCCCGGACATCCCGGCCGGCCCGGGCCCACGCGTCGGCGTCCTGGACTGCCCCCCGGCCGCGCGCGCGGTGCCACTCCGCCTCCAGCCGCAGAAGATCGCGGACGAACGGACTCCCGCACCGCGCTGCGGCCGCGTCGTTAGCGGCGGCCGTCCGCGACATCTCGTGTTCCAGCAACGCAGCCGGCCAGCGGTTCGTCACGCTCCATTCGGCGGCCGCGATCCGGCCGCGACAGCCGTCGTCCTGCGTCCGGACCAGCCGGATGCCGAGTCGGCCGGCGACCCGTTCCGCCTCGCGGGTCCGCCCCGTGTCGTAGAGAAGCTGGGCCGTTGCCGGCCCGTCCGCCTTGCCAGCGCCACGTGTCAGGAGAAACAGCGCCTGGTCCTTGAAGCCGAAGGCGTCCCAGACAGCCGCCTCGGCCGTCTCGGCCAGCGGCGAGCCCGGGCAGGACCGCGCCGCGCGCCGCGCGCCGTCCAGTGCCACGATGCCGAGGTTGAGATTGATCAACGCGTTGACCATCACGAGCTCGGCATGGAGGTCCGGCTGCTCGGCCGGTTCCGCGTATCGCCGAGCGGTCTCGTAGGCCTCAGGCCAACGCGCCTGGCGGTTGTAGACCATCGCCTGTTGGAAAATCAAATCGCTTTTGCGTTCCGGATGCCGCTTCTCCAGATCGGCCAGCCGCGTCAGCGTTTCGTCGTGGCGCCCCGCCATCAGCAGGGCGGACGAATGGGCAAACGCCAACCGGTACGAGAGCGGGCCGTCTTTCTCGCGCCGCTCAAGTTCCCGCAGCGCGGCATCCAGGCATGTCCGCCGCACTGCGTCCATGTCCGGACATAGCATCTCCTCGCCGAGCGGAACCTGCGCCCACTCGGCCTGGAAATCCGCGTCGTTCCGACGGCGGGCGTATTCCCCGCGGCGGTCAATCACGGCATCCCGCTCCGCCGCCCGGAGCCCCGCCTGATGACGCCGGAACGTGAACCAGACCGGCGCGTACTGTGCGGCGGTCAGGTGCAGCGCTGGATCGCGCGCATCCACCTCGCTCAGCCGCCGGAACGCCAGCCAGGCAAGTTCCGGCCGCACCAGGCGGAACGCCTGGCCGATCAAGGAGGCCAGCCGCTCGGCGTCTCCATCAGCCAGACAGGCCCTCAGAGTATCCTCGAACATCTGCTCCCACTGTCCCACCGGTTGCGCCTTCGCCAGGGTAAACAGGGCCGCCGTCAGGCGTGGGTCCCGCGGCCACTGCCGCCAGGCGCCCCGCAGCACATCGGCCGCGACAGCCACGTTGCCGCCCCGCAACTCCGCGTCGATCGCCACCAGCGCCGGACCAAGCTGTCGAAACGGGACCGGGCTCCGGCATTCCACGATGGCCCGCCATTGCTCGTGGGCTACCAAGTACGGGAACAGTTGCCGCACCCGATCAATCGTTCGGTGCGACTTCGCCGCAAGCGCAAGATTTCGGCTCACATCTTCCGGGTTCCCGCAGCGGGCTGCGTATTCGGCCTGAATGATCGCTACGCCTGGCTCTTCCTGGATGTGGGCGGGCAGCCCCCTGATCAATGCTATTGCCTCCTCCATCCGACCCAACCCAACCAGCGCCCAGCTCTTGATTACTGTCTCCAGCACGTCCAGATTGCCTGGTATCCGCCGGATTTCCTCCAGCGCCTCCTTGAACTTGCCGCGCCGCACCAGAATATTGGCGCGCTGACCCTGCAGACCGCGATCCATGCCGCGAAGTCGGCGCACCTCCTCCACCGCCCGCTCGGCCGCTTCCGGATCGTTCTCCATCAGTCCGCTGATCGTCCCGGCAATCATCGCCGCCCGGTGGCCTGGCCGTCGCTGGTAGGTAAGAAAGCCGAGCAGCCCGACGATCACCGCCACCACGACGGTCGGAACCGCCCACCGCCGAACGACTGTCCAGAAATGTGGCAGCCAGCTCGCCAATTCCGGCGGCTCGGCCTTGCCGTCGGCCACAGCTTTTCGCATCCGCCGCTTCCGTTCACGAACGATCTTCCAGGCGGACAGTTCCAGTTGAAACAGGACGATCGCCAACAGAAGCAGCAGGCCCAGCGTGTCGTGCAGAAACGTCTCCGTCCACGTCGCCGGCAGGCGCGACGCCAATATAACCATCCAGACAATCCGTAGCACGTTCAGCAGAACAACCTGGACCAGACCGACCGCCAGGAACAGCGCGGTCTCGTGCCACCGCAGGCGGAACAGCAAGCAGACCCCAAGCCCGTAGATGAACACCGTCACGCCGATTCGCAGGCCGCTGCAGGCCTCCGGCACCCCAAACACATCCGCGCCGGTCCGGAGCCAGAAGCCGTCCGCCCAGACCCGCGCATTGACCGCGTGCAGAACCAATTCGGCGCCCCGCACCGACAACCGTTGCATCAGAAGCTGAACGCTCCCCTGTGCCTGGCCGGGCAACGGGTGAATCCAGTAGAGCACGAACAGCGCCGCCGGCAAGCCGCGCTGAAAAACCGGCGGCAGCGCCCACCGCAGGCAAGCGTAGAGCAGCGTCAACAAGCCCAGCCACTCGAATTGATGAACCGGCAGAACGATTCCCGCCAGAGCCAGTGTCGTTCCGCCGACCGCCAGCCCGGATATTTCCCACGCCCGAGAGGGCGTGGAAATATCCGCTTCCTCGGCAAGCAGCCGGCCGGACCGCTCGCAGCCGGAGGATCGGCCCGCAGCGTCCCTTCCGGCACCCGCGCCCGCGCCCGGCTCGGCGCCACCCGCATTCCGACGCAAAAGCAGCAAGACGGCAAAGACCGGCGCTATGACCAGGCGGATCACCCAGTCATGGTACTGCCCGCCCCCAACGCGGCTGGAGTGGAGAACCACCCAGCCCGCGAACAGGCACGCCGCCGCCAACAACACGAGTCTACGCGCCGTCTTCATGCTCCGCCGCTAGAATTCGTGGCTGTACGCCAGTTCCGCGCCGACTATGTCGCGCTGGTAACTCAGGCTGTCTGAATCGCCGCTGCGCTCAACGTGCTGAGCATAGGCCGAGAAGGCCACGTCCTTGAGCAGGTTGAATCTCGTGCCAAGCCGTGTCACCCATGTGCCGTAGTCGCCGCTCCACTCAGGGTCCACCTGCTTACCGCCAGGCACGGCGCCGTCGCCCACCGGCGTAGCGTCGTTCTGACGCGCCGCGTAACTTGTCATTAAAGTCAGATTCACCAAAGACGTCAGCGGCCAGACCACGTCGATCTGGTTGACCCAGTCGCTGTAGCCGTTCACGTCGTCGCGATCCGGTTCTACCACGCCGTAACTCGACGAAAAAACGAACGAACCGACCGCCGGTTTCCACTCGAGCCGGTACGACAACGAATCGGCCGTCTCCACAGCCGATTCGAACCCGTTGCAAACCGACCGCCCGGCAGCCAGGCGTTGCCGCCACGCCTCGCTCATTTGGGTTTCCACGACGAGCGACCCGACGACCGTCGCCACATCCTCGTCGGCCGTTGCATCGTCCGCCGGCGAATTCGCTACGCTCGCCAGCGTATACCCGATCTCGGCCGAGGCGCGGGTCTGGCTCGTCAGCCGGGCGTTGCCGTGCAGGTAGAACTCCCTGGAACTCCAGTCCGATCGCGTCCGGTCCCGAAAATCGGTCTGGCTGAACCGCGCCCCCAGCCCCGCCGCCAGGAAGGCATTCAGCCGCTGCTCGTAGCACGCCGACTCCCGATAGAACGTCTGCTCCTGGCTCTCGAATTCCCTCCCCTGTGGCAGCAGGTCCATCCGCGACAGGCTCACGGCGAGGTTCCGGTTCGAACTCATGAGCCAGTCCAGATTGACGCCCGCCGTGTTCCGAAAATAGACGAACGCTTCCCCCCCGTACTCATCGGCGATGCCTCGTGTGTCAACGTAGTCGGTCTTGTAGAGCATCTTGTCGTAGGCCATGCCCTTGACGAACGGGGTGGGCGAAAACTCGATGGAAAGCTCGCCGACAATGCTTTCCTCCGGCAGGTCCACGTCGAACACATTCCGCTGCGTGTCCAGCGGATAGAGCGCATAGCTGAGCCGGATCGAGACGTCAATGTCCGCGCGCCGCGTCACGATGAGGTAGTTCCGCATGTTCAGGATCGAGATCAGGGGCAGGTCGCTGCCGTCTTTCTCGATCGCGCCGCGCCGGTTCTCGATCAAAAAATCGGTGCCCGCGCCGCGGCTGCATGTGTACCGATAGCCCGCCGTCTGCGTGAACCCGATGTTCGAATAGAACGGACCGATGCGCGCGAGCGCGTAGTCCGGCACCTTGATCTCGCGGTGATTCGAAAACCGCAGCGTCTGCGCCTCAACGCAACAGCCGCCCGCCAGCAGCCACGCGCCGGCGGCCGCGCCCAAGGTCCAACAGTTCCGCTTCATGGCGCATCGAGAAAAAGACGGGATTCAACATCCAACACACAACGCTCAACATTCATCCGTTCGCTCAGCGCTTCGTGTGTCAACTTTCTCATATCCGCGTCGTCCTCGCAATCACGTGGTGAGTAGTGAGAGTTACCGGGTCAGAATGACCAGCCGGGTCGCCGCCTGCCCGAAGTCCGCCACCTCGCCGACCGGCCGATATCGTTCGGTCACAAGCCCCCAAAGCTCGCGCCGTTCCTCCTCCGGCAGCCGAATGACCTCCGGCAGCCGAATGGCCAGGCCGTACCCGCTGAAGGCCGCCACGGGCGCCTCGCACGTCCGGAGAATCTCGCGCATCATGGCACGGTTCACTACCCGGCGCGCCCGCGCCTTCTCCTCCGGCCACGCTGGGAAATAACTGAAAGGACCGAGTTCCAAACCGCGCGGCAGAACCATCCCGGTCTCCACTGCCAGATACGGGTCCTGCGTGAGCAGCACGGCCCCAGGTTTCGCGCCCGGCAGGGCGCGAATGCGCTTCCCGACCCGCTGCAGCCGAGCCAGCGGGAACTCCTTCTTCAGCGGCCACCAAATCCGGTCGCGCCTGCTCACGAACCAGTCAAGGTTCATCGGCGAGGCCGCAGCCGCCGCCACGCACAGCAGAAACACGGTCATAGCCAGCGTGTGCGGTCCCATCAGCGGCGCGACCTCAGGCGTGTTCACGCCCGTCCCATCGCGCCACAGCTCCGACTTCGCAATCGTCGCCGCCACGGCCGCGCAAAACAGCGGGTAGATCATCACCTGGTAGTCGTCGTAGGGAAAGGGCGCCAGAAAGTGTATCGCCGTGACCAGCCCGACGGCCGCCCAGAGACACGACAGGATCGGTGACCTTGCAGCCGGCGCCGACCGCCTGGATCGCCGCGCGAGGAAAAGCACGCCCGCCACCAGCGCCATGGCCACGGCCACGAAGTACGCCTGGCCCAGCCGCGACGCGAAACCGGCCTTGTAGGCCAGCGCCGCGAGCCCGCTGCCCATCTCGCGGCCCGCGTGGTACTCGACGAGCGCGAACCACAGAGCCGCCGGCGCCCGGATCGCGAACGGCAGATAGATGATCGCGCCGGTCAGCGTCGCGCCGAGCGCAAGGACCAGCGCCTGGCGGACCAGAAGCCGGCTATCCGGATGCCGTCCGCAAAGACCGATCAGCAGCAGGACGGCGAACGCGCCGGCCGGCGCTCCGATTGCCGACATCCGCGTCCCCACGGCCAGCGCGAGAAATACTCCCGCGAACAGGTCCGCCCAAGGCCGCCCCCTCGCCCCGCCGCAGCTAAGGAGCAGAAAGCCGCCCGTGATGAAAAAACCAGCCAACGCATAGGTCTTGACGATCGCGCAGAAGTAACACTGGTACACGTTGATGCCCGCGAGGATAAAGGCCATCAGGCCCACCACGCCGCGCCGCGCCGACGGGACCATCCGCCTCGCCAGCCAGGCGGCGCACAGCGCCACGGAAAATCCCAACACGGCAGTGAACAGCCGCCCGCCCGCCACCCCCAGCCCCCCGATCAACGGCTGCGCCAGGGCATACGCGAAGGGCATCACCGGGCCCTGTGTGCTGGCAAAATCCACGTACGGCAGCTTACCCTGCCACACTAGCCGCGCCGCGTACAGATACCAACCCTCGTCCTGGTTCAAATCGCCAAGGTAGAGATTCGCGGCGAAGAGCGCCAGGCAGCAGGCGATCGCAGCCGACCAGAGCAGCCGGATCGGCCTTCCGTCCGAAAAAATGAAGTTTAGGTGTTTCGTAAGTCTGTCTCTGGGCTTGTTGACTCGATCGCTCAGCGATGGGTCCGCCTTCGTTTTCTTACGCGACCTCAGCCGCCGCGTTTCGACCCCACTCGCGCAAAAGGAGCACCGCTCGCCCCGCATCTCCCCCCACTCTCTCATTCGGCACTCAGCATAGGACACGCACTGTCCCGCATTCACTTTCCGGCGTCAAACCCTATTTTGGCCAGGTCAAGACGAGCGTGAGAGGGGCGTTGCCCCTAACGTGAGCTCACGCCCGAAAACGCCCAACCGTTGAACCCTGCCTGCCGGCAGGCAGGCGTGAACCCCGCCGTTGAACCATATCCAGTTTTTTGGTGTTGCGCCGGCGATCAAATGCCGCTATTCATAGCAGCGGTTTGGCGCCGGCCGCATAAGGGAAAGGATCGAACCGTGCACAGCGATCAAATCCGCCAGGGATGGGAACGGGCCCCGCACCGCAGTCTCCTGCGGGCCGTCGGCCTGCGCGCGGAAGACTTCGACAAGCCGTTTATCGGCGTTTGCAATTCCTTTGCCGAAATCATTCCCGGCCACGTCCACCTGGATGCGGTGAGCCGAACCGTCAAGGCCAGCATCCGCAAAGCTGGCGGAGTTCCCTTCGAGTTCAACACGATCGGCATTTGCGACGGCATCGCCATGGGGCATGCTGGCATGAAGTTCTCGCTGCCTAGCCGCGAACTCATTGCCGACGGCGTCGAATCCATGGCGCGCGCGCACTGCTTCGACGCGCTCGTCTGTGTCACAAACTGCGACAAAATCGTTCCTGGAATGCTCATGGGCGCGCTCCGCGTCAACATCCCCACGATCATAGTCAGCGGCGGCCCCATGGCCGCGGGAAAAACGCCTGACGGCAAAGTGGTGGACCTGATCAGCGTGTTTGAAAACGTTGCCGCGCATGGGAAAGGCATCATGACCGACGCCCAGTTGTTGGCCATCGAGGAAACCGCCTGCCCGGGTTGCGGATCCTGCTCCGGGATGTTCACCGCCAACTCGATGAACTGCCTCTGCGAGGCCATCGGAATCGCCCTGCCTGGCAACGGAACGATCCTCGCGGTGGACCCGCGCCGGCGCAAGCTCTACCGCAGCGCGGGCCGGCGCATCGTCGAGATGGCGCGGCAGGGCGCTCCACTCCCCCGCGACATCGTCACGGAGCGATCGCTGGACAACGCGTTCGTCCTCGACATGGCCATAGGCGGCAGCACAAACACCGTTCTGCATGCTCTGGCCATCGCGCGCGAGGCCGGCATCCGCTACGATCTGAAACGCGTCAACGACCTGTCCCAGCGCTGTCCCAATATCTGCCGGGTGGCGCCCTCCTCCACCTTTCACATGGAAGACGTAGATCGAGCCGGCGGCGTCGGCGCCATTCTGAACCGCATCGCGGCCGTTCCGGGGCTCCTGAACGCTGATTGTCCCACGGTATCGGGCAAAACGCTCGGCCAGGTCATCCGCCGCGCCCGCGTCACGGACGACAACGTCATCCGTCCGCTCGACAATCCCTATTCGACGGACGGCGGCCTCGACATCCTCTGGGGCAATCTGGCGGAACAGGGCGCCGCGGTGAAGAAAGCCGGCGTGAGTTCCAACATGCTTCGGTGCCAAGGGCCGGCGATCGTGTTCGACTCCCAGGAGGATGCCTGCCGCGGAATCCTCGAGGGGCGAGTCAAGGCTGGGCACGTGGTGGTGATTCGCTACGAAGGGCCCCGCGGAGGGCCTGGCATGCGGGAAATGCTGGCGCCCACCTCCTATATCATGGGGCAGGGCCTCGGCGAGAGCGTTGCCCTCATCACCGACGGCCGCTTTTCCGGCGGTACGCGCGGCGCATGCATCGGGCACGTGTCGCCCGAAGCGGCGGAAGGCGGCCTCATCGGCCTTCTGAGAGACGGCGATCTCATCCGTATTGACATCCCCGGCCGGCGCCTCGAAACGGAGCTGGATGCCGCCGAGATCGAGCGTCGGCGGGCGGCGCAACCGCCATTCACGCCTCGCATCCGGTCGGGGTGGCTCGCCCGGTATTCCATGATGGTCCAGAACGCCGGAACCGGCGCCGTCCTTGCCTTAGGGAACACGCTGTCATGAGATGGACTGATACGCTGATACCGACCCTGCGCGACGATCCGCTCGAAGCGGAAATCGCCAGCCACAAGCTCATGCTGAGGGCCGGCCTGATTCGAAAACTGGCGGGCGGGCTTTACACGTTTCTTCCGCTCGGTCTACGCGCGCTCCGCAAGGTCGAGCGGATCGCGCGCGAAGAGATGGACCGCGCCGGCGCGCTGGAAATACTGATGCCTGCTCTTCAGCCGCGGGAAATCTGGGAACAGTCCAAGCGCTATGCGGTCATGGGCGAGACGATGTATCGCCTCCAGGACCGGCAAAAACGCGATCTGGTCCTGGGTCCCACCCACGAAGAGGTCGTCACCGACCTAGTCTCGCGCGAGATCAGTTCCTACCGCCAGCTTCCCAAGATTTTCTACCAAATCCAGGCCAAGTTCCGCGACGAAATCCGGCCCCGGTTCGGACTGATGCGCGCGCGGGAATTCATCATGAAAGACGCCTACTCTTTCGACGTCAGCATGGAAGCCGCGGACGCGAGCTACCAGCGCATGTACAACGCCTACCGCCGAATCTTCGACCGCTGCGGGCTGACGACAAGGATCGTTGAGGCCGACACCGGCGCCATGGGCGGCAAATTGTCCCACGAGTTCATGGCGCTTGCCGATTCCGGAGAAGATGGGCTGGTGGAATGCGATTCCTGTTCCTGCGCGGCCAACCTGGAACGCGCGGAACGGGGATTCCTCCCCACGCCACTTTTCCCAGACGCCGGGGAATCCCCGCTGGTTGTGCCCACGCCGGGCGCCCGAACAATCGAGCAGGTAGCCGCTTTCTTCGGCTGCGAGCCGCGCCGCCTGATCAAGACCATCCTCTACCTGGTCAAGGGCGAGCCCGTGGCCGTCCTGGCGCCCGGTGACCGGGAAATCAACGAGCACAAGCTCGCTCGCGCGCTCGAGACCGCCGACGTCACCATGGCCGACCCGCGCGCGATTGAAACCGTCACCGGAGCCGCCGTGGGCTTTGCCGGCCCCGTGGGCCTTCAGGCGCCGATCTATGCCGACACGGCGCTCAAGGGCTACGCCGGCGCCATCAGCGGCGCCAACCGGACCGACGCCCACATGACCCGCGTCTGCCTGGAGCGCGACGTTCGGGTCGCCGGCTATCTGGACCTCTGCGCCGCGCGCGACGGCGATCCCTGCCCGCGCTGCAACGGAAAGCTCCGCGAAAAACGGGGGATCGAAGTGGGGCACGTTTTCAAGCTGGGCGCCAAGTACAGCGACGCGTTCGGCGCGTCTTATGTCCCCGATGACGGTCGGCGCCGGGCCATGGTCATGGGCTGCTACGGAATCGGCGTCACCAGGACCCTTCAGGCCGTCATCGAACAGAACCATGACGACAAAGGCATCAACTGGCCAATGTCGGTTGCGCCATACCATGCCGTCGTCCTGGTTCTCAACCCGGCGCATGCGGCCAGTCTCCAGACCGCCCAAGACCTGGCGCAAAATCTCGACGCCAGCGGCGTGGAGACGGTTCTGGACGACCGAAACGACCGACCAGGCGTCAAGTTCGCCGACGCCGACCTGATTGGATTCCCCCTGCGCGTGGTCGTCAGCGAACGATCGCTGGCCAAGAATTCCGTGGAACTCAAGCAGCGAACTCAGCCCTCGCCGGAACTGGTTCCGATTGCCGACGCCGCGCGGAGCGTCGGAGACATTGTCCATGCTCGTTCGTGATTTCCGGCTTGCAATGCGCGGCAAAATAGCGCAACAATATGTGACAAAAGGCTCAGATACGGGAGGATAGATCATGACCAAGCGGAATCTCGTCATTCGGATATCCAAGGAAACCGGGCTGATTCAGGAGGACGTCTACGCCGTCATCCAGAAGACGCTGGATTACATTACGGACGCCCTGATCCGGAGTAAACGCGTGGAATTCCGCGAGTTCGGGGTATTCGAAATCCGCGTCCGTAAAGCGCGGATCGGCCGCAACCCGAACAAACCTCAGCACGTCGTGAAAATTCCGGAACGCCGAGTGGTCAAGTTCAAGCCCGGCAAGAAAATGAAAACCATGGCGCTGACGGCCGTTTAGCCCGGATATTTCACACGCCTGAGAGAACGTCCGCTTGCGCTCATGAATCCTTCTTCTCTCCCGCCGGCGTCTTCTTCGTCCCGCCACGCCGGCGCTGCCAAGTCAGTTGCGCGATGGCCAAGAGCTGGCTGACCGTCCAGTACACGACGAGGCCGGAGGCCATCTTGTAGAAGAACACGAGCATCATCACCGGCATCACGTTCATCATCATCTTCTGCTGCGGATCGGCCGTGCTCGGGGTCAGCCGGTTTTGCAGGAACGACGTGGCCGTCATGAGCAGCGGCAGGATGTTCAGTTCGCCGCCCAGAATGGCCGGGATCATTCCCTGCAGCAGGCCCTCGGGCTCGCTGAGGTCGGGAATCCACAGGAACGACGCGAACCGCAGCTCGACCGCGCTGCGGAGCACGTTGAACAGCGCAATGAACGCCGGCATCTGCACGAGCATGGGCAGGCAGCCGGCCGCCGGATTGATCTTGTGCTTCCGGTACAGGAGCATGGTCTGCTCGTGCATTTTCCGCGGATTCTCCTTGTGCTGGGCGCGTATCTCCGCCATCAGCGGCTGGAGATCCTGCATCCTCTTCATGCTCTTGGCGCCCATGTGCGTCACTGGCCAGAACAGAATCCGCGCGATCACGGTCACCAGAATGATGGCCACGCCGTAGCTGTGAAAGACGCCGTGCAGCTTGTTCAGCGTCCAGAGCACCCAGACGCACAGCGTCCTGTACCAGCCCCAGCCGGCCCAGGCTTTGAGCATGACACGGTCCTGATGCTGTCCCAGGTTCTTCAGCAGGTCGTACTTCTTGGGGCCGACGTAGTAACTCATTCCGCGCCGGAGTTCGCCGCCGGGCGGCAGATCCCTCTGCGCGAACAGCAGTTCCGCGGACACGGACGATAGCGCAAAGTCAGGCGCGTCCCGGCGCCGCTCGGCGCGCAACTGGTATCCTGCCGAGCCTCCCTCGGGCGCCAGGATTTGCGCGAAGAATTTGTTCTTCACCGCCGCCCAATCCAGCGCCGTGTCCGCGGCCGGCGAGGCGATCTCGAACGGCGCCCCCGCCACGCTGGGGCGGCCGCAGGAAAAACGCGACGAGCGAATCCCGAACCGCTCGGAGAAATGCGAGCTGTCCCACGTTTCCGCGCGCCGCCCGCTCTGGACCGGCTGGGTGTCCACCTCAAGATACTGGCCCCGGTCGCCCCGGACGCGGGTCTGGGTCATTTCCATGGGGCCAAGCGCCACCGTGTGCGCGGGGAGTTTCGCCGCCTCGCTGCCCGTGTTGAAGAAGATATCCACGACGGAAACCCGGTAGCCCGGTTCCAGACTGACGGTCCGAGTGAACCGCAGCCCGGCGTCCGTCACCCGTTTCACCGTGGCCGTGACGCCCCCGCCGCTCAACGTAAAGTCGTCGTTGGTCGAGAGACCCGGAATGCCGGCGAAGACCAGCGCGGCTTGCCGCGCAAAGTCAAACCGAACCGGCTCACTGTCCTGCTCGATCCTCTGCCGGTACTTGTTGAGCGTCACCGACGCGATCCCGCCGCCCCAGGAACTGAGCGCCACCTCGGCCTCGCCGTTGGTCAACGTCAACGTCTGTTCGCGCGCCTCGTGCCGGCGCCGCGCGGCTGCCGGCGCCGGGCCCGGACATTCCGCCGCGAGTTGGGGAACTGCGTCGGATGCCGCGACCGGTTCCAGCATCGCCCGTTCCACGGCGCCGGTGTCCGTTCCAACGGTCCGGCGCGCCTGTTCGGACCTGACCCGCTGCTCGTGCCGGAATCGTTCCTGATCCATGCGGCGCTGCGCGGCTGCCTGCTGCTGCTGCGTGAATATCCAGCCCATCAGCCCCAGAAACAGCAGCCCGACGACGATCGCTTCCTGACGGTTCATGTTCATAGCCGTAAAATTTCCGAAACGCTCAGCTTGCTCTTTCTCCATCCGTCCGGGATTCGCGGCTCGGGCACGAAATCAACACCGCCCGGATGCAATGGATTGCAGCGCAGTACCCGCCCGATTCCCATAGCCAGCCCCTTGAGGCAGCCGTGCTTCTCGATCGCCGCGATGCAGTAGTTCGAACAGGAGGGATGGAACCGGCAGCAGTTCCCGAAAATCGGGGACAACGTCGCCTGGTAGACTCGCATGAACAGTATCAGCGGTTTTTCGATCATCGTTTCACGCGGGTATCCGCAGGATACCGGCTCTCCGTGTCGTCTCGATCAAATCCTTCTCGACTTCGCGGCGCCCGGCGCCGAGGATGTCGCGCCGCGCCACGAGGACCACGTCGCAGCCCGGCTCTAGGCGAAAGCGATTCAGCCGGTAGGCTTCGCGCAGCAGTCGCTTGGCCCGCGCCCGGTCAACCGCGCGCGGCAACGCGCGCCGGCTCGCCACGACGCCAAGGCGCAGACACGCATCGCCGGCGCGACGCACCCACAGCACCAGGAACCGCCCGGCCCGCCGGTTTCCCTGCGCAAACGTCTCCCGAAAGACCGCCGAACGGAGCAGCCGCTGCTCCCGGGACAAGCCGCAGTCCACAAAACCCTCTTCGTCTGTCATCATTCCGGCAGGCTGCTTTATATGGTCAGCCGCGCGCGCCCCTTTCGGCGCCGGCGCCTCAACACCTTTCGTCCGCCGCGCGTTGCCATCCGAGCGCGAAACCCGATCTTTCTCTGGCGCTTCTTTTTCGAGGGATGATACGTTCTTTTCATGGATTATCCTTTTTCCCCGCGTTCCGACAAGAAAAAGCAAAGGCGCCGGTAGAGTCGGCGCTACCTAGGCGCCCGGTGAAGCACCGCTTCCGGAATCGTGCGGCCGTCCGCGAGCACGGGCGTCTTGCGCGGATGCCAGGCCCGGCGCTTGGCAGTGACGATCAGGTAATGTCCCCGCGTAAAGAACAACAGCATGTCCAGTTGAGCCGCCAAAGCGTAGAACGGGATGGCTGCGGTGTACACGCGAATTACGCCACGCTCGCCCCGATTCGGGTTCGATTGCATTCGCAGCGCAATGGATTCCACGCAGGCGTCGGTGATCTCCACGAAAAACCGGGAAAAAGTCCTCAGGTTGTGCACGTCAAAGCCATGCTTGAGAATGCTGAACAACTCGGACTCCGTGTGACCCGGCACGACCAGCCCCCGTTTCTCGCGCGGGGAGCCGAGCAGCCGCCGAACCGCCGCGATGACAGACACCGGCTTGCGGTTGGCAACGATCAGAATCAACCGGCCGTCCGGTTTGAGAATGCGGTGGCATTCCTCGATGAACGGCTCATGGAACTCGAACCGCTCCAGAACGTCCGACACGATGACCGCGTCGAACACTTTCTTGTGGAACGGCAAAAT
Source organism: Verrucomicrobiota bacterium (assembly GCA_030018915.1). Lineage (GTDB taxonomy): Bacteria > Verrucomicrobiota > Kiritimatiellia > UBA8416 > SLMC01 > JASEHE01. The sequence goes on from JASEHE010000015.1 coordinate 15,083, forward strand.
CTGGCCATCCATCACGTAGACATTGTCCGGCACCAGAGCGCGAACCGACGCGGCGAGGGCTTCGGAGGACACCGCCGTGTGCCATTTTCCGCCCCGCCGGCGGAGATGCCGGCTCATAACCCCGTTGCCCAGCCCCACCTCCAGGCACGAGAGGCCTTCCGTGTTCCCCGCGGCGCGAATGATCTCGTCGAGTTTCACACGCAGGGGAAGCGCTCTCCGGAAAATCCGGAACTCGCGCTCAGTTTCCGGCGTCAAGCCCTGTTCCATAAATAGTCCGCCATTCGTGTTTCTCTGTCTTCAGCCACGAGAACTATAGCATCATCTTCTCCGAAGTCAAAACCCGATGCGACATGTAAAACGCAAAGATTGACAAAGCCCGGAAATTATGCGAGAACAATCACCATAAGTAAGGATAGCCGCATGGCCTTTCTGCTAATACAGTCCGGCGACCTGAAGGACAAGCGATATGAACTCGATCGCGACGAAGTCACGCTCGGCCGGGCCACGGACAACGTCATCCAAATCCCCTCCGGCGCCGTGTCCAGCCATCACCTGAAGATTCTGAGGGACGGCAAGAAGCACACGATCGTGGATATGGATTCGACCAACGGCACCGGCTTGAACGGCGTGGCCGTCACACGGGCCCGCCTGAAGCCGAAGGACATCGTGTCCGTCGGCGGCATCGAGGTTCTTTTCGACGGTGACGACGTTGATGTGGAACCGGCCTTTACCGCCACGGCGCCCGACCCCTCCAAGACCGTCCGTTTGACCACGTTTGACCACTCGGCAGCCGACGGACCGCCTCCTTCGTTCGGCGCCCGGAGGAGCAACCGGCATGTCTGGCTCGGGGTGACGATCGCCGTCAGCGTTGTGGCTGCGGTGTTTCTGATCTACTTCCTGTTCCGTCTGTTCAAGGCCAGCGCCGGCGGCTGATGCAGCCCCGAGCGACTTTCCCTTCACACCAGCCGGGCAGTCTGCATCGTCTCGGCCGTCGGACTTACGCAAATCTCCCGGGCGCCTCCCGTAGATCGGACGCACACCGCGACCTCGCCCCGCCTCCGCCCGTCGCTGTACCGCGCACAGATCGCGGCGGCCGTCGCCAGACGACTTTCCCCAGCCCCGACCGGCAAAAGACCGGTCGGCCCGGAATGGTCCCGAACGGTCAGGACAAGGTCCGCCGGCCCGGCCAGTTTCTCCAGGACGTCGTTGTCCCGCTCGTTTCGACCGACGATAAGCTTGACCTGCTCGGCCAAGCGAAAATGACGCCCATACCGGAGCAATTCGATCGCCCGCCGATCATCCAAGCCCTCGTGGCGCATCAGATCGTCCAGACGCCGGCTGAAGTTCGGCTCGGTCAGGAGGCACCCTCCCGCCGGCGTCGGGAATTCCTTGAGGCCGTATCGGGCAGCCAGTTCCATCTGCGGCTTTCGGCTGCGCCCCTGCAGGTCCAGCAACCGCGCGCGATCCACCCAACCCAGGGTTTCCGGCTTCGTGGGCGGCAGCAGCCTGGCGCTCAAGGGGCGGAGCACCAGGTCCTGGCACCCCGATTCGCGGGCCACGATCTCCAAGCTGCGCCGGTTCTGCGACATCGGGCGCTCGTTGAGCACCTCGCCGGTCGCGAGGAACTGCAGCCCGAGGCTCTCCATCAACGCGCCCGCCCTCTGAAGCATCCGCGCATGGCAATCAATGCACGGGTTCAGGCACTGTCCGAACCCGTGCTTGGGATGACGCAGCAGCGCCAAGATGTCGTCCGTGAACTCCATCACGTGGAGCGGCGCCGCCAGCCGCCCGGCCGCCGCCCGCGCCTTGTCCGCCGAGAAGAACGGGCTGGTGAAGACCACGCCCTGGACCGCGATGCCCTGCTCCCTCAGCACGCACACGGCCAACTGGCTGTCCAGCCCGCCCGATAGCAGACAGAGCGCTCTCACGGCCGTTGACTGGCTGACGGATTCCGTGCTCATTGGCGTCCCACGTTACCGGCTGACCCACATCGGAAACAAGGCCAAAGTGCCGCGGCAACCGGCTTTCACGCCGGGAAACCAATTGCTTTTGTCGCATCCGGCAACCCGAAGGGCGGCGGGGCGCGGCAGGCGCAAGGCTTCTCTTTGGGGTCCCCGCGCCGCGCGGTCGGCGTAGTCCGTCCGCGCGGTGAAGCGGCTGGACGAAACGATGTGGAATGGAATGACTTTGGGCGACGCTTCGGCGCCGTCGCCTCAAGCAACGGCTTGCCGCGCCTCCTGGAAGAAGCCTCCCAACGGGCCGCCTCCCTGGATCCGGAGCGCCGCCAGCAGGTAGCCGACCAACTTCCCTGCTTCTTCAACAACGCCCCGCGCATGACCTGCCGGACCTTCCGGCGTAAGGGGTGCTTCATCGGCTCGGGGGTCGTGGAAGGCGCTTGCCGTCATATCGTTTGCCAGCGTGCCAAGCTCTCAGGCATGCGATGGCTTCGCTCCGGAGCCGCCGCCGTCCTCACCTTCCGTTGCCTCATCAAAAGCAATCTTTTCGACGATTACTGCAAGGCCTGGCCACATGTCGCCTGACTGCTAGCACCTGAATCTTGCACGTCTTTTCCATGCATCGCCCTCAGTGCCGCTCTGTGCGGCCCTCTGCGTGCAAGAAGTTTCTTGCACGGCATCACCCATATGGTTACGCGGACTATGACACGCAAAATCGCTCTACTGCCTGCTACGACGCGTTCATTCGGCCGTGGGGTCGTCCGGGCGGCGCAAGATTCAGGTACCAACAAGTTTGGCCCCCCGTGACATTATGCCGATTTGGGCCTTGACGGACAACGCAAGAATTTGAGATTCTATGCAGGATGCTATGGCGATTTTGGGCCTTGACGGACAACGCAAGAATTTGAGATACTAATGGGGCAGGGTGCTATGGCGATGAAGACCGGGCACACTATCGGGTTCTGGATGTGCGTTGGCGTTGTTTCCACGGTTCTGGCCGTCGGTCCGCGCTCTCTCTGGGCCTCCTCGATGGGTTGGAACGACGGCTTCAACAGCTACACGAACGGGCAGCAGTTGAACGGGACCAATGGCTGGTCGGGGCCCTCCAGTTTCGTGGCGCAGACCAACGTTTACCACGGCGCCAGCGGGTTGGCGGGCAAGATTCCGGGAAATGCCTACGCCACCAACAGCTTCGGCGTTTCGGTCAGCAAGGCGTGGACAGATATGTACGTCAAACCAATCATCGGGGGCAACGCGCCCGACATGGACTCGAACGCTGCTGTGATGTTCTACTTCAATTCCAGCAGCAACCCGGTGGTCTGCGATGGGGCAACCTGGGTAACCGTCACGGGCACGCAGATAGATCCGAGCACCTGGGTTCGGGTGACAGTTTTTCAGAACTTCCAGGACCACAATTGGGCGTTGTTCGTCAACGGGGCCTACTCGACTGGTGGGCTGGCCTTTGCCAACAGCAGCCTCTCGACCTACGGCTCGTTTTCCATCGAACACAGCGGTGGAACGACCAACAATACGGCGTACCTGGACGACATGTGGGCGTATGGCTCTCGCCCTGACGGCGTGACATCCAATTCCAACGCAAAAATGACGAACGATACTGACGACATCGAGAGCGGCATGACGGGCGTGGTCATGGATGATGCCTGGGAACTGGACTATTTCTATACGATAAACCGGATTCCGGGCCAGGACTACGACGACGACGGCGTCACGGACGACAAGGAGTTTGCGGATGGGACCAACCCCACGAACGCGGCGTCGTGCCTGCGGGATATTCCGTGGCGCGAGGGCTGGGAGAATGCCACGGCGGGCACGTTGACCGGCGGCTGGCACGGATGGACCTACTCAGGCGCGGCCCAGGTGACCACCGGGGACAAGATCGAGGTGAGCAAGGCGCTGGCCGTGTCGTCCGGGAGCGAGGAGACGGCTTCCTTGACGCTATCATTGACCTCGACAAACCCGCCGGGCACGAACGTGTGGTGCCTGATCTACATGAAGCCGGCCTCCTACGGCACCAACACGACGGTCATGACCGACACCTGCAGGTTCTACGTGAGCACGGACGGACTGCTCTGGGCCTATTCCGGCACGAGCACGACCAACCTGATGACGGGGATCCCGTCGAACACCTGGCTGGCCTTCGCAATGCACATGGATTACCTGAATACGAACTGGGATCTCTACGTGTCCACGAACGGGCTGTATGGCTCCTCGCTGGTGCGGGCGAACAGCGGCCCGATGTACTTTTACACGAATTACCCCTCCTCGTTCACGAACCTGACCGTGCAAACCGCGAGCACGACCTATGTCGACGTGGTCGGCGTTTCCTTCGCCTATACCAACTGCTCTGTCTCCGACCTGACGAACACGCTGGCGTGCGACCGGCTGGCCGGCCAGCGCACGCAGATCTCGCGGCCCCCCTACAACTACACGAGCAGCGAGGACACGATGGGCGCCAAGCTCGGCGACGACCTGGCCCTGGGCCTGGCGGAATACGACAGGATCAGGGTCTTCACGACGAACGAGTGGAATTCCTACAAGCTAAACGTGGGCGAGTGGACTCCGTTTGACACGACCCTGCACATTTCGTCCACGATGGGTCTGACGTTGGACCGGCGTGGCGGCATGCACAACGTGGTTTTCTATCCCTACGGCCCGTGGACAAACACGGATCAGGTCGTGTATGGAACCAACACGCCGCTCGTGCTGGGCTGGAACCTGCTTTCATGGCCGCACCAGCCCGCTCTCGCCAACGCTGGTTCAAAATGGGCTTTCGCGGACATAGCGGGGACCAATGATCGGATCTTCATCTACGAGAATTACTACTACCGGGATCTGTATTGGAAGAACAGCGAATGGAAGGAGTCTGGCGCCACCGCGACGTACCGTATGAAGCCCGCGCAGGGCTTCTGGTACTACCGGGCCAGGTCGGGCACGACCAATTGGCCGGTCTCCACCTATACGCCATGACGCAGTGGGGCGAATCGAAATGAAAGCTCGGCGAGGACAAGTGACGAACAACGGCAGCCTGGCCGCGCGGATCGGCGGCATGCTGCTCCTGGGCATGTCCACTCTCTACGGCGCCACCGTGGGAACGGAGTCCGGTGGGCTTGTCATGTCCGACTCCGAGGGCTCGACCACCTATTCCTGCGCGCCGGAAGGATACGTCATCATTTCCTTTGGCCAGGGCAACGTGAGCCCGTCCACGCCCCCCGACTACGCGGAGGCCGTGTTGGTTGCGGACGGGGGCAAAGCCGATAGTCCGTTCACCGGCGACTATGTCGCGGACGGTGTGAAGGGTGTGACGTTCCGGGTGCGGGGCGACGGCCACACGCCCGGCAGCGCAATGGTCATCCTGCGGAGCCGGAGCGGCCGGATATGGAGCAATGACAGATTTCAGTTCCCCGCCGAGGCCGGGGTGTGGTCAACTGTGACGCTCTCCTTCGAACGATCGGCGGGCTGGACGCGCGGCGGCGCGGACTTGGACGCCAAATGGGACGCGGATATTCGGAGCGTGACGCTAATCGGCATTCAGATGAGCCGCAGCGGAACCGACGCGCAGTCCTACACCATCGACGATTTCATGCTGCTGGACGCGGACCACATGCCGGACGCCCTGACGCCGTTGGAGCGGGCGCTGCGCGACCGATTCGGTGTCACGCGCCGGGAGGACGTGGCCCCGGCGGATCAGTTGGTGGACACCGACTTCGACGGCATGACGGATTTGTTCGAGATCCTGTCGAAATATGATAGTGACTTTGCCAACGCGATTTTTGAGGCGCAAATTCTTTCGGTGACTGACGCGGGCGTAACGATCCGGTGGACCTGCGTGGAGGGATCGAAATACACAGTGCTTCGAGGCAGTCAACTGACCGGCGGTCTCGATCCGTTGCCGGACTTTGCGGGCTTGGATATGCCGGCGACGGAAACAGGATACATGACCCTTGTGGACACCGATGCGAAAGGATCGGGGCCCTATTACTATCGGATATTGAAGATGGACTAGCCCGTGAAACACACGACCAAGACAATGGGACCGAGCCTCATGCGATTTTCGCCTCTTTTCACCATTCTGGTTTGTTGGGTTGTTCTGGTTGCGTTGCACGCGCCAGCGGCGCCGATCGTGTCGGACGACTGGTATGTTGATGAAGGCTGGGACATTAAGAAGGAGGACGGGACTACTCCCGCTTTTGGAACGCACACGGAACCGGACAGCACTCTGAGCGGCAATCCGGTGCCGGCGCTCAAGATCGCGCGCAGCTCGGGGTCGGGGGTGGAAAATGACTATGTCTATGACTCGGGAAACTTGGTCGGCAACTGGGCGAACATGGGCGGGTCTGTGGTGCAATCCATCACGTTCGACTTCTACGCTGGAGCCGGCGGAGCGGTGGACCACCCGGCCGGACTGAGACTCTATTTTAAGGCCGGCAGCGGCAATGTGTGGTATTACAACTTCGTTGTCACCGACCTCGTTTCGGGGTGGGGCAGCAGCTACGGTGCGAATATTAATCCCACGACCCCTTTGACCGGTTGGTGGACAACCGGAGACGATAGTCTGTGGCAGTCCGACTTTACCAACGTGAACGAGGTTGGAATCTGGATTTCCTATCAGCCGAATTATGCGAACCAGATCTACGGACTGGACAACTTTACGCTCCACGACACACCGATCCCGGAACCTGAAACCTATCTGGTGCTTGGGGCGGTCTTTCTGTCGCTTGCGATAATGTTTCGCCGGAATCTCGACGCGTCGCTGGCCTGGCTGAGAGGCCGGTTCCGCGGGTAGCCCCTCGTTCCCATCGGTCTCTCTCGATGGCGCAAGGCCCTGTATCAAGACAGGGCCTTGTTGTTTTGCGCGCTTACGGGGCGTCCGACGGAGCGATAGGACTCGCGGCAGGGACGGGCAGGGGGATATTCATGGGAGCGCCGGACGGTTTTGGGACCACGGCGGGGTGGTACTTGATCTGTGCCTTGGCCTTGAGCCGGGCAACGAGCGATGCGATCTGCTTGCTTTTCAGTTCCTGAGCCAGGAGCTTGTGGAGTTTCTCCCTGTCCAGCGGCAGAACCTGGATGATGTGACAGCCGAACCGTGTTTCCACCACGGCGCCGATCTCGTTGTCTTTCTGGCTGAAGGCGGCCTTCTCGAAAATCGGGTCCATTCGCCCGCGCGGGAAAAGCCCGAGGTCCCCGCCTTCCTGCCGGCTTTGACAGTCCGAGTGTCCTCGCGCCAGCGCGGCGAAGTCGGCCCCCTCGACGAGTTGCCGGCGAAGATCCTCGATTTTCTTCTTCTTCTCGTCTTTGACCTGAGGCATGTCGGTCGGATCGATTTTGACGAGGATGTGCCTGGCGCGCCGTGTGTTATCGCAAAGCTGGTTGAGTTGTTCATCCGGAACCGGCGGTTCGTTGGTCATGATGGCGCCGAGCAGTTTGTTGATCTTGAGGCCGGTCAGGAATTCCGCGCGCATTCCGGCCTCGCCGAGCGGGCTGTTCGTGAGCACGTCTTCAAGGGTTTTCCCGGGCGGGAGTTGAGCGCGTACGGTATTGTATCCAGCTTCCTCTTCCTCCGGCGTGATGATGATGTTTTGGCGTTCGGTTTCGCGCAGGAGGAGAAAGCGCGCCACATACTGATCGAGAACGTGGCGAAGCGTCTGTTCCTTCGCCCATGCGGCGCGTTCGGGCGGCGGAAGCGTTCGCATGGCGTTCATCCGATAGCCGACTTCGATGTCGGCCTGGGCGCATGTCAGTTTGGCGCCATCCACGTCAACTAGAACATCCGTTGCCTGAAGCGCATTCGGTATTTCGACGATTGGGCCGGGGCCGGCTGCGAGCTGTGGGGCAGGTGGGCGCGACATCGTGTGGAGCGGTTCCGGCTTTCTGTCGCAGCCAAGCGCGAGAGCAACGAGGAGCAGCGCGCTGAAAATGGCTCTCATGATCTTCTCCTTGCCATGGTTCCGTTTTGCGCGTGGTAGCGCGCCGGGCTATTCCCGGGCGCCGGCCGTGAGCGCGGACGCATTGTTCGCCAGCAGGTCAATGGCAACCGCGCGACTGAACGGCGGCGGGTCCAGATGGAAAGCGAAGAACATAGCAAGCAACTCGCGGAATGCAAGAAGTTGTTCGAAGGCGCACCTGGTGTTCTGCGCCGTCCGAGGCGAATCGGCCGCCTGCCATCGCCGCAGAATGGCCAGGATGTCCGGGGTCGCCGGGTACCCATCTGGCCCCGCGCAGTCCGGGCACAGCACGCTGCCGCAGTCGGCGTGGAAGCGCCAGGGGCGCCGGTCGGTTCCAGGTCGAATATCCGCGCGGTCGCACGAGCCGCAACTCGACAGACGCGGCGCGAATCCCAGCGCGGCGGCGAACCGCAATTCGAACCAGAAAAGGAGATTGAGACTTGGGCGGCTGGCGCACAGGAAATCGAGCAGGCTCGACGCGAGCCGGTACAATTCGCCCGAGGACTCGCCTGTGGCGCCCGAGCGGTGGACCAGGTCGCAGACGTAGGAGGCGCAGCCGCTGGCGCGCCAGTCGGCCCGCAAGGCTTCGCGAGTATGGATAGGGCGGCACTCCCGGGCAATGTGAAGACCGTTGCCGCGTTCTCGGGTATAGAACAGCAGTTCACAGGTGTAGAAAAGGTCGTACTGCCCCAGAAACAGACTCTTGGGCCGACAGGCCCCTTTGACGACCGTGCTCAGGCGGCTGCGGGTCGGCGTCAACCAAGTTACCACGTGAGACGTTTTCGAGAATGGCGTAACGCGGATGGCAAGCGCTTCGGTTCGGTCAATCATCGCTTATGTCCGCGCGGGATTGGTTGCTTTCCGGGATGGCGCCGATGGCAAGGCCGCATTCGGGCAGAAAGCATGAGGAGCGAGTCGGTCAACCCAAGCCGGGCTGCCTTGGCGAGCCATCGCAATTCCCTGCGGCGCATGGATCGGCGGCGAGCTGGCGTGTTGTCGTCCGCCCCGGTCAAATGGTTGCAGCCGTGGGCGATGTACAGAGCCAGCTCCCGCGCGGGAGACGATCGCGATCGGGACCGGCCTTCCGCCACTGCCCGCTCGACATTCACGAGGATATCCGCCTCGCGACCCTGGCGGCAACCCGGCATAGGTGGGTAGTCAAAGCAGAGGACGTCGGTGCTGTCGAAACGCTGGAGATGTTGCATGTTGACGACGCGGATGAGCGCGTCATCGGCTAGGACCACCGCAAGCCGGTTCCATACCTTTACAAGGACGCGGGCGTCAGCCTGCGTGGCCAGATGGGCTGTCAGGCTCCGTATCCGCCGAGGATTGGTCCGGCACAGCTTTTGTCGGTTGCAAATCGCGATCTTCATCTTTCGGATATGGCACCCTCGAATGAAGCATGTTGGTGAGAGTGAATACGAACGAACGTTTGACCTTGGCCAGTTCCGCGATGGTGAGGTCGCATTGGTCGAGCTGGTCGTCTTCCAGTCGAGAGTTGACGACTTGGTTGGCGAGTTCCTCAATGTGGCCGGGCGAGGTCTTTTCCATTGTTCGAGACGCGGCTTCCACCGCGTCGGCCAGACACACGATGGTGGATTCGCGGGTGGAAGGTTTCTGGCCGTGGTAACGGAATACGGTTTCGTCAACCTTGATCGAACCGTTGGGAGACGCTTTCTCGGTGTCGAACAACGGACGTTCGATCTGGGAGCGGGCCTTGTAGTGGAAATAGGAAAGGAGCGACGTGCCATGGTGTTCACGGATGGCCCGCCGGATGGGTTCGGGAAGACGGTGCGACGCGGCAAGGCTCAACCCTTCCTTGATGTGGGAGGTGATGACGAGAGAGCTCATGCTGGGGGGCAGGTCGTCGTGAGGATTGGTGCGGCCATGGATGTTCTCGGCGAAGAATTCGGGTTTGGTCAGTTTGCCCACGTCATGGAAGTACGAGGAAATCCTAGCCAGCAGGGAATTGGCGCCGATCTCGTCGGCGGCGGCCTGGGCAAGGCCGGCCACGAGCAAGCTGTGGTGATAGGTGCCCGGGGCTTCGATGGCCAACCTCTGCAGCAGCGGATGGCGCAGGTCTGAGAGTTCGAGCAACCGAATGTCGGTGGTGATGCGGAAGGAAATCTCCAGGAGTGGCAGGAACAGCAGCGCCAGCATGGCGGAGAGGAACCCGCCGGCAAGGCAGGCGACCGCCTGGTGCGCCGTGAGACGCAGTGGCCAGTCCGGGTTCCGCCAATGCAGAGCGGCCAGCCCGAGCACGCACGCGATCTGGGAGAGTCCGGCAACCGTTCCGGTTTTCAACACGCGGGAACGCGCGCGGACGTTGCCAGCGAGCGTGACGGCGACGAGGCTGGCCAGCATGCCGCAAATGAACAACGGCAAGCTCCGGCCCGCCATGAGCGCCAGCGCGAGACCGGTCCACAATCCGGCGGCAATGCCGACCGTCGTGTCGAGCAGAATGCCGGCGAGAAGCGGGACAAACGCATAGGGCAACAGAAACCCTGCGATCTCGGGAGACAGCCACGGCGCGTTGCGGGAAGCGGACAGGAGCGTCTTCGATGCCAGCAGGGTGAGCAAGGAGATCAGGGATACCAGCGTCAGATTAGAGGTCTCCTTCAGGAATGCCTGCTTCTTGATCTTCAGGAAGAGGACGATTGCCAGGAGGCCCGACAGGAGGAAGACGGCATCGCCGGCCATGTGAAGCAACCACTCGTGGCCTGGTGGTGGGCTCAGGATATTGTCGAGCGACATGATGGCGATGGCCATCACCCAGAAGACGAAGCCCAGCAGTAGATTCGCGCGGACCTTCCAGGAAGGGAGGATGCGGCTGAGCGCGGACTTTGCCGCCTGTCGCTCCCGGAGCTTCGCTTTCCGATCTCGCAGCCTGCTGATCAATGTGCTCACGTGGACCTCCCAAAGCACAATCGCTCGCAACCACGGAAACACTAAGCTAGCACGCGGGACTTGTCACCTGGAAAAGCATGAAAATGGGAATCCGCTTGCTGCGCGTCGAGGCGCCGAGTATGGTAGGGCCGTGAGATCGGTTCCAGTCCATCTCGTGCATGGCGACGACGAGTACCTCGTGGCGGCCAGGGCCAGGGAGATTGTCGGAATCCTGGCGCCGGCGGCAGTGGCCAGTTTGGGCCTGGAAATCATCGATGGGCGGGCGAGCACGGTCGAGGAGGGGCGCCGGACCCTGGGACGGTGCGTTGAAGCGCTGCAAACCATGGGGTTCTTTGGGAAAGGCAAGGTAGTCTGGCTCCGAGACGCGGAACTGTTGGCCGACAATGTCATGGGCAACTCAGAGCAAGTCAGGGAGCTGGTTCGGGATTTGACGGGTCTACTTCGGAAAAGCCTGACGGCGGGGACCATTCTGGTGGTGTCGGGACCGAAGCTGGACAAGCGCCAGGCATTTTACAAATTGTGCTCGGAAATCGGGGAGGTGTATGAGTTCACACCGCCCGAGAAAGGCTTCCAGGCTCAGCGGGATGCGATAAACCGGCTGCGGGACCTCCTGAAGAAGGCCGGGCTCGAAATGGCGGAGGACGTGGCTGCGGCATTTCTGGAGCGGATCGGCACGGAGACGCGCGCCATGGCGGTGGAGAGCGATAAGCTGAAGGTCTACCTGGGCGACCGCCGCCGGGTGGAGGTGGCGGATATTCTCGCCGTGACGGCGACGGGCCGAGAGGCGCAGGCATGGGATCTTGCCGATGCCGTGGGGAAGAAGGATTTGGGCCGGGCGCTGGCCCTTGTTCGGCAGCTCATGTTTCAGTCGAAGAAAGACCGAGACGCGGGGATCGGCATGTTCATGAGCCTGGAAACGCGAATGCGCGAGCTCATGGTCTATCGGGAGGCGCTGGAAAAGGGCTGGCTTGTTGAACAGGCCGGCTATTCCCGTGACGACAAAGGGGGGAATGTGGCGTGGAAGAAACTGTCGGCCGACGTGGAGGCGTTGGTGGCGCGCAGTCTGTCGAAAAACCCGCCGCAAACACATCCCTATCGCGCAAAACTCCTCGCGCAGCAAGCTCGGCAGTTCTCCTTGCCTGAATTGAAGCGGAACCATCGGAGAATTCTGGACGCCTACGAACAAGCGGTGTCCGGGACTGGCGCGGGCGCGATCGGCATCGAAGTCCTGCTGGTTGCCATGCTGGGCAAGAAGCGCTCTTGACTTGTGTGCCGGCTCCGATTTTGATAACGCCGCTTTTTCTCAGCGGCCAACGTAGCTCATCTGGCAGAGCAGCTCATTCGTAATGAGCAGGTTGTCGGTTCGATTCCGACCGTTGGCTCCATCTTCCTTATTCCAGGCCGCAAAAGTGGTCGGCGGCTACGCTACGAGGCGAGCCGCCTTGCCGCAGGGTGCAAGACAGGAAAGTTACATTTTTGCGGGTCAAGTCCGGATTTTCCTGTAAAAGCTGATAGGGCATAATCTCCACGAATGGTCTCCTACGCGACCAGTTTTGCCGGGTCAGGATCC
>JASEHE010000160.1 GCA_030018915.1 Verrucomicrobiota bacterium
GTGTGAGATGGAGTGAAAAGTCCCTCAAAAGGGGAAGTCCGTGCAAGATTCAGGTACTACAATCCGCGGCGCGACCGCCACGGTCAGAGAGATTGACGATGGCGGCGCTTTCGCCGATACTGTGATCCATGGCCGCAAAGCAATGTCGGTCAACTTCAAGGGACGCTCCGCCGTCAGCATCCAACTCAGCGCCGAGGACTTTTACCGTGACTATCCATCACGCGCTGTCGCGGCGGCCTGATGGCTCGGGAGAAAGGGCGGCAGCGGCAGCCCGAGGCAGTCGGCAACGACGCGAAGGAGTTCGGCTTCCTCGATGGCTACCCGGCCGTCGGTTGCGACGCAGGCGATGGCGGCTTCAAGGATGTGGCGCTTGATGGCTGGCGATGCCGTCTCCAGGGCATGCAGCGCGTCGTCCATGACCGGGAGGCCGCATTGCGCGGCCGGCTGCAGGGGTCCGGGCGGCTCAGCCTGGAGCCGAGCGCAACCCTGTTCATAGGCGGTCTGGGCAGCGGCGGGATCGGCAGCGCCCCAATGCGCGAGGCAAGCGAGGAGGGCGCGGCATTTTGGAAGGATGGGCTGTAGGCTGTAGTGCCGGATCACTGGCTGCGCGAGCTTGCGGAAGACCGGTTCAAGATGTCGGAAGATTCGCCACCGAAGCATGTGCTCGAAGAGATCAATCTGCCGATCCGCGTTGATCAGGGTCTCCATCGTGTCGCGGAAGGCGGCGTATTGGTTGGGAGAAAGTCCTCGGAGGCCAGTGAGCGCCATGTCAACGAGAGGGACGCGAAGTTCCGGGCCGATGGCACGGACCGCTGGGAGCCGCATGGCGACCTCGCGGCGCGTGGCCGGATCGGCGCGCTCGGACAGGGCCTGCTCCTGGCTCGCGCGAACGGCGGCGTCGGCGCCTGTGAGCAGCGCGTAGATCACGGCCCTGGCGCCGAACGGTTCGCGGGCTGCCGCAGCCAGCGACTCGGGAACGGCGTCAAGCAGACCGGCGGCATGCGCTAGGTGTTCGTGACAGGGATCGCCGACGGTGGACAGCACCTGTTCGGGCCGGGCAGGCAGGCGGGCGGATGCCGAGACGAACCCGGAGACTTCGGCGGGAACTGGCGGCGGGGCGGCGCGCGCGGGGCGGCGGACAGTGTCGGCCAGGACCGAGGGGGCGATGCGGCGGATGCGCTCCTCGATGGGCGGATGGGTGGCCAGCAGGCCGAAGAAGGCCCGCTTCATGGCGTCCCCGAAGAACAGGTGGCTTGCTTCCTGGGCGCGCGGGTTTTCGATTCGCGATCCGCCGGCGTATTCGGCGATGGCTCTGAGGGCGCCGGCGAGGCCCGTCGGATTGCGCGTGAATTGAACGGATGCGGCGTCTGCGAGGAATTCCCGTTGTCGCGACACGGCGGCCTTGATCAGGTTGCCGAAGAAGACCCCGATATAGCCTATCGCCATGAGGATCAGGCCGAAGATGGCGATGCCGGCCTGGGTGCCGCCTCCCCTGCTTCTGGAGCGGCTGCGGCTGCTGCCGCGGCCGGCTGCGAGCAGGGACCAGTATCCGACCAGGGCGATCACGAGAATGCCGTGAAGCGCGCCCATGAGACGGACGTTGAGGCGCATGTCCCCGTGGAAGATGTGGCTGAATTCGTGGCCAATCACACCTTGGAGCTCGTCGCGTGTCAGTCGAGCCACGGCGCCGCGCGTCACGCCGATGACGGCATCGCGATGAGTGAACCCGGCGGCAAAGGCGTTGATGCCCGCCTCCGCGTCGAGGATGAAGACGCGTGGCGCCGGCACGCCGGACGCGACCGACATTTCCTCGACGACGTTGAGAATCTTGCGCTCGTCCGGGTCCGCGGCGCCGGGGTCAATCGGACGTCCTCCCAGAAGTTCGGCGACAGCCTCGCCGCCCCGCGAGAGTTGGGCGACCTTGTAGAACGTTCCGAAGAGCACGACGAGTGAGGTGATGCTGGCAACCCAGCCGAACGTTTGCGGGTTCCAGAATCGCGGGATTGCCGCGGATTTGGCTCCGCGCATGGCGGCGCCCATGAATACGAGCATGAATGCCGCGTAGACGACGACAATAATCAGAGCGACCGCCAGGACATAGTAGGCGATCAGGATATGCGTCTTGCGCTTCGCGCGATCCTGGTTTTCGAAGAAGTCCATGCGCTCAGAAAGCGACTTTTGGCGCCTCGCGCTCGGCGTCGGACCGGACTTCGAAGAGCACGGCGTCCTGGAAGCCGAACGCGCCGGCGAGGAGCATGTTCGGGAAGGTTTCGCGCTGCGTGTTGTAGGCCATCACGGAGTCGTTGTAGGCCTGGCGGGCAAAGGCAATCTTGTTCTCCGTGGAGGTCAGTTCCTCCATCAGTTGCGCCATGGTCTGGTTGGCCTTGAGGTCCGGGTAGCGCTCGGCGACGACGAGCAGGCGGCTGAGTGCCCCGGACAGGGCGCCTTCCGCGCCCACGAGGGCCTGCATGGCGTTGCGGTCGCTGGGGTTCCCGGCCACCTGCTGGATGGCGCCCAGCGCCACGTTGCGCGCTTTAGTGACGGCCTCCAGGGTGTCTCGCTCGTGGGAGAGGTAGCGCTTGGCGGTTTCGACCAGGTTGGGGATCAGGTCGTAGCGCCGCTTGAGCTGCACGTCAATCTGGGCGAAGGCATTCTTGAACCGATTGCGCAGGGTGACGAGCTTGTTGTAGATCGTGATGGGCGCTAGGACGATGATCAGAACGACCGCGATCACGACAATCACCGCGACGGTGCTCATGGCGAAAACCTCCATTGGTTAGAGCGGACCACTCGGCAGCGTTGACGCACACTTTAGCCTACGGCGAGGCCGTGTCAATGCCGATTCGTGGTGGGGTGTAGTTCAAGAAAGTTGGGAAAAGCGCAAAAAAGGCCTTGCGTCTTTTTTT
>JASEHE010000161.1 GCA_030018915.1 Verrucomicrobiota bacterium
GCACAGAGCGGCACTGAGGGCGATGCATGGAAAAGACGTGCAAGATTCAGGTATAAACAAACCGCTGACCCGGGAAATTCTGCGGCGCGCCGTGGCGGAAGTGGGCGTGTCACCGTCGGCAAAAGCCTTGGCAGGCTCCGCGCGCGGCAGCGCTCCGCATCGCCCCGAGTGAAAGCCGGCGCGCCCACCGGGAGTCGAACCCGGCTTACCAGGATGAAAACCTGGTGTCCTGACCGATAGACGATGGGCGCGTTGTGGGTGTCTGTCGGGCTTGCGCGACGCGGAGGCTATCAGAAACGCCCGTGGAGACAACAGAAAAATCCCGCGCGTCAGCGGCTGCGGGCCAAACCGAGGAAGTGGCAGAGGGTGAGAAGACCGACGAACAGGAATCCCCCCGCATAGATGGCCAGGAACGGAACGACGGCCAGCTTGCCGGCCAGCGTGTATTCCATCAGCGTCCACGCGCCGTAGATGCCCAGCAGGATTTCGAA
Organism: Verrucomicrobiota bacterium; assembly: GCA_030018915.1. GTDB lineage: Bacteria > Verrucomicrobiota > Kiritimatiellia > UBA8416 > SLMC01 > JASEHE01. The sequence goes on from JASEHE010000161.1 coordinate 492, forward strand.
GAGCGCCAGAATAGGCAGCGGGGTCTTATAGTGCTTGATCGGCTTGCTGCCTCCCCGCTTCGGCGTGCGGATAAACGCGCTGTCCCTGCCGAACACCGCCTCGAGAATGGCGCGCGTGTTCGACAAGGCCAGGCCCACGCCCACCAGAATCAGCAGCGGCAGAAGCGCGATTCGCTTGAGCCAGTCGCGGTAGGTCGCCTTCTGGCTCACGAAATACATCGTGCTCGGCGCCACGATCGAAAAACAGAGCGGGATTGACAGCAGCACGCAGAGCCACGGCACGACTCGGATATTCGCCGTGAGCGAGAGGATCGGCAGCGCCAGCAGCGCCAAGGCAAGCATCATCGGGTGCACGAGGTAGCCGCTGATGTGCAGCAGGGCCTGCGCCCTCTTGAATCGCGAAACCGGCAATCGCATGAGCGGCCGGAAGAGCTTGATCAATGTCTGAAGCGATCCCTTGGCCCAGCGGAATTGCTGGCCGCGGAACGCGTTCACGTCCTCCGGAAGCTCCGCCGGAACCACCACATCGGGCAAATAGAGGGTCTTCCAGCCCGCGAATTGCACCCTGTAGGAGAGATCAAGGTCTTCGGTGAGCGTGTCCCATTGCCAGCCGCCGGCTTGCTCGATGGCGGATAGGCGCCAGATGCCGGCCGTCCCGTTGAAATTCATGTAGAGATCGTTCCAGCTTCGCGCAATCTGTTCGATAACGAAGTGCCCGTCAATCCCGATGGACTGGGCGCGGGTCAAAAGCGACGCGCCGTCGTTCAGATGGCCCCAGCGCGCCTGGGCAAACCCCAGACGCCGATCTTCCATGAAGAACGGAACCATCGAAATCAGAAAATCCTTCTGGGGGACAAAGTCGGCGTCGAAGACAGCCACGAACTCGCCACGAGCCTTCTCAAGCCCTTCCTGAAGGGCGCCGGCCTTGAATCCCTTGCGGTTGGAGCGGTGGATCACTTTGATGTCGTGGCCCTCTTGTCGGAGTTCCTCGGCCACTCGCTCTGCCAGGGCGGTAGTCTCGTCGGTCGAATCATCCAGCACCTGAATCTCATGTCTGCCGGCCGGATAGGCCATCGCGCAGGCGGCCCGCATGATCCGTTTGACCACGTTGATTTCGTTGTAGACGGCGATCTGGGTGGTCACGACAGGCAGAGCGGGGTTCTTCAGAACGTCGCCGAGCCGCCCGAAGATCTCGGATCTCGCTGAGAGCGCCTGGCGACGCTTCCTGGCAAACAGTGTGAGCATCACGTAGCAGTTCAGTCCGTAGGCTAACAGTCCGAGCGTCGCCGCCACATAGATGGCGACAATGACGGCGCACAAAATGACGGCGGCCATATTCAACCTCTTCGGCGGACGCGCGTTGCGACGGCCGGCGGTCGAGCGCGGGATCGCTCTTCGATTCGCCTGGAAACCACGTCAGCCGTCGGCAATTGGACTACTCCCCGCTTGACGAGGACGAAATGTAGTATTTTGCCGTTTTTTTCGGAAGAAGAATCTGAAAGAAAATAACGGGCATGGTTCAACGGTTCACGATTCAACTGATCACCGTGAAGAACCCGCGCAAGACGTTGCGCGTTTGGAGCGGTCCACGCAGGACCGGCGCGTCTGGCCGACGTAAATCTGGCGCGGGCGGCTGATGCGGCAGTCCCGGCCATGGTACATCTCGCGCCAGTGGGCGAGCCAGCCCGGCGTGCGGCCGATGGCGAAGAGCACCGTGAACATGTCGTACGGGATGCCGGCGGCGCGGAGGATCAGGCCAGAGTAGAAGTCCACGTTCGGGTAGAGCCGGCGCGAGACGAAGTACTCGTCCTTCAGCGCGATCTCTTCCATACGCAGGGCAATGTCGAGCAGGGGATCGTTCAGTCCCGGCTTGCTCAGCAGCTTGTGGCAGCGGGTCTTGAGAATCTGGGCCCGAGGATCGTGCTCCTTGTACACGCGATGCCCGAAGCCCATCAGGCGCTCGGTGCTGTTCTTGTCCTTGGCGCGCGCGATGTGCTCCGTCCCATCCCCGCCTTCGTCGCGGATGTTCTGCAGCATGTTGATAACGGCCTGGTTGGCGCCGCCGTGCCGCGGCCCCCAGAGCGCCGAAATGCCGGCCGAGATGACGGCGCACACGTTGGCGAGGCTGGACCCCGTCATCCGCACCGTGGAGATGCTGCAGTTCTGTTCGTGGTCGGCGTGCAGGATCAGAAACAGGTCAATGGCGCCGACAATATCGTCGTCAATCCGGGTCTCCTTCACCGGGGAGGAGAACATCATGTTGAGAAAGTTTGGCACGTAGCGCAGCTTGTAGGAGGGGTAGACGATCGGCTCGCCGATGGACTTTTTGTAGGACCTGAATCTTGCACGTCTTTTCCATGCATCGCCCTCAGTGCCGCTCTGTGCGG
>JASEHE010000162.1 GCA_030018915.1 Verrucomicrobiota bacterium
AACGGGTAGATCGGACAGAAACTGGGTGACTGGAAATCCCATCACGGATTCAGGTGTACATAAGGCCCTTCCCTGTGCCACTATATCCAAGAATCTTCGCGCGGCGCGAAGACTCGACATAGGTAAAAGCCGCAACGCCTTGTTTGCGAAGGAGATTCCGCCCTTCTTCCGGCAATCGGCAACTAGCAATCGGCGAAAGTCATGGCTCAAGACTGGGAGATCAAATCGAGAAGCGCCGCCTGTCATGAGTGCCGATCGGCTTTCGCCGAGGGGCAAATCCTCATTTCCAGTCTGGTGTTCGGCCCGCAAGGCTACATGCGTGACGACTTCTGTGAAATCTGCTGGACCGCCAAGGCCAGCGCCGTGTCCTCTTACAGCTCGTGGCGCGGAACCTACAAGACCCCGCCGCCCCCGCGGGAGGAAGTCCTGAAGAAAGAAACAGCCGAATTGCTGCTGCGGCGGCTGATCGAGCAAACGAACGAGACACGACGAAACGCCATCTTCATTCTGGCCGTCATGCTCGAGCGCAAGCGCATCCTGGCCGAGAAGGATGTGCGGCGCAACGCCGACTCCTCGATCACCCGCGTCTATGAGCATCGCAAGACCGGCGAGACGTTCGTCATTCCCGATCCACAGCTCCGGCTCGACCAACTCGAACACGTGCAACAGGAAATCGCCGCCATGCTCGGCGGCGGACACAAGTCCGCGGACCAGGCCCCGGACGGGGCCCAACCCGCCCCAGCGGAATCGGAGCCCGCCGAGCCCGATGAGGAAGACGAGGACGATGACGAGGACGAAGTTCCCTTGACACCTGACACCCGAAACCTCTCCTCCCCCATGCTCGACCTCAAGATCACCGGCTGCCTGATTCTCGACGGCACGGGCGCCCCAGCCGCGCGGGCGGACATCGGCCTGCGCGCGGACAAGATCGAGACTGTCGGCGATCTGGCCAGGGCCGACGCTCGCGTCTCAATCACCGCGGCCGGCAAGTATGTCTGCCCCGGCTTCATAGACGCCCACTCTCACTCCGACGCCAGCCTGCTCGTCGAGCCCTCGGCCCACAGCAAGCTCTACCAGGGCATTACGACTGAGGTCGTGGGCAACTGCGGGGCGTCAGCCGCGCCTGTGGCGGGCGACATGAGCATTCCGTCCGACTGGAAGGACTTGCCCCACACTGGGAAATGGAGGAGCGTGGCTGAGTACCGGGCGCTGCTCGAGCAGGCGCGGCCGGCGACCAACGTTCTGCTGCTCATCGGTCACGGCAATCTCCGCAAGGCGGTGGTCGGCTACGCCAACCGGCCGGCGACCGCGGAGGAAGCGCGGAGCATGAAAGAGCTGCTCGCCCGTAGCCTCGACGAAGGCGGCCGGGGCCTGAGCACCGGGCTCATCTATGCGCCTGGCCGCTTCGCTTCGCGCGAGGAGCTCATTGAACTGGCCGGCGTGGCCGCCGCCCGCGGAGGCATCTACTGCAGCCACATGCGCGGCGAAGGCGCCACGCTGCTGGAGGCCATTCGCGAAGCCATTGCCATCGGCGAAGGCGCCGGCATCCGCGTGCAGATTTCCCACCTCAAGACTGCCGGCCGCGAGCACTGGGGCCTGCTCGACGCCGCCCTGGACCTCATTCGCGCGGCCCGTGACAAGGGCCTGAAAGTGGCGGCCGACCGCTACACCTATATTTCTTCCCACACCGATTTGGACTTCATATTCCCCGACTGGGTAGCGGCCGGCGATCGCGATACTGTGCTGGCGCGGCTTCGTGATACGGCGGAGCGCGCCCGCCTGAAAGACGATCTCAAGCAATCGAAGCCGGTCGCGTACTGGTCAACGATCACCATCGCCTCCACGCGGCATCCGGACAACAAGCGCTTCCAGGGTGTGCCGCTGGTCCAAGCCGCAGAGCAGCTCGGCATGGATCCGATTGACGCCGTCATCCATTTTGCGCGGACCGATGGCCTCTCCACCACGGCCTTCTTCGCGGGAATGAGCGAGGAAAACATGTTCCGCGTCCTGGCCGAGCCGTACGTCATGATCGGCACGGACGCCTCGGCCCGGGCGCCGACCGGCCCGCTGAGCCTGGACTACCCACACCCACGCGCCTACGGCACATTCCCGCGCTTTCTGCGAATGGCGCTCGATGGCCGCAGCGTGCCGTTGAATGAGGCGGTCCGCAAAATGACTTCCCTGCCGGCCGGCCACTTCAACCTGACCGGTCGCGGCGTGCTGGCCAAAGGCATGCTGGCGGATGTCATTGTTTTCGATCCGGTCCGCGTCCGGGATCGTGCCGACTATGCCCGGCCGCACCAGCTTGCGGAAGGGATCGAACACGTAATTGTCAACGGTGTTGTGACCATGAGCAACAGCGCGCTGACCGGTCAACGCGCCGGGCGGTTGCTGTGACCTGCCTGGAAAATCATTGATTCCGGCGGAGCCGCCGCTATAGTATCCCGGCAGTTTGCTTCCGGCGCCATCGAGGCGCCATTGGCCGCGATCACTCCGTCTCGGCGAGATAGCTCAGTCGGTAGAGCAACGGACTGAAAATCCGTGTGTCATCGGTTCGATCCCGATTCTCGCCACCACTTTCTTCCCTGAAACATCCGCTTCCGTCACCCGGGTGTGCCAGTTGCTTTCTCCGACCGACCGCGCTACAGCCGCCAACGGCTCGACCATGCGCGCGCTGACTCCCGCCGCCGCCTGCAATTCGCGCAACCCCGCGCGATTTCCACTTGATTTCCGGAAGAATCCGACGGACATTGAAAGAGAGATGAAATTGGTCCAACGGCTATTCGGCGGCGCCCAGAGCGAGGAGAAATCGTTCATCCTATATCCGGCAGTTGAACTGCCGAATTTTTCACAAGGCTAAGGGCTTGTGGGT
>JASEHE010000163.1 GCA_030018915.1 Verrucomicrobiota bacterium
ACAACTGTCCGGTCTGATCCCGGAATCGGTGTCCGCTTTGACCGGAATACGCAACGATGCCCATCAGAAGAATTGCCGCCATGTGGACGTCGTCCATCCAACTTGGGATGCGCAGCATGTCGCCCGAAAGGATGTTGTCGATCATTGTGGCATGCACTTGCACGCCTGGGAAATCTGATGCAATGGGTGTGGCCTTCAAGTCGCGGAGCCCAACGGCAGACGCGCCGACCAGGACGATCTTGTTTGCGAGCGCCTGCGTGGGCACTCCTCCTCTTAACACGTTGGCCGCGGAATAGGAGGGGAAAGACGAATTGAGGCCCGTTTCCTGGTTCTCGTCCATCTTGCGGTAGTTCACAACCAGCCGGCCGTGCCGGTCAGCCGGGACGATCAGATCATTGAGCCGGATGTGTTCGACTCCTCGCTCGTCGTAGTTGATCACGCATCCGTCCACCCCCAAGTGGAGCCTGACGGCTTCGAGCGCCAGGGAACAATAGATTCGAAACTCGCCGAGCGCATAGATCAGGGGATTGCATCGCACGATGTTGTCGGCGTCCGGATCGGCGTTGAAGAATGCGGTTTCGGCGGCTTCATGGAGAACCGGAATGGACATGTGGATCGTCTGTCCTTGCTTCAAGCAGTCGCGAATATCCACAGTGTCGGGTGTGAAGGGCTTTCGGCGGAGAGTCACGCGGTTGCGGTATGTGGCATGCGCCGGTGTGTTGATCGGCAGATTCCCGCCGGTGGAGGGGATCATCATGCCGCCCAGGACCGTCCTGCCGCTTTGCAGCGCCTCGGCGAAAAGCGCGTCAAAATCCCTGTGCGCCGGTGGGAGGCCCTCTAATGGTATGTCCCAGCGATAGTCTCGCCGCATTTTCGCTCGATACACGACGGGCGATGTTCGATCCTGCTCCGGAAAAGTGATGTCGAATCCGACGACGGAGGCTCCAGCGTCGAGTATCCTCCTCGTCAGTTGGGCCAGCTTGTCTCGGGACCATGGCCATTGACCGAACTCGGGATCTGCCAAGCTGGCTTCGTCCAGGTCAACAATCACAACCTGGCCGGATTTCGACGGCTCGCATGTTCGTTTGAGGAAGGCGTCATAGGCGTAGTTGCACACCGCCTGAATAAAGGAAGGGCGCAGGCGCGGAACGAATAACGCGACCGACAGCGCCGTGAGCAGCAGGCCGACCAGAACGACAGGAGAGAGTTTCTTCATCCGCCTCCGTCGAGGGTCACTCGCGACAGGGACGCGCGGCGGGCTACCGCGCTTGCAGGTCGCTCCCGAAGACTCCGTCGGCCCGGACCGTTCCGGCGTGAAGGAAGTAGAAGCTCCCGGCCACTCCCGTGATCGGGCCGCCGGCCGTATGCGCCACGAGACGACCGTTCAAGCCCTCCCGCAGGATGGATCCCCGAGCGTAGTTCACGCCGCCCAGCCGCATGGCATAGGCGGCAGTGTGCGACACGTCCGCAAAATCGGGCAGGCTGATGTTTCCCGTCGCCGGGTCTACGGTTCCGGTCCCGAGGTTCACAGTGAAGCTCAGAGCATCGCCATTCGAGTTGTTCATGTCGAACGAACCGCCCCATTGCGGGACCGGCGACACGTTCACCTGTACGTTGAGATCGCACGTGCCCTTGACGATCGCGCGGACGCCGCCCCGGCTCAGGTAAGCGCCTGCCTGTCCCGAGTTGGCCGGCTTGCTGATCAGGTCGTACGGAATCCCGCTCGCCACGATCGCTTGAAAATCGTTCGCGGCAGTGAAGTTGCCGTGATAGCTCACGCTGCCGTCGTCCCAGATGCCCCAGTCCCAGTCGGAAAATGGACCTCCGCCGATTTCCAGCCGCGTGGGCGGCGGTTTAGGGGGGGTCACATGGGTCGGAGGAGGCTCGCTGGGACCGGTGAAGTTGCCCAGCGCATCACTGCCGCCCACCGCTTCCGACAGTACCGCCGCGGCGGTCCTGGTGGAAGCCGCTTCTGTCACTCGCGCGGTGGCCTCCTGAACTACGGCGCCGATAGCCCTGACCAGTTCCGCCGGCCGATCCGATTTCGGTTTCGGAGTCGCCTCTTGCATGAGTTGGGTCGTTTCCTGCAGGGTCATCGGCCGCTGCGTCATGCCGGCGCCCTCCAGCAGCGACACCGTCACGCCGCCCCGCTGAACGTCGAGGACCCGGCCGGCCAGATCGCGCGCCATCTCCAGCGCTTCGACCACAATCCGCTGCCCCTCGGTCACATCTATGATGTAGATGTCTTCCGCCCGATCCTGAAGCCGGAAGCCGAGTTCACAGCCACGGATGCCGATCGTCGCCATCTTCGTGGACACCTTGAAACGCTCCGGATTCAACTCCGTGATCTTCCCCGTGATCAGACGGAACACCCCCTTGAGCATCCGCGTCGCGTAACCGTTCTCTTCTTTCTTGTTCGGATTGTAGACGTATTGATCGATCACCAGTTCGCTCTTCTCGCCCTGCGAGATCGCGGAGTCGTCGCTGAAGCGAATCTGCAGTTTGCTTTTTTCTCCCGTTGTCACCCGGTCGCCCAGGAACACGGGCGAATCCACAGCCAGCGCGCCTGACTTGCCGTCGGCATGTGTGACCGTGGCTTGCCCCTCGGCCGCCACGACCCGGCCGATGGCGTCGGTCGCCATCCCTATGCGCGCCGCCAGCATTGCACCCAGCGCCAGCGCCAACAACGTTCTGTTCGTCGGGTCCATGACCTCCTCCTTCTTGCTTCAAACGTTCCATATCCTCATATCCTCATCGCATTATGGTACCTCATTCCACCCATGCTTGTCAAATCGGCGGACAAACAGCAGACGCGGATGCGGGACAAGAAAGTTACCGAGATGGGGAGGAGTCATGCGATTTTGCGTTGTTG
>JASEHE010000164.1 GCA_030018915.1 Verrucomicrobiota bacterium
CATTCGTGGAGATTATGCCCTATCAGCTTTTACAGGAAAATCCGGACTTGACCTGTGTCTTTGCTTGGTCTTTTGCGCGCACTCGTGCTCGCACACTCGAATCTCTCCGGCAGGTCGGGCTGCTCTGCACACAATAGGCGCGGCCATACGGCATTGCCCGGCTGCGCGAAACACGCCGACTGAGAGCCGGTTGCAGCAACGCGCGCGAACTGCGCAGCAGTTGAACTGCTTGCTGCGTTCTTTTCGCAACATCCTACTGGAAAAGAAACGCCCGCTCGTCTAGTATGCCCCCGTTTGCGTTGGGCAATCCCGATCACGAGGAGGCCCTTGTGCTCGCTCGCATTTACTCCGGCGCCATTTATGGCGTGGACGCCTATTCGGTCGAAATCGAGGTTGACGCCGGTCACGGCGATCCCGCGACGGTCATCGTCGGCCTGCCGGACGCCGCCGTCAAGGAGAGCAAGGACCGCGTCCATACCGCCTTGCACAACTCCGGGTTCCGTCCGCACGTCGGCCGGACAACGGTCAACCTTGCCCCTGCCGACATCAAGAAGGAGGGGGCCAGCTTCGACCTGCCCATCGCCATCGGCATGATCGCCGCCCGTGGCGACATCGCCACCGAGCGGCTGAATCATTTTGCTCTGGTCGGCGAACTGGCGTTGAGCGGCGAGGTTCGCAGGGTCAAGGGAGTTCTGCCCATCGCCATGGCGGCGCGGCGCAAGGGCCACCATGGCATCCTCGTGCCCGCCGACAACGCCGAGGAAGCCGCCGTCGTGGACGGGCTTCGGGTCTACCCGATCCGCACCCTGCGCCAGGCGGCCGATTTTCTCGACGCCAAACTGGCTGATGAGCCGTTCCACGTGGACCTGGACCGGGTGTACCGGGAATCGCTCGGCGAGCACGAGGACGACTTTGCCGATGTGAAGGGCCAGGAGCAGGCCAAACGTTCCATCGAGGTCGCCGTGGCCGGCGGACACAACATCCTGATGATCGGGCCGCCTGGCACTGGCAAGACCATGCTGGCCAAGCGTATCCCCTCGATTCTTCCGCCAATGTCGCTTGAAGAGGCGCTGGAGGCGACGAAGATACACAGCATTGCGGGCGCCCTCGAGCCGCACCGGGCGCTGATCGTCAAGCGGCCATTCCGGTCGCCACACCACACGATTTCGGACGCCGGCCTGCTCGGCGGCGGCGCGCATCCGGCGCCCGGCGAAGTCAGCCTGGCCCACCGGGGCGTCCTCTTCCTGGACGAGCTGCCGGAATTCCATCGGAACGTCCTCGAGGTGCTCCGACAGCCGCTGGAGGACGGCGTCGTAACTATCTCTCGCGCGGCCGGCAGCGTGACGTTTCCATGCCGCTTCATGCTGGTGGCCGCCATGAACCCATGTCCCTGCGGCTACTACGGAGACCGGCGGCGGCAATGCCGCTGCACCCAGAATCAGATACAGAATTACCGCAACAAGATTTCCGGCCCTCTACTGGATCGAATCGATATTCACGTGGAGGTCCCGAGCGCGCGCTACCAGGACCTCTCGTCGCTGGCGAAAGGACCGCCGTCTCCCGAAATTCGCCAGCGCGTCGTCAATGCCCGCCGGGTCCAGCAGGCGCGGTTCAAGGGACGAAAGAAGATTCACTGCAATGCCGGCATGTCGGCCAAGGACCTGCAGAAATTCACCGCGCTCAAACCCGAAGCCCAGGAGATGATCAAGGTCGCGATGACGGACCTCAACTTCAGCGCGCGCGCCTACGATCGCATCCTGAAGGTGGCCCGGACCATCGCCGACCTCGGCGCGTCCGACGAAATTCTCCCCGCTCACGTGTCCGAGGCTGTCCAGTACCGGTCCCTCGACCGAAGCATGTGGACATGAGGGCCTACATCTGGAAGTTGGCCCACGGATTCATGTTTGTGACCGACTCCATCAACGTGTCGATCGGACCCACGAAGTTGCCGGGCGGCGGCGGAGTCGGATAGTAGTCGAAGTCCGGCGTGTTCCTGCCCGACATGTTCCGAATGACCAGATTCCCAATCTTGTTCGATTCGATCAGGATGCCGATGTCGTTGCCCATCACATTGTTGCCGTCAATAATGTTGTTGCTTCCGTCCACGTAGATTCCGGCGGCGTTCGTGCCCGGCTTCATGAAGCCGTTTTCCCCGCAAGTGTTGGCCACGACCCGGCGCCGATTGGCCACACGAATGCCGTGCCCCAGGTTCTTGGCGGCAGTGGACTCCCGAATCGAGCAGCAGTCTTCCACGTGGATGCTCTCCGCCTTCGCGCTCTCCGTCGCCGTGCATTCGCTGACGCGGCTGTGAGAGTAGGTGTGAATCCCAGCCCCGCCGTTGTTCCGGGCTTTGCACCCGATAACCGTGCTGAAACTGCCGTTGCGTATGCTGATATTGTCGCAGGGTTCCGGCGTCGCGATGCCGCACTCGCCGTTGGTTCCTCCCGTTCCATTCAGGGCAAAGCCGCAGAGATCGAGGCGGACGTGGCTTGCCTTGATCGTGATCCCGTTGCTGGAAGGCGCGCCGTTCAGCGGCGCCGTGACGTAGCAGGACCCCGCGTTGGTGATGTCGAACGGCAGTTGCGAAATGTTGACTCGCGGCTCCACCTGCTCCAGGGTCTTCATCTTCCACTCATCTGTCTGTGGCGCGCCGCGCGGGGTCCAGTAGTCCTCGGTCCCGACACATACCGCCGCCCAGACACTCAGCCCCGCAGCCACCGCGCCAAGCATGCGCTTCATCTTTGCGCTCATGTCGCCCTCTCTTTCTCCGGCGATCCGCTCGAATTCGGCATCTACCGTGTCTATGGTATAACCTGAATCTTGCACGGACTTCCCCTTTTGAGGGACTTTTCACTCCATCTCACAC
>JASEHE010000165.1 GCA_030018915.1 Verrucomicrobiota bacterium
ACAAGTCCGGTTCTGTGAGAGGCGGAGGGGCGCAAGCCCCTCTGCCTACTCGACACGGGCGCGGAGGGCGTAGGTCGGACCAGGGAAAGGCGTTCCGCGTGTCAGGTAGGTTACTTATCTTTCGGGGACGCAGACAGACGGCCCTCGATAGCATGGTTCGTCTTCTCGATCTTCTCGCGTTTCCATGCAGGTCCGTTTGTCTGGTTCTTCAACACGGCAAGCGTATTCGCATCCGCCGAGGTTTCCAGGTAGGCCAAAGCCCCGCTCACCATGTCCTCACTCTGGCGATACATGTCATCAGCCGGAGTATTGGTTACGACGTTCAGCATGAACGCCCGGACTTCAGGCGGCTTGGCATCAGCAAGACAGAAGGCGGCACGCATACGCGCCGCCGCCGGACGTGAAGCGTCCCCGAAGACACCTTCCATGAGCGCATCGGCATCTACATGGTCAATAGCCGCAAGGTCGCCCGTGCGTTTGGATCGATCACGCCCCCAGAGGCGATTGACCAACTCCACCATTTCGCTTTGCTCGTAGGCGTCGCCCTCGTCCAGGAACTTCAGGAAGTGCTCAAGCACCGCTTGCCGGGCCGCCGCGTTCCGCGCGATGCCTGCTTGGACTTCGGCATCGGTGTACTTCTCAACCTGCTTTCGATGAAGCCCCCGGATTGTCAGTCCGTTCGTGCCAGAATGCCGTTTGTCCTCTGCCTCATCGCGCACGTACACATACTTGCTTTCTGGTCCGTGGCCAACATACGACAGCAGGAGACCGGACAGGAAGCCAGGGCGACCGCCACGCGGTTGAGATGACTTCTCGCCCTCCCTCCACTTCTGGATTTGGTTGGCGAACTCGGCGAAGACTTCGGGGTGTTGGATGCGCGCAACCAAGATGCGGGCATGCCTGGCGTTCACACTGTCGGCGGATTCCTGATGGAGGATTCTGTCAAGGTGCTTCGCCGCATTCGCGTCATTGATGACAACAGCGACCGCGTCGCGATACGGCTTGCCGGTCTTCGCGATGGCATCAGCGAACCCCGGCGGAAGAGTCGTTTCTGCGGCAACGGCAACTGCAACGGGAAGGAACACCATTGCCAAAAGGACAGATCGAATATTCATCGTTTCATCTCCAGATTCAGGGCAACTCACGCCGCACATTGCTTGCACAGTGGGCCTCTCCACCCGCACCATGCGGCCCCGTGGTATCAACAAAGGTCACTGTGCCAGAACAACCAGCGGCGGTAAGACTGTCTCCCAGGCTGGTGGCGAACGGCACGAAGTAGGGGCGTGGGACCACGAGATTGAGCGCACCGGACTGCGGCTTCACATCGATCATGTTGACCATGTTGGGAAGCTTGGTCCCGATCGAACCGGAAGCGTCCATTTCAAAGGCGACAGGAACCTTGATGAGGTCAGTCGTATTGATGCCAAGTCCTTGGGCCAGGGCCGTCCTGATGGACGCCAGGTTGTTGTTGATGAGCGTTATCTTCGCTGCATTGTTCGGGTCGTCGTAGGCGGCGAGGAGTTGTGCACGCGTGTCGAAGCCGCCCCAGGTTTCTTCGTTCGGATTGTTGCGAAGCAGGTCTATGGCAAGTTGCAGGTCTGCCACAAGGACACGGAACCCGGAACCGACAGGAACGATGCTCATGACCTCATCGATATGACCAACCTGCAACCAACCAACAGGCAGTTCGATCATGTTCCCGTTGTCGGTCTGGACTTTCTGCGCCTGCAAGAATGCCTTGATGTTCCCTTGCAAGGTTGAACCGACGATGAGCCGCCCGTACGAATAGCCTTGAATGGGCGGTGCCGCTTCGACATTGCCGCCGGGATTGCCAGCCTCGATGTGGAAGTAACCGGTATCTGAGGCGACTTGATCGTCATAGCGTGTCCCAAAGAAGCCCGCGATGGTGCACAGTTTACGCTCCGCCTGGCCTGGCGCTGATCGGGTAGCGCCGATCTCCGCATAGTCCTGGGTGAAGTCTGCACCGTATTCCACAACCGTAACCACCCCGTTCAACGCGGCGGCCGTGTCGTCGTAGAAGTCTTGCCACCCGAATGCATTGGCCACGTACGCCTTTGTAGCCTTGTCCGTGTTAGCGAGAACGAGGAACGGCGAGACCAGTAGACGGATTGTATCGTTGCCGAGTTCCTGGCCGTTGAGTTTCAATACCAGTTTGACGATGACTTGCCGGCCGTACTCGATGCCCTCGATTCCCATTTCCAGATCGCCGGTGCCGCCGAGTAGATCAATGTCCATGTCGGAAGAGCCGGGACTTTTCTTGAAGACAACCTTGTCCGTCAACGGATCGGGGCCGACAACGCCTTGGGCGTCCTGGGCCTTCGAGCGGAAGATACGAACCCGGTCCTTTGCGGTAGGGGCTCCGGACGGCTCGCCGGACGGGTTCTCGACGCTCAGTTCAAGCGTCATGCCTGACGGAATATCCCCGGCGGCGATGCCGAGCTTCGCCAGTTTCAGCGTATAGATGTCGGCCAGATCGTTCGCCCCATTGATGACACCGTCCGCACAGTCCGGTTGCTTCGTTTGGTCGTTTACGTCGTCATCCGTGTTGGCAAGGATGACCATGCCCTTCGGCCCGTCGAAGGTCACGGCGTCGGCTTCGCTCGCATGGTCGACCGGATTTCCGTCCCGGTTGTAGTCGCCGTTGATGTCCACTTTCGGGACGTAAATCTTGAATGTTCTTTTGCCGCTGTTGAAGCCGCTGTCTTCATGATGGCCGCCAAGGACACGGCCGGAATTATCGGCCGGCCAGGG
>JASEHE010000166.1 GCA_030018915.1 Verrucomicrobiota bacterium
CATTCGTGGAGATTATGCCCTATCAGCTTTTACAGGAAAATCCGGACTTGACCAAATGGCGTGGGCGCGGGGCCGCTTGACGCCGCCGGGCGCGCCGGCGCCGATCATGAAGACGCTCGACGAAGTCGAGCCGCGCGCGCCCATCACCAGCTTGCCGTTCACCATCACGAACGCCGGGGCCTACTACTTGACCGCCAGCCTGACATCCACGGGTCATGGCGTCGTCGTGCAGTCCGGCCAAGTGACGGTGGACCTGATGGGTTTTGCCATCACCGGCGATCGGGGATCGGGGGACTACGGTGTTTCGATTTGCGGCACGACAGGCTCAGCGGTTGAGAACGTCGTTGTGCGGAACGGGACAATCCGCCGCTTCGACGACGGCGTGAGAATGGAATACGTCCGCTACGGCCGCCTCGAGAACCTCCAGGTGATGACCAACTCTTGGCGCGGCATCTACCTGCGGGGCGCCCATGGGGAGGGGCTGTGCAGCCAGTACCGCATCGAGGGCTGCGTCTCCGCCGACAACTCGGGTTGCGGCATCTATCTGGATGGCTACAACACGGGCCAGTGTAACGACAACGCCTTCGTCGGCTGCACGATCCGCAACAACGGAGATCGGGGCATCTACCTAGATGGCGACACAAGCGGGCGCTGCAACGGCAACCTCGTGGCAAATTGCACGATCAGCGAGAACCACGCCGAGGGCATTGTTCTCTACGGGAACGCTGGGCAATGCGCCGCGAACCGGGTTGGCGACTGCATAGTGCGGGCCAATGTGGGCACTGGCATCCGCGTGAACTTTGCCAACGGAAATCGCCTGGAGGGAAACCACGTCGCCGAGCAGACAGGGACAACGACCTGCGGCATTCGATCCCTCAACTCCTCGCAGAACGTGATCTCCCGGAATACGTGCGTGGGTCAGACAACCAACTACGTGTTCAGCGCCAACGACACCTATGGGCCGATCGTAACCAACGTCGGCGCCCTTCCGGCCAGCGGCGACGGCGCGCATCCATGGGGGAACTTCTCACGATGAAGGAGACCATCATAAGCCGCATGCTACTCATCGCCGCGATAGCAGTGGCACTGAGCGCGATCCAATCGCTGGCGGACTCCACGATCAACGCCACGAATCGTCACGCCTACGGCGCCAACGTGGGCTGGCTCGACTGGCGGGCGGATGCGACAAACGGCGCGGTACTCGGGCAGTCGTGCTGCACAGGTTACGTCTGGTCGGCGAACTGCGGCTGGATTTGTCTGGGTAACGGGCCGACCAACGGGTGGCAGTACGGCAACACTGCAGTCTCGGATTGGGGCGTGAACTATGACGGGGCCGGCAACCTCTCAGGCTGTGCCTACGGAGCGAACGTGGGCTGGCTCGTGTTCGAGCAGACCAACGGGCAGCCGAGACTGGACCTGGCGACCGGAAAGATGATCGGTTATGTCTGGAGCGCCAACGTAGGCTGGATCGGCCTGAGCAACGCCTACGCCCACGTGCAGACCGATACGCTCAGCCCCGGCCCGGACACTGACGGCGACAACATCCCCGACCCATGGGAGTACGCCAGGGCCGGGAATCTGACCGCCCTGAGCAATGGGACACACCACGCGGATGGGGACGGGGCAACGGACATAGCGGAATACGGGGCGGACACCGATCCGCTGAATGAAACGGACAATCTGCATATCGTCTCGCTTACCGTGGCGGGAAGCACCAACACGGTCGTGTGGACGTGCCGTCCGACGCGGTTTTATCGCCTGGAGATGACAAACACGCTGGTGGGCACAGGGGCATGGACGGACTGCGGCCCCGGCCTGCTGCGTCCTCCACCGGCCTCACCCATGACACGGGAGGTGCCCGGGGTGACGGACACGACCCGCTTCTATCGCGTCAAGGCCATCGTGCCGCTGACGGAGTAGAGGAACAACCCGGCCAACCACACACCGGAGCCTATCGTCGCTGGCCGCGCCGAAGGCTCAGTGTGACGTTGGGGCAGCAGATGAGATGGATACATTCAGCCGACAGAAGCGCTCGTGGATCATGGCGCAGGTGAAATCGGGTGGCAACCGCTCGACTGAAGCCCGCTTGGTCAAGGTGCTACGCCAACACGCCATCAATGGCTGGCGACGGCGTTATCCGCTCGACGGGAAGCCGGATTTCGTGTTTCCGAAGGCGCGCGTGGCCGTCTTCGTTGACGGCTGTTTCTGGCATGGCCACCCCCGGAAGTGCCGAATGCCGAAGGCACACCGATCATATTGGGAACGAAAGATCGCCCGCAACGTGGCGAGAGATCGGCGGATGACACGGAACCTGATAGAAAAGGGTTGGAAAGTCGTCAGAATATGGGAAGATGCCGTCCAGAACCCATCAACCATCAGCAGGTTGCGGAAGGCGCTGACATGAACGGAGAAAAGACCGTTGCCGAGTTCTTCGCCGGAATCGGTCTCATGCGCATGGGACTTGAACAGGCCGGGTGGAATGTGGTCTGGGCGAACGACATAGACGAAGACAAGATGAAGATGTATCGGGGGCACTACGCGGACGACGCCACCCACTTCCATCTTGGGGACGTTCACGCCATTTCAGGATAATTCATGGTCGCATCCTCCCAACAGTTGAATCACCGAGACCGCCAGATTCTGTGCGGCCTGTTCCTTTCCAAGTTCGACAAGAAAGGCTTGCGGTATCTCGGCTTTGACGGTTTCACGGTCAAGTCCGGATTTTCCTGTAAAAGCTGATATGGCATAATCTCCACGAATGGT
>JASEHE010000167.1 GCA_030018915.1 Verrucomicrobiota bacterium
CACAGAGCGGCACTGAGGGCGATGCATGGAAAAGACGTGCAAGATTCAGGTATGATGTATTATGACACCCATAATGACATCTGACGTCAATGGTGATCCGCTGTTTGCTTTCCGTCATTTTGACTAGTTCCCCGCGCAAGGGCGTAACAAAACAGCAAGTGGCAAACAGTTCCTTTAGTGATTCTGGAGAATGAATATGGACTCGCGGAATATCGCCATCACCTTCAAAGACACCGCCAGCCGCCTCTGTTGGCGACCGCCAACCATTTTCTGAAGATCTGATGTCCTTTGAGCGACCTTGACGGCCCGTCGGAATTTTGAGTAGATAGCACGCGCAAACGACAGAAGGGTTGCGCAAGAAATGGCTGAAGTCACTCTCCAGGAAATTCCGCAGCGGGGCCGGGATTTATTCAATAAGGGTTCGCTGGCGTTTGAACGCGGCAATCTGGACTACGCTATTGACCTGCTTTGCAATTGCGTGATCGCGGAACCGCGCTTTCTGCACGGCCGCAAGTATTTGCGCGCGGCTTCGATCCAGCGATTCAAGCAGAAGAGCGGCTTTCTCGCGCGGCTCTCGTCCCAAGCCAGGAATCTGCCGGGCATCGCGCGGGTGATGAGCATGAGGAAGGCCGGCAAGCACCAGGAGGCGCTGGCGCTGCTGGAGAAGATGCTCACCGAAGCGCCGCTGGACACGCGACTCGCCACGCTGTTTGCCGGCGCGGCCGATGCCTTGGGCATGCACGAAGTCGCCGTGCAGACCCTCGAAATCGCGCGGGATCACCATCCAGACGACCAGGAGATTCTAAAATTGCTCGGCCAGCAGCACTTGAAGGCGGGGCAGATCAAGCAGGGGCGCGAGATTTTCGAGAAGTTGAACGCGCTGAATCCACGGGATCCCGACAGCATCAAAGCCCTGAAAGACGCGGATGCCCTGGAGAGTCTGCACAAGGACGGCTGGGCCGCCGCGGCTGAGAAGGGAACCTATCGCGATGTGATCAAAAGCGCCGAAGAGGCGGTCCTGCTCGAGCGCCAGGCCAAGGCCAAGAAAGCCGACACGGACCTGGACGCGCTCATCGAGGACACGCTGAAGAAGCTGGAACAGGAGCCGGAGAACATCAATCTGTGCCGGGCATTGTCCCGGCACTATGCGGAGAAGAAGATGTTCAACGAAGCGCTGGGCATCCTTGAAAAGGCCCAGGAACTGAGCCCGGGCGACCCGGAACTCGACAACGCATGGAGCGCCATGCGAGCCCGGAAATTCGACCGGGAAATCGCCGACCTGAAGGCAGAAAGCCGGGCCGACGAAGCCGCCGCGAAGGAACAGGAGAGAGACCAGTTCCTTTTCGACGACCTACAGGAACGCGTGGTCCGCTATCCCAACGACCTGAGCTTGCGCTACGATTGGGGAGTGAAGTTGTTCGAAAACGACTACGTTGACGAGGCGATCCAGGAGTTCCAGCGGGCACAGAGGAGCCCCAAGCACCGGTCCAGCTCGCTCTACTATCTGGCGCTTTGCTTCAAGCACAAGCAGCAGTTCGACCTGGCGGTGGAGCAATTGACGCTCGCCCAGTCTGAAATCGCGGGCATGGACGACATGAAGAAGGACATCCTGTACGAGCTCGGGGCCGTCCTGGACCTGGTGGGCCGGCCCGAGAAAGCCGCCGAATACTACAAGCAGATATACCAGGTGGACATCGGTTACAAGGACATCAGCCGGAAGATCGAGAAGGCCTATAAGAAATAGGCGACTGGGTTACTCCCCGTTCTCCGGCGGCGGGGCGGATGAGGGCGGCGCCGGCCACTTGCCCTGCGTGGCTTCGACAACGATCTTGCGGAAGTCGGGGGAAAAATCGCTTCGCAGCATCCACTTCACGAAGTCGGGGTCCTTGGCGATAATCTCCCGGAGTGGCGCGCCTTTCTTCCTGCCGAAGTTCAGCGCGATCTCGCCGCCCTTCCAGCGCAGACGGCCCGTCCGGTCAACCCATGAGGGATCGCGCGGATCGCAGTACTTGTCCAGCTCGGCCAGGTCGCGTGGTAGGTCGGCGTAGCGATCGAACTGTCCCTGGAGCACGCGGATCGTTGCCAGAACGTCGGCCTCGGCGCGGTGGGCGCCCAGATGCAGCTCGCCGCAGTAGAAGGCGAGGGCGGCGGCCAGGTCGCGGGGCTCGCGCCGGTGGAAAATCCGCTGCGCGTCTATGATCCGCCGGCCGTCCGGCGTGAAGCGCAGGCCGGCGCGCAGGAACTCCTCGGTGAGCAGGGGAATATCGAAGCGCAGGATGTTGTACCCGCCCAGATCGGCGCCATCGAGGACTTGGAATGCCTCGGCAGCGACGTCGGCGAAGCGCGGGCAGCCAGCCACGTCCGCGTCGGCGATGCCATGGATGCGGGTGGCCTCGGGCGGGATGGGCATGCCCGGATTGACGCGGTAGTTGTGGGTGGAGCGGGCGCCGTCCGGCATAAGCTTGATGATGGTCAGATCAATGATCCGGTCGGCCCTCGGGCTGGCGCCGGTGGACTCGATGTCGAAGAAAGCCAGTGGCCGGTCGAGCTTGAGTTTGAGGAGCGGCTGTTCCTTCATGCATTACCCACAGGGACTCATGCTACACTCAGCCCGCGGTCGAGCGCAATATCCGTTTGCGTGACGCAAAACTCATGCGCGTTGCCTCATATTAACCTATATCCGGCAGTTGAACTGCCGAATTTTTCACAAG
>JASEHE010000168.1 GCA_030018915.1 Verrucomicrobiota bacterium
TCTGTGCTGAGGGAGTTGGCTGGGGCCAATTCCTTCAGGTGCCCGCCCGCTGCGGGCGGGCACCTGAGTAGTTACTTCTTCCGCTTCAATCAGGCATGCGAACGGACGGGCGTAGGCGACTTCCTGAGAAGAGGGGAAGTGCCCCTGTCGCCGAGTGAACTGGTCGGACGCGGATTGTACTGGGTTGTCATCATCGGGGTCCCGTTTGAGACTGCGCGCTTGCTCGACATCCGTGCGGTCATGGAGTTCCGACAGCGCGTTGTTGTGGCAATGCCCGCCCTTTTGAGCGCGATGTTGACTTTGATCGTCGGTCTCATTGCGATCTCCTTCCTGTCGGGCCTCGTCCGCACTATAGCCCGCAATGCAGGTAGCCCATTAGCGAATCTGTGGTCGCGCATCGTTCGGTGGGTGAGCGTCATTATGGTGCTCGCCATTGCGTTAGAACAGGCGGAAATCCGCGGGTCTGTCATGATCGGCGCCCTGCTCCTTGTTATCGCTGCCGTCGCCTTCGGCATTGCCCTGTCATTCGCTCTAGGGTGCAAGGACATGGCGCGGAGCGCCATGGAGAAGTGGATTGCCAATCTCCGGGAACGTCACCGGGATGCGTCAAAGCCCGACATGGAGGGCTGATCTCTGTGAGCAAGCGGCGAGGCATGGCTTTTCGGATGGAAAGGCGTGACTGCGTTGGACTGGCGCGCCCCGCGCTCGATGCCCACACACTGGGTCTCACGTCGCTCACTCAGTTGCTGCGTGAATGCGGTTATCGGTGCGTCATGGCGGACGCCGCGACGTGCGCACATCTGAACGCGCCCGATTCGCCGGAAGGAGCCGACGGCATCACGCGATGGGTGAAGGCGCATGGTATCACGGTTCTCGGCTTCAGTTATCGGCTCGACCCTCAGGACGGCTTGCGGCTCACGGCCCGATTGCTCCAAGGGATGAAGGCCCGGCGGCTCCTCAAAGAGCAAGGTGGACCGGTCCGGGCCGTGTACTTCGCGGGGTTGCCGCGTGCGTGCGCCTTGGTACGGGACCACCTGCGGGAGATCGCGGCCACCTTCGAGGGGGACGAAACAGCGGCGGAAACCCTGGAGCGATTCGGCGTTGATCCCGCGACCATTCCCAGGGACATGGCGGCCGGTGTCCGCTACGACGAGGACCGGTTGGCTTTCGGTCGGGAGTTGATTCGCACAGGCGCTCACTTGACGGTCAAACCCTTGGACCGTTCAGGATATGCCGCCTTCGGTACGCGGCTGGATACACTCGTCGCACGCCTGCAACATGGCGCGACGCACATACTCCCGCCCCTGATGCGGGCACATGTTGGACCGTTCCTCGCGGATCGCAGCGAAGCCGTCCGGCTGTTTCTCCAATGGGTGCGACAGCTTGCATCCAGCGGCTATCTCGACGTGCTCTCCATCGGAACGTCGCAACTTAGTCAGTCCAGTTTCGGCGAGGCCTGGGGCGACAAGCCCAACGGCGGGGGCGTTCCGCTGAATTCGCCCGAGGAATTCTCGGCGGTATGGGAAGCCGCGCGGCCTATGCTGGTGCGGACGTACGCAGGGACAAAGAACATCCGCGCCCTAGCGCAGATGTACGAAGAAAGGATCAACATCGCATGGCACGCCTTTTCCCTCTGGTGGTTCTGTCAGATTGACGGGCGCGGCCCCTACACGGTCCGGGAGAACCTTGACCAGCAGTTCGCCGCGCTGCGATACGTCGCTTCGACAGGTAAACCCTACGAACCGAACGTCTCGCATCACTTCGCCTTCCGAGGGGCCGACGATGTCACCTGCATTGTGGCCGCCGTGCTGGCGGCACGAACCGCAAAGGTTGTCGGCATACGACACCTGGTTCTTCAAGTGATGCTCAACACCCCTCGATCAACCCGGGGCACGCAGGACTTGGCCAAGGCCCGCGCCATACTGCAACTTGTCCGCGAGATGGGGGGGGCGGGCTTCCACGTCATTTTGCAGCCCCGTGGCGGTCTGGACTACTTCTCGCCAACGCCGGATAAAGCGAAGGCACAGTTGGCCGCTGTGACGGCCCTCATGGATGACATCCAACCGCACGATCCGGGGAGTCCGCCGATCATCCACGTCGTCAGCTACTCCGAAGGGTACGACCTGGCCGATCCGCCGGTGATTGATGAGAGCATCAAGATCACACGGCACGCCCTGGAGGAATACCGCCGATTGCGTCGAAAAGGCGACATCGACGACATGACAAAGCATCCTGACGTGAAGACGCGCGCGGAGGAACTGCTGTCAGAGGCGCGAACCGTCCTCCGGGCGATCGAGACGGCGATTCCGCACTCATGCACGGCCGAGGGATTGTTCCAGGCATTTGCCAGGCGGGCCCGAACCGGCCTTGACGTGGCGGGGCTTGGAGACATGCAGACGCCCGTGCAGTGGGTTGTCTTTGCTGGCGCACTCAATGTAGGCGCCCGCGTGGTTGCTCGGAACGATCCCCGGATCGCCGGTCATATCGCCTACGCCGTCTACACGGGGGTAGCGTACGTGATCCTTGTCTTGGCTGCGACGGCCCTCGTCTATGCCGCTACCCGCGCCTGTACAGAGTGGTATGGGTCAAGTCCGGATTTTCCTGTAAAAGTTGATAGGGCATAATCTCCACGAATG
>JASEHE010000169.1 GCA_030018915.1 Verrucomicrobiota bacterium
AGCCTCTACGTGCGCCCCTCTCCGCACGCTATCCTGCCAGCTTTAGGAACTACTGACGCGGGGCCGTATTCGTCGTCGTTCACTCGCCATTCTCCGTTCCCAGCGCTCTCCGCGCGTTTCTCTTCTCCAATTCTTGTCGGTAGGCCGGCAAGTCCATCGCCTTTGCGCTGCCGGACTGTACGGCAGCCTCCGCCACGGCATAGGAAACCTCCACGAACAACCGCGCATCGAACGGCTTGGGTATAATGTGGCTCGGCCCGAAACCAATGTCGCCTTCGCCCCTGTACACGCTGGGCACCCGTCTGGTCACCGGCTGCCGCGCCACTGCGGCGAGCGCCCGAGCCGCGGCTATCTTCATGGCAAGGTTGATGTTCCGCGCCCGGGCGTCCAGCGCGCCGCGGAACAGGAACGGAAAACCCAGCACGTTGTTGATCTGGTTGGGAAAGTCCGATCGGCCGGTCGCCATCACGTAGGGCTTTTTGCCCATGGCCTGCGCGACCGTCGCCGGCATGATTTCCGGGTCCGGATTCGCCATGGCGAAAATCGCCGGGTACTCGGCCATGGCCTGTACGTCCCGCGGCTTTACGCAATCGGCTGCGGATACGCCGATCAACACATGCGCGCCCCGCATGGCCTCGGCCAGCGTGGCGGCGCTTGTCGTGACGGCGTGTTCCCTCTTCTTGGCGGTCAGGTCCGCGCGGTCCGATCGGACGACACCCCTGGAATCGCACAGCGTCACGTGTCGCGCGCCGGAGATCTTGAGCATCTCGGCGATCCGGATTCCTGCGGCGCCGGCGCCGTTGATCACCACGCGCATTTCCGAAAACGCCCGTTCGCACAGCGCGCCGTAGTTCATGACGGCCGCCAGCGCGATGACTGCCGTCCCCCATTGGTCGTCGTGGAAAACCGGAATGTCGAGCATCGCGTCGAGGCGCTCTTCGATCTCGAAACAGGCGGGCGCGGCGATGTCCTCCAGGTTGATCCCGCCGTACATGGGCGCCAGGGCGGCGGTGGCGTCAATGACCCGCTGCGGGTCGGTCGGGCCAGTGTTCTTGCCCTCGCGGCGGCAGTGGTTCAGGGGCACGGGCCAGCCGTCTACGTCGCCGAACGCCTTGAACAGAACCGCCTTGCCCTCCATGACGGGAATGCTCGCCTCGGCGCCGAGATCGCCGAGCCCAAGGATGGCGGTGCCGTCGGTCACAACGGCCACCAGGTTCGGCTTGGAGGTGTATCGGTACAGCCAGGCGCGGTCCTTGTGAATTTCCTTGACCGGAACGGCCACGCCGGGTGTGTAGGCCAGGCAAAGCGCCCGAAGGCTGTCGAGCTTTCGGGCCGCGCGCATCCGCACCTTGCCGCCCAGGTGATATTCCAGTGCGGCGTCGCGATCCGGCGTAATGTTCATGGCCGTGGCCCCCTTTTCGGAAGCGACATTGAACACGATCGCTTCGGAAAAGGCTAGAACAGAATCCTTGATCCGCGCGCAAGAGAAGAGGGTGGGAAGCGGGGAAACCAGGGCTGTGCTGGCGGGGCGCGCCTGAAATTACAGCTCCAAAATCGGCTGGAATTACGCTGGAAACGACCGGGCTATGGGTCGCCGGGGTCCCGTAGGCCCAGGTGGAGTTGGGGATTCTGGGGCGCGATAGCCTGACAGTGGATCGGCGTGGAGCGCAAAGAGGAGATGCTCAAGGTGGTGGCGACAGCTCAAGCCCAAGTGGTCAGCGAGCGGCGCAGCGTCGTGCTGTGGCAGGTGAACCGGCGTCGGCTCATCCGCTGGAGGCAGTGGCGGCGCCAGGGACGTGAGTTGGAGAATCGGACGCCGGGTCTCCCGAGCGGCCGGCGCATACACTGCTGCCCTCCTCGGAGCAGGCCGTGGTGTTGGCCCTGGCCCGCCAAGAGCAGTATGCGGACTGGTCCCCTCGGTCGTTGACGGCGTTGGGATGGGAGAACGGCTGGGTCATGGTCAACTTCAGCACGACCTGCCGGCCCGATCTTCGTTCAACACTTTGATCTTACCTTCCGATACATTGCCGCAGACAATCGCTGGAATGACCTTCCAGCCGAGCTTTTTACAGGCCTCCAGCCGGAGATGACCGGCGAGAATCTCATAGTCGTTGGAAGCGGCCGATTTCACGACGATCACCGGTTGCAGGAGCCCTTCCTTCTGGATGCTGCGGAGCAATTGCTCGACGTCGTGTGGCTCGAATCTGCTTGGCTGACTCTTGACCCGATCAATGGGAATATAGGCAATGCTTTGAGCATCCTTGTCGCGCCCCCCATCTTCTTTGCGATCCTGGCACGAGCGATAAGAGCAGACAAAGGGAATCGCCAGGTCCACGGACGGGGTCTTCTGGATTTCCTCGAAGATCAATTTATCCTATATCCGGCAGTTGAACTGCCGAATTTTTCACAAGGCTAAGGGCTTGTGG
>JASEHE010000016.1 GCA_030018915.1 Verrucomicrobiota bacterium
GGCGCAAAAACCGGCCAGAACAGCCTCTACGTGCGCCCCTCTCCGCACGCTATCCTGCCAGCTTTAGGAACTACTGGCTCGCCCCAAGCGGGGTTGGTTGGGCCTCCCGCCTTTGCCCAAGCGCTTCGGCGGGCAGGCCGGACCAACGCGATGTCACCCATGGGCTTGTACGTTGCTCGCGCTCGTCCGGAGGCCGAGCGCCACCCGTCAGCTGGCCCTGTCATAGCGTTGGGATCGCGTGCACGACTCACTCCGCAGTCTCCACGATGACTGCGGTCTGGTCGTCGAGCACGACGATGACCTCCTCGCCCAGGGCGAAGCACTTCTTCAGCTCCGGCTTCTTCTCCAATAGTTTGAAATACTCGTCGCTGGCGTACTTCACGCGGGTGGCCTTCATCTCTTTCTTGTAGTCCCGGTCGGTCCAGACGCCATCGAGCAGGTAGAAAATCTTCCTGCCCACGGTCTTGACGGCGGGGGCGATGTCGCGGTCCGTGTGCTCCGCCTTCTTGTAGACCCCGATGGCGTTGCTGAGCACGACCGCATCGCGGCCGCTCTGCTGTTTCAGGTAGCCGTCCAGCTTCTTCTTCTCGGCTGCGACGTGGCCGCCGGTTTTCGCGCCGGCAACGCCGGCCTCGCCCGCCCCGCCGAACATCGGGATCGCGGACGACGATTCCGGCTTGGCCGCCGGGGCGGCGGGCGCGCGCATGCCGTCCACGTCCTTGTCGCGCCGGAGCCCTTCGGACCAGTGCATTGCGGCCCGCTCGCGGACCTCTTCCCTGGCCGGCGGGGCTATGGCGGGCCGGGGCGAGGGCTGGCCGGCCGGACCGCCCATGTCGAGCCCGTGCCGCTTGTAGTCATCATGCGTCTCCAGCACGAGGTAGGACGTGTACGGAGTCACGATTCCGTATTCCTTGCCCAGCCGGATCACTTCGTCGCGCAGTTCGTTGTCCTCCTTGAGGCGGATCTGGTCCAGCAGGTAGCCGACCCGGCGGGTCGCCCACAGCTGCGGGATAAAGTCGTTTTCCATGCTCTTGGCCGGGAAGTCCGCCTCGAACGTGTGCTCCTGCTTCTTGCCGTTGACCTCGCCCGCCAGCCGGATGGCCACGTGCCCGTCGCTCTTGTACCGGCCGAAAATGGTGATCTGGCTGCCGGCAAACAAGTCCGACAGCTCCTTCGGGTGCAGTTGCGAAACCTCGACCTTCTCGATCTTCACCTCCGGGCGGCTGAGCACCGGATGGCTGATTTTGTCGTAGAGGGAGGACACCTTCACCTCGATGTCCTCCTCCGGCTGGACGTATTGCGACACGCCACCCCGTTCGTTGGCAAGCCGGTCCAGGAGATGGGTATTCACGTTGTGTCCGACGCCGAAGACGAAGACGCGGGTGTTCTTGCCGATGGCCTTGCCCACGTTGTCGAGAATGGCCGGAATCTCGGTGACGCCGATGGTCGGCAGGCCGTCGGTGAGGAACACGATCACATGCGGGCGGGTCTCTTCGGTTTTCTGGCCCAGGGCGGCGGCGAGGGCGCCGGCGATGTCTGTCCCGCCGCGCGCTTCGATCTTGTCCACGAACTCGAGGGCCGCCTTGCGGTTCTTGTCGTTCGCCGCCAGGAAGCCCTCGCTGAACTTCTCGACATCCGTGCTGAAGCGGATGATGTTGAAGCGATCGTAGTCCTTGAGCCGGTTGACGCAGTATTTCAGGGCTTCGCGGGCTTGCCTGATCTTGTCGCCAGACATGCTGCCCGATGTGTCGAACACGAAGCTAAGGTCGCGCTTGATCACTTCGCCTTTGGGCGGCTCGACCGCCGGGGCCAGCAGCATCATGAAGAATCCGTCCTGCCCTTCGATGCGGTGGGTGAGGAGGTTGAGCCCGAAGTCCTTCTTGGAGAAGCCGTAGTAGAGGACGAAGTCCCTGTCGAGCACGCTCTTGTCTTCCTCGAATCCGATGACGGCCTCGTGGTCGCCCCTGCGGGTGATGCCGACCTTGTGGGAGGGCGAGTAGACGGTCTTCAGTGGGACGCTGGAGACGAGCCTGGCGTTGACCGTGAAGTCCTCGAGGGTGCGGGAGGCTTTTTCGGAAGTTTTCAGGGGATAGACGAACGAGTAGAGGCCGCCCTCGAACGCCAGGTTCTGCGAGTAGGCGATTTCGATGCGCTGCTCGCCGTTCTTGGGCATGGGATAGATGTTCACGCGGAAGAGGTTGCCGGAGAGATGCTCGAGCAGGCCGGGATCCTTCATGCGCCGGACGATGTCCTGGTATATCTGGCGTGCTTTGCCTTTCTCGACGAGTTCACCGCTGACCCGCTTGCCGCCGATGTACATGGCGAAATCCGCGATGCCGGCGTTTTCGGGCAGCGGGAAGACGTAGACGGCCTCGAGGTCGCGGTCCACGTTGTTCTTGAATACCTGCTCGACCTTGACGTTGGCGGCGCCTTCCTTGAGCTGGATGTCCACGCGCTGGCGCTTGATGGCCAGCGGCGAAACGCCGGCATCCTTGGGCACGAGCATGCCCGTGGCCAGGCATTGGAGGGTGAGGGCGAGGGTGATTCCGCAGGCGGCGAAGACGGATCGTTTCATGGCGTTGGCTCCTTCCGGCAATATCGAATATCGAATGTTCGACATTTGCTTCTTCCTCTTTTGCTATTCGACGTGCCGCTCCCATAGTGGCGCCGGATGCGGCGGCCAGGGACGCGGCGGTGGGGGCGCGTGGCGCGCGGTTTCGCCGAAGAGCGACAGGTGCACGGTGTCGCCGTCCCAGGTCAGGGCCGAGCCGTCGGCCGCGCCGCTGATGTCCAGGAGCCGGCCCGCGCCCGGCGTTTGGCGCTCGTCATACCGCGCCGAGAGCGCCCGGTCCAGGAACCGCCTGACGTCGCTCGCGCCAGCCGCCCCGGCCGCTCGGTCCCGATAGTGGACCTCGAATCCGTAAGAGAGAAGCAGCTTGCTCCAGAGTTCCGAGAACAGCCGCAGGTCCGTGAAGATGTCGCACCCGACGATGCGGCCGCCCCACGCCGCCACGGCGCCGACCGTAGAGGCTGCGGGCAGGCGGCGGAAGTGCGCGGCGTATTCGTCCAGGTCGCGGATGACTGCCTTGTCCTCGTAAACTTGCCGGTAGTCGCGGGTCGGCGAGGTGACCTTGGCGCGCTCGCTCTGGGCGTCAATCTCGCTCCAGATCGCGCCCTGTTCGGCGCCGGCGGCGGCGCTCTTGCGCAGGCCCGGATGGGCCAGGTAGCCGGCGCTGCCGAATTCCTCGTAGCGGACGGACCAGCGATCCTTCTCGCCGCAGTAGACCGGGATCTCGACAAAGCCCGAGTTGGGCTGGAGCAGGACGTCGTTGCGGACCATCCGGTTCTGCTTCCCGCCCGCCAGGATTTCGCCGGCCATCAGGAAAATGGAATGGTCGGACTCGTTGCGGACCTCGAGCGCGGAGACCTGCGCATTGTCCTTCTCGCGGACCGCGATCCAGCGCCAGGAGAACGCTTCGTCGAGCGCGCGGATGTCGGGCGCGCGGCCGCGTTGGCGCAGGGTCAGCGGGAACACGGTGAGGTTGCGGTACTGCCAGGGATGCTCGACGTTGACCTGGCGGATCAGCCGCGTGACGGGATTGTCCGATTCCGGGCGGGGCCGGATGGTCACATCGAGTGGCGTGGCTGTGGTTTTGGCGGCTGGTTCGTAGTCGGATTCGAGATAGGCGCCGAAGGCGGCCGGCAGGAAGCCGGCCGTGGCCGCCAGGCAGGCGAACAGGATCTTCTTCATGCGCATGCTCCTCTGTTTCCAGGACGCACCGCAGTTGCATGAAGTGAGACGCGCCGGGGGGCGGAAATGTTCCCAGGGACGAGGTTTCAGTGTTCGGTGTTCGGGTTTCGTGGAGTCCATGCCCCTGTGGAGTCGCAACGCTTTACCGGCAAAGGAGTTCGGGGGATTGGCCTAGCCGCTGAACAGGCACACATCGCTTCACTTTCCCTGCCCGAAAACACGTGTTGACAGCACCATCGAGAAGCACGATAACCCACCGCAGACGCGCATGAAAGTGCTCGCAAAGAACGGCATAGTAGCGCGAACGGACATTTCCAGGGCAGAACCCGTCGACGTTTTGATCGACGGCGGTCATGTCAGGCAAATCGGGTCCGACCTTGTGGATTCCGAGTGACTGCGGAAGCGACTCCGCACCACTTCGTCCTGACGGCGGACGACGCCAAACGTATCGGCCCGAACGCGAAGGCGAATCCTCCTCTTCGATCGAAGAAGGACGTGGATGCGATCAGACAGGGCTTGCGTGACGGCACGATCGACATCATTGCCAGCGACCATGCGCCCCACTCGCCGCACGAGAAGAATCGAGACTGGGATGAGGCTCCGTTCGGCGTTATCGGTCTGGAGACAACGTTGGAACTGGTTCTCCAGGGGAAAGCCATTGTCACAATGGTGGGAGGCAGGATCGTGGCAAGAGACGGCAAGATCGTGGCAGACTGAACGGTTGCGGGGACAACGGGGGGACGTGCTCGCCAAGCGATTCACGCCCCTCAGGGCGCCACGAGGTAGATCTGGACGGTGACCAGTTCGTCGGCGCTTGACGCATCGCGCTCCACGGCGTGGAGGCCGGGCTTGACCAGGTCTTCGGATTCCCGAACATCTTTGGCTGGCGCGTTTTCCACGGCGATGGCGCCGAGCTTGCCGAGCCTGGCCACCAGGTCGGGGACCTGCGAGGCGCGGACCTGGATGGTGAACGTCGGAGCCTGCCGCCGCTTGAGCTTCTTCTCGTCGGCTTCGGCGCCGGCGAGGCCGAAGACTGCTTCCGTGTCCGCAGCGGCGCCGGCTTCGGGTTGGCCCTTCTGCACGGCGCTCGCCTGGGGCTTCGCTGTCCGGGCAACGGCCGGCGCGCGATTCCGCTCCGCTTCCCGCGCGCGGAAGTCTTCGACCACCCTGGCCACAGCCGCCAGCTCTGCGGCGGCCAGGCGGACGACGCAGGGCCGGGGGTGCGCCGGCGCCAGGCTGTCGGCAAGGAGCGCCTTGGGCGCCGGCGGAGCGGCTTCGGCCTTCTCGCGCTCGGCGCCGGCCGGCGGGGCGGCGGTTGCCGCCTCTGTGCGGAGCGCCAAGCCATCGCGGCCGGCGCCGCGCAAGCCGTCCTGGAGCATGGGCGCGGCGGCAGACTGTGCCCGCTTGGCCGGCTCCTCCTCCTCGACGGCTGATGAACGCCTGAGCGCCGAACTCGCTGGGACGTCACGAGGGGCGGACCCAGCGGCGGGCGGCGTGGCGGAGGGGGCCGGAAGCGGCGCGACGCGGGACGCCGGCTTGGCCGCCACCGGGGCCGGGGCGGCTGCGGGCGCGGCCCAGCCGGGGCCGGCGGATCGTTCGGCCATGGTGCGGGCTTTGTCGGCGTCCATGCCGCTTCGCACGGCGGCGTTGGCCGTGGCCTTGGCATCTTCTTCCTTCGCCGCTTGCTCCTTGAGAAGCCTCACGGCCGGCGCGGGGATTGTCTCGTCGGCGGGCGCCACGGCTGCGGCCGGGTCCTGCGGCGGCTGTTGCCGGCCAGCGGCGGGCGCCTCCGCCACGGCGCCTGAATCCTTCAGTTCAGGGACGGAGCACGGCGCCGTGAACTCGATGTAGCCGTAGATGCCGAGCCAGAGCAGCATGGCGGCGGCCAGGACCAGTTGCGCCTGGGGCCGGGCGAAGAGGTTCCACAGCGGGAACCGGATACTCTCTCCGGCGTCCAGCCGCGCGTGGACTTGTTCGAGCAGGTCGGCGGGCGGCTCGACATCGGTCATGTCGCGGACCAGGTTCACGGCAGCTTCCAGCTCGGCCTGTTGGCGGGCGCAGGCCGGGCACGCCCGCAGGTGCTCACGCAGGGCCGCCTCGCGGCCGGCATCGAGTGTGCCGTCAAGACACTCTGACATCCATTCGCGTATTTCATCGCAGCGTTTCATGTTCAACTCATCAAAGGCGAGAGCTTGTCTCTGACCATGGCTCGGGCGCGGAACAGGCGCGATTTCACGGTGCCCATGTTGCACCCGAGCCGTTCGGCGATTTCCTCGTAGGTGACGTCCTGGATATCCTTCATGACGATGACAGCGGCGAAATCCGGGGGAAGTGTGGCAATGGCCTGCTTGACGGTGGCCATCAGCTCGGTCCGCTCCGCCTGCCGGTCCGGCGTGGCGGCCGGATCCACGCCCTGGTGATCGGGCGGGGGATCGTCATCGGCCGGGCGCAGGTCGGCATCCAGCACCTCGACGGCACCCCGGCTGCGCGCGGAGCGCATGCGGCTGCGGCAGACGTTGACGGCGATGGCGAAGAGCCACGTGCTGAAGCTGGAGTCGCCTCGGAACTTGCCGATGGACCGATAAAGTTTCACGAATATCTCCTGCGCGGCGTCCGACGCGTCTTCGTAGCGGTTCAGCATCCGATAGGCCAGGTTGAATACCGGCCGCTGAAACATCAGTACGAGCCGATCGAACGCTTTCGCGTCGCCGGACTTGAACCGGACAGCCAACTGGTCGGCCTCGGCCCGGTTCACCTCGCCCGGCGAAGCGCCTGGGCAAAGCCACGGCGTTGTTCCTGAGCTGTTAGACATCCGTCACCCGGCGCATGTTCCAGCGAAACATGGGAAATTGCGCGCGATCGCTGGTCTTTCATGGCACAAGCAGCAGATTTTCCACAACGTTGCACGGAGTTCTTGAACTCTGCCCCCTCAGTACTTGTAGGTGCTGCCGCCGATGTACTCGCGGAGGATGGAGTTGTGGGGGACTGGGCGGTCGGGGGTGGCCAGGAAATTGAGGAGGAACTCGGAGAGGCAGCGGGCCTCGGCGTACTCGGTGCTCGAGGGCTTGATTTGCATGAGCAGCGGCTCCACGAGCGGCTTGAGCACGGCCAGCTCGTAGTCGAGCGCGGAGTTGAACGTGGCGTTCGCGTTGCCCTGGAACGGGAAGATCCACCGCTTCTCGCCGGCGCGCACGCCGGGCCACAGCCGCAGGGTGTCCAACGCGCTGTGGCTGCGGTAGCGGAAGTCCCGGACTATGCGGCGCATGAGCCGGTTGTCGGTGGTGGACAGCCGGTTGTTCGAGTCCAGGCTGAGCTGCGTGAGGGCGCTGATGTAGATCCGGAACTTGGCCCGGTCCGGAACGCGGTGGGTGAGCCGGGGGTTCAATCCGTGGATGCCCTCGATGATCACCGGCTGGTGGTCCCCGATCCGCAGGCGGTTGCCCCGGTACTCCCGCTGCTTCGTTTCGAAATTGTAGCGGGGCAGCTCGACCTCGCGGCCGTTGATCAGGTTGACGAGATCCTCGTTGAACAGGGGCAGGTCCACCGCCTCGAGGTGCTCGAAGTCCGGCTTGCCGTCCTCGCCCTGCGGGTTCTGGTCCATGCCAACGAAGTAGTCGTCCGTGGAAATCATCACGGGCGAGAGGCCGTTGACGGACAGGTGGGTGATCAGCCGCTTGGCAAAGGTGGTCTTGCCGGCGGAGGACGGGCCGGCGATCAGGATCAGGCGGATGTCTCGGGCGTGCTCGGCGGTCCGGTCGGCAATGCGCGCGAGCTTCTTCTCGTGCAGCGCTTCGGCGGTCTGGATGAAGTCGGCGATCCGCCCGGCGGCGATCGTCTCGTTGAGCCGGCCGACGGTGTCCACGCCGAGGATGCGGCCCCACTGCTTGTGCTCCTGGAAGATCTGGAAGAGGTGGGGCTGATCCTCGAAGGACTGGATCTCCTTCGGGTTTTCGCGGGTCGGGAGGTTCAGGACGAAGCCCGGCTTGTAGGGGATCAGCTCGAAGCGGGGCAGGGCGGCGGTGGAGGGGACCAGGGGCCCGTGCGCGAGGTCGGAGAACCCGTCGCACCAATGCAAGACGACATGCGGCGGGTTGCGGTGTTTGAGCAGGTTCAGCTTGTTCGCCTGGCCGGATGCCTCGAACGCCTTGACTGCGTCGGAGTAGGCGGTCTTGCGCCGCTCGATGGGCAGGTTCCGCCTGACCAGCTCCCGCATCCGGGCGTCGACCTGCCCGATCTGATCGGGCGTGATGCCTTCCTCGGGCGGGCGGTCCGGGCCGTGGAAGCTGCAGAACAGGCCGTTGCCGAAGGAGTGCTCGATGGAGAACCGGGCGTCGGGATAGAGGTCGCGGACGGCTTTGGCCAGGAGGAAGCACAGCGAGCGACGGTAGACGCGCCAGCCGCGCGGGTCGGCCATGGTCAGCAGCCGGACCTCGCAGTTGACCGCCAGGGGGTAGGAGAGGGAGCAGACGTCGTTGTTGACCGTGCAGGCGATGAAGGGGAGCCCGGACTCCGCGACCGGCGAGCGGGCCAGGGAGCCGGCGGTCGCGCCGGCGGGGCATTCGATCGAGCGGCTGTCCTCGAGGGTGACACGGATGCTATTCACGGGGCGCAGAATAGCAGAGAGAACGACGGGAGAGAAGCGGATTCGTCAAGCGCGGCGCTGCCGGACCTTGGAGCCTCTGAGGGTCACACATTGATCAACTCGTAGGCGACGAAATCGGCAAAGTTACGGCCCTGGCGGGTGAGGGCCCAGCGGCCGTCGCCGCCCCGGACCAGGCCGTTCTTCTCCAGCTCGCCGAGGGTTCTTTCCCAGTGGTTCAGGAGTTGCGCGGACGTCCCCCCGAACTCGCTCAGGTCCACGGTGTCGGCGAGGCGGAACCGGAAGATCAGCCGCTCGGTCGCATCGGTGTCGGCGCTCAGCGTGTCTTCCTCGCGCGGCAGCTCCTCGCCGACGTCGAGCGCGCGGACGTACCGGTCGAGGTTCGGCTTGTTCGTCCAGCGCCTCAGGCCGGACCGCGAGGAGGCGGCCGGGCCCAGGCCCAGATAGTCCTTGCCATCCCAGCAGGCCACGTTATGCGCGCAGCGGCATCCCGGCCTGGCGTAGTTGGAGATCTCGTAGCGCTCGTACCCGGCCTGGCCAAGAAGCTTCTCCGCCAGATCGAGCGTCTGCACCTGGAGATCGTCGTCCGGAACGATCACGTCTCCCGACCGGACGAGCCGGCTCATTGGGGTTCCCTTCTCCACCGTGAGGGCGTAGATCGAAATGTGCGACGGCTCCAGGCGAACGGCTTTCTCCAGGGTGGCGGCCCATGTGTCGTCGCGGATTCCGGGCAGACAGGCGATCAAATCCAGGCCGATGTTGCCGATGCCGGCGGCTCGCGCGGCCAGGACGGTCAGCTCGATGGCGGCGGCGGCGTGTCTCCGGCCGATCCGGTCGAGCACATCGTCGTCGAAGGACTGGGCGCCAATGCTGATGCGGTTGACGCCGTGCTGAAGGAGGACCCTCAGTTTTGCCTCGGGCAGAGTGCCCGGGTTGGCCTCCAGAGTCCACTCCTTCAGGTTCGCGCGGGAGATGCGCTCGCTGACGATGCGGCAGAGCCGATCCAACTGGGAGGTCTCGAGGATTGAGGATGTG
This sequence comes from Verrucomicrobiota bacterium, assembly GCA_030018915.1. GTDB lineage: Bacteria > Verrucomicrobiota > Kiritimatiellia > UBA8416 > SLMC01 > JASEHE01. The sequence continues at coordinate 9,387 of JASEHE010000016.1, forward strand.
CCGCCACCGAGGTAGACGGTCCGGGGCGCCGGGCGCGGATTCGAGGCCAGGTACAGATCGAACTCCCGGCTCAGCGCATTGAGATAGCCTTCGGCCCGGTCAGCGGTGTAGGCCTCCGAGTAGAATGCGCAGTAGACGCACTTCCCGTCGCAAAAGGGAACGTGGACATAGAGGTGTTCCGACTCTCGAGTCTTCATGGCGGCACGGAAAGAAGCAGGGTAACTGCTTGCGGAGCAGGAATTGTACCCCGTTCGCACTGCTGCCAACGTCAAGAGATTCACAGCTCTGAGAATGCCGTCCTTTGGCTCCAGCTTATCCGCCGTCTCTTCAAAGAGTTGTGCTTTGACGCTCCGGGTGTGGAAAGGAGCATCGGACAAGAGCGATCAGGCGCATTTCTTCTCGCAATTATGCGCTGATCGGGCATTCTTCTGAGAAATGATTGTCGTGGAAGTGGAAGCCTTTTTTCTGTTGCCGCAGGGCCGATTGGCCTAGAAGCCTAGAATGGCGGTGTCATGAGAATCACGGGCCGATGGATGGCGCTGGCGTTGCTTGCCTGCGTGGGGCCGGCAAGCGCACAGGCGCAGAAATTGGAGAGTTTCGAGCAGGGCATCAAGTCCAGCGCGGGCGTCGGGAGCGCGGGCTCGCGTTCGTCGGGGTGCCACGGCCACCACTTGGGCGATCATCTGGCCGCCGTCATGATCGAGGGCCTCGTTCGCGGGCTGGCGTACGGGGTCGCCTACGGTGGGATGAACAGCCTGGCGCTGGTCATCCCGCAGGAGCGGGAGTTCGGGATGCCGGAGTTGATCCGGGACGCAGGGGACCCCGTCATTCCGTTTATCCAATTCGACGTCCAGTTCCAGGACGTCGAGTCTGGCGTGACCGCCTGGGACTATCGGGGGGAGGTGGGGCTGGCGTTTCTCGGTTTCTCGGCGCGGCGCACCTTCTACCGGGAACGCGACAGCGACCTGGACGTGGATACGATCCAGTACCACGGGCTCTACCGGATGACGTTCGGCGAGGAGTTCGAGATCAACATGGGCTTCGGCGCGCTTGAGGTGAAGGGCGAAGGGGAGCGCGTGGGATTCTCCTTTGCGCTGCCCATGAAGCTTCATCTTCACGAGGGGATCGGTTTGGAATACCGGCCGGTGTGGTCCACCATTGACGAAACGCGGATCTACGATAATGATCTGGCCGTGGTGCTCGGGTGGCGCTACATGTTCCTGCGGGCCGGGTATCGCTGGTTCTGGCATGCGGAGGAATCGCTGAGCGGGCCACCGGTGGGGCTCTCGCTGCGCTGGTAAACCGCACGAAGTCCTCTAGGGTTCTGGACAGTCACGACGGGCTTTCTTTCGTGCGAAGCTCTTGTGTTCTTTGTGCCACGCATGGCCAACTTCTTCGCGGGAAGAGAAGATTCTAACGGAAGGCCGCAAAGGCCGCAGAACGGGACGCAAACTCTCCGTTCTTTGCGATCTTCTGTAATCTTTGGTTGCGGCTTCCCGCGCTGTGCTTTGTTGCGGCCGTTCTGAACGCGAATCCGAAGCGAGGCGACGACGGAAGCGCCCAAGTACTGTGAGGTTGCGATGAACAAGGCGCCGTTCTGCGCGAAGGATCAGTCGTTGAACGTCCAGACGTTTCTCTACGCGTGCGCGTTCTGGACCGTGGCCGGGGACGAGGAGCTGAAGTCGGCGGAGCAGGACTGGCTCGTGGAGCAGTTCGGCGAGGCCGGGGCGACGCGCTCGCTCGAGGAGTTCGTCAAGCTGGAGAGCGACGCCTTTTCCCGCGCGTTTGAGCAGGCCGTGAAATCGCTGACGGACGGCGAGAAGCGATGGGGATCGATCCACACCGTTTGCTTCAGCCCGGACGGCCGCCGCGTGGCGTCCGCCTCCTGGGATCACACGGTCAAGGTGTGGGACGCGTCCTCGGGGGAGGTGCTTTTCAACCTGGAGTCGCAAGACGCGCGGTTCTCGGCGGCCGTGTTCCATCCGGACGGACGCACAGTCCTGGCCGCCGGCTCGGACAAGCTTGTTCACGTGGTCGCCCTGGGGTGACCGCTGGGAGGAGAACATGAGCAAGCGCGGGATGGCGGGAGCGGCGGCCTGAAGCGGCGGGAAAAGCCATGCAACGACAGGAAAGACCATAGACACGCGGGGAAAACGGCCGCAGCTGAGAAGTAAAGGCTGAATTCGCGCCTCTCAGCAGCGGGCGGACCCGTTCTTCGCCGAGTTCATCGACGAAGATGGCTACAGCACGGGCGTGTTCATGGAAACTCAATTCTTTCACGGCTTCTAAGGGGTTACATCAAACCTTATTTTGACCTTGTCCCCGCCTCCGTTTTCCGCCACCTTTGTGCTTAACCATCTTGGGTTACCTCCTGTCGGTTTGGCCGACTTGCGATTTCCGCCAATCCTGCAGCGGTTCCCAGGTTGGAAGGTGGAGGAGGGCGCGCGGCTGGATTTGCGGGTATGGGATGAAGGCGCGAACGGTTGGAGCTCGACCATGCCGCTAGCTCAGTTTGTGCCCGCCGGGCGGGCGGGCGCATCATCACGTGACCACGTTGTCACGTGGCGGCCCGAATGGCGCATATTTCGCGCGGGAGCGTGAAATATGCGGGCTGGTGACCGGCCCGACCGGCGGCGGAGGCGGCATATGACAATCAGCGTGGCGGAACTGGCCAGGACAATGGGCGGCGTCGTGGAGGGCGACGGGTTGGTCGCGATTGCCGGCGTGGCCGGCGTCCAGGATGCCGGCCCGGGCGACATCACGTTCGTTGCCCGGCCGAAATACGCGGCGGCCGCGGCGACTACGCGGGCGTCGGCGATCATTGTGGGGCCGGATTTCGAGGGGCGCGCGCCCTGCGCCGTCATCCGCGTGAAGGACGTGGACCTGGCCTTTGTGACGGCCGTCGCGCTGCTCGCTCCCCAGCCCGTGCCGCTCGCCGCCGGCATCCATCTCGCGGCAATTATCGCGCCGGACGTCCGACTCGGCCGCGACGTCGCGATCGGCCCGTACGCCGTGCTCGAACCGGGTGTGACGATCGGCGACCGCACAGCGATCGGCGCCGGCTGTTACGTCGGGCACTTCTCGACGATCGGACGCGACTGCCGGTTCTACCCGCACGTGACACTGCGCGAACGCGCGAAGGTGGGCAACCGCGTAATCATTCACAACGGCGCCGTGCTCGGCAGCGACGGGTTCGGCTACACGCGGGAAGGCCAGGCTTGGAAGAAAATCCCGCAGGTCGGCGTCGTGGAAGTCGGCGACGACGTGGAGATCGGCGCGAACGTCACGATTGATCGGGCGCGGTTCGGCAAGACCGTGATCGGGAACGGCGTCAAACTCGACAACCTGATCCAGGTCGCCCACAACGCGCGGATCGGCGATCATACGGCGATCGCCGCCATGGCGGGCCTGGCCGGCAGCGTGACGGTCGGCGCTAACTGCCAGATCGGCGGCCAGGCGGGCATTGGAGGGCATATCCGGATCGGCGACGGAACCGTGGTGGGCGCGCGATCTCTGGTCCTAAAGGATGCGCAGCCCGGATCGGTCCTCTGGGGAACCCCGGCCATCCCGCTGGACAAGGCCAAGAAAATAAACGCTTATGTCATGCTCCTGCCGCGCCTGCGGGAGAAGGTGGACGAGCTGGCCAAGAGACTCAAGGCGCTAGAAGCCCGGCTGGAGGCCGACGGCCGCGCGGCGCAAAGCGAAGGGTAAAAGTCGTGAAAGCGCTGGTGACCGGCGGCGCCGGCTACATCGGAAGCGTAACGACGGAACTCCTCCTGGATTCCGGACACGACGTAATCGTGTTCGACAACCTGGAGCGCGGGCATCGCGCGGCCGTGGACCGGCGGGCGCGATTCGTGAAGGGCGATTTGCGGGACCGAAAGAAGATCGCCGCCGTCATGGCCAGGGAGAAGCCCGACGCCGTCATGCATTTTGCCGCCTACGCGCTGGTGGGCGAGTCCATGGACAAGCCGGAGACGTACTTCGGCAACAACCTCGTTGGCGGCGTGAACCTGGCCGAGGCCATGCTGGCGGCCGGAGTGGGCAAGATTGTGTTCTCTTCGACCTGCGCCACCTATGGCCAGCCGCAGCGGACGCCGATCACGGAGGACGAGCCGCAGCGCCCCATCAATCCATACGGCGAGTCCAAATTGCTGCTGGAGAAGGCGCTCGACTGGTACCGCCGCATCCGGGGTATGCAGACGGTCTTCCTGCGCTACTTCAACGCGTGCGGCGCCACGAAGCGTTTCGGCGAAGACCATGACCCCGAAACGCACCTCATCCCGATCGTCCTGCAAGCAGCCCTGGGAAAGCGCGACCGAGTCACGATCTTCGGCGAGGACTACGATACGCCGGACGGCACCTGCCTGCGGGATTACATCCACATCGTGGACCTGGCCCAGGCGCACATCTTGGCGTTGACATCGGCGGTTTCGGGCGCTTTCAATCTGGGCAACGGCAACGGGTACTCGGTCAAGGAAGTCATCGAGACGGCCCGGCAGGTGACGGGGCATCCGATCCCGGCCGCTGCCGGGCCGCGCCGGCCGGGCGATCCGGCCCGGCTCCTGGCTGCGGCGGACAAGGCCCGGACGGAACTGGGCTGGAAGCCGAAGCACCCGGATTTGCGCGCGATCATCGAAAGCGCCTGGGCGTGGCATCGGGCGCATCCGGACGGATATGCGGACAAGAGGCCTGAGCGGAATGGATAAGCACACGCATTCGTAAATATTGTGACGATTCGCGGCAGGTGGCCCTCGTCCTCGTGCTCGAATAGGCCAAGGGACGCGCAATCGAGGACGAGGACGAGCCGAGAAGACGTCAGGGCAATGGCGAACAGGCGTACCAGGCGAAGTCTCGAAGCCGCGATCGGTCGGCGCTTGACGCGGCAGGGGCTGACTTTGGCCGTCGCCGAATCGTGCACCGGCGGACTGATCGGCCAGCGGATTACGTCGGTCAGCGGGAGCTCGGCGTATTTCCGCGGCGGGATTGTGGCCTACGCGAACGATCTGAAGCGGAAGCTACTGGGCGTGCCGGCGGCTCTGTTGCAGGCACAGGGGGCCGTGAGCAGGGCCGTGGCGGCGGCCATGGCCGCAGGCGTCCGAACGCGCTGCGGTGCCGACGTGAGCCTTGCCATCACCGGGATTGCCGGCCCTGGCGGCGGCGCGCCGGGCAAGCCGGTCGGGTTGGTCTATGTCGGGGTCGCCGCCGCGCGCCGGGGAACGACGCGCGGTTTCCGCTTCGGCGGCAGCCGGGCGCGAGTCCGGCGATTAGGCGGCGAGGCGGCCCTGAAACTGTTGAACGAGTTTCTGAAACGGCGAAAAGGAGATCGTTATGAGTAAGAAGGAAGAAGCAAAGGCGGCGCCGACCGGGCTGGAGGCGGTCCTGGCGCAGATTCGGAAGCAATTCGGCGATGGCGCGATCATGCGGATGGGCGACGTGGAACTGGCAAAGGACATTCCGGTGATTTCGACCGGCGCGTTTTCGCTGGACATGGCCCTCGGGGTAGGCGGCCTGCCCCGCGGCCGGATCACCGAGATTTTCGGGCCCGAGTCTTCCGGCAAGACCACCTTGGCGCTGCACGTGATCGCCAACGCGCAGAAGGCCGGCGGGCTGGCTGCGTTCGTGGACGCCGAGCACGCCATGGACCCGCTCTACGCCGGAAAGATAGGCGTGAACATCAACGATTTGCTCGTGTCCCAGCCGACTTCCGGCGAGGAGGCGCTGACCATCGTGGAAACGCTCGTCAAAAGCGGGTCCATTGACATCATCGTGGTTGACTCCGTAGCCGCGCTGACGCCACGCGCCGAACTCGACGGCGAAATGGGCGACGCCCACATGGGCTTGCAGGCGCGGCTCATGTCGCAGGCCATGCGCAAACTCACGGCGGCGATTTCGCGCACCAAGACGCTGGTGATCTTTACGAACCAGATTCGGGAGAAGATCGGCGTCATGTTCGGCAATCCGGAGACGACGCCCGGCGGCCGGGCGCTGAAGTTCTACACATCCGTGCGGCTCAACATCCGTTCGATCGGCCCAATCAAAGAAGCGACCGGCGCCATGATCGGGAACCGCACGCGGGTGAAAGTGGTGAAGAATAAGGTGGCGCCCCCGTTCAGTGAGGCGGAGTTCGACCTGCTCTATGCCAGGGGCATCTCCTGGGAGGGCTCGGTGCTCGATTCGGCCGTGAAGTACGGACTGGTCGCCAAGCGGGGCTCGTGGCTGTCGTTCGAAAACGAGCAAATCGGGCAGGGACTGGACGGCGCGCGCGGCACGCTGGAGAAGAACCCCGAACTGACCGCCAAGCTCATGACGAAAGTGAGGGAGAAAGTCTCCGCCGGCGCCACGCCGGAGAAGACCGCGTGATTTCCGGGCCGGTCCCGGGCGGACCCCCACCACACCATGAACCGGTCGAAATCACTCCGGCGGACACCGGGTTTCGGACAATTTCTGAAGGCGCTGACCCGCCGGGGCCGACCAGTGGGCGCTCTGGACCGGCAACTCGCTGACCAACTACATGCCGGTCCGAAACTACATGGTCGTGCTGGAGGAGGGGATGGCGGCCAGGTAGCCAGCGCCTGTTCCAGGCAAAGCGTGGTCTGGAAAAACGGGGCCTATAATAACGATTCCGCACCCCGTTGCCCCGGAAAACAAATGGGACAAGCCATATCTACCGTTTCTTGACCGGGGGAATGGGGCGTCCCAGCCGGCGAAGCACGTCCTGGAGGTCCGCCCATACGTCGCGCTTGCCGGAGGGCGCTCGCAGCAGGTAGGACGGGTGATAGGTGGGCATCACGGGAATGCCATGGTACTCGTGCCACTTGCCGCGCATCCGCGTGATCCCCGTCAGGCCCAGCAGTCCCTTGAGCGCAATGGCGCCCAGCGCCACAATCACCTTCGGCTTCAGCAGAGCGATCTGTTCATGGAGATACGGCAGGCACGCCTCCATCTCTTCCGGAAGCGGCTGACGATTTCCGGGCGGACGGCACTTTACCACGTTGGCAATGAAAACGTCTTCCCTCTGAAACCCCATGGCCCGGATCATCTTGGTCAGAAGCTGGCCGGCCGCCCCGACAAAGGCCAGCCCCTGCGCGTCTTCCTCCGCTCCCGGTCCCTCCCCCACGAACAGCGCCTCCGGGTCCAACCGCCCCTGGCCCGGCACGGACTGGGTCCGCCCCCGACACAGCCCGCACTTCGCGCAGGACGCGGCGGCTGCGGCGATCGCCCGCATCCCTTTCTCGACTGCCGGTCGGTCCAAACGCGGCCCGCCGCCCTGCGCCAGAAGCGCCGGCAAAGGATCGGCGACGAACTCCACCTGCCGGACGCCTTCGTCAATCTCGAACTCCAGGCATTCGGCAAGCCGGTCGAAGACTTCCTCGATGGACGAACGGCGGCACATGACTACTTCCCGTCCGATTCGGCGGCCGGACGCGTCTCGGCCCTAACCCGCATATTTCACGCTCCCGAGGCGCTTTCAAAAGTCCAGAAATGGCCCCGCCAAAGCCGCTTCGGCGCAGGCGGGTCCCTTTTTGTGGCCATTTTGAAAGAGGCTCTCCAGCGTGAAATATCCAGGCTAGGGTTCCACTGCCTCCTTGCGCGCCCGGTGCGCTTCCATGCCCTTGAAGAACAACGGGCCCAGGAACACGTACACAAGCCCGCCCGCGATCATGACGATCGCCACTCTGGCGTTCCAGGGCCGCGGCGCAAACAGAAACAGCGCCACCAGAATCAAGCACGGCACAAATAGCGCCGCCTTCTTCGTGGGCTTCGGATAGTGGAACCTCGAGACCTGCAGGACGATGAAGATGGCAATGCCGACCAGGAACAGGACACCCAGTTTGCCGGTGAGTTCATCGCGCGGCGGGATCAGCGTGACGAAGCAGAACAGGGCAACCCAGGACGCGTTGGCAGTGATCGGAAGACCGGCATACCCGCCCTGCCCACGCAGCGGGTCCTTCACCTTGAACCGCGCCAGCCGCACGACGCCGGACAGCGCCACGCACGACGGCAACAGAATTCGCCAGAACGGGTCCTTGTGGGGCAGCGTGACCGCAAACACCAGGATAGCCGGCGCAATCCCGAAAGCCGTGAGGTCCACGTACGTATCCAACTCGCCTCCGAACTCGCTCTGCCCCCCCAGCCAGCGCGCCACATTGCCGTCCAGCCCGTCGAAGACCATGGCCAGCATGATCAGCTTCGCGGACCACTGGTAGAACCGGCAGGGATTCCCCCCCGCCACCATGCCCTGGATGGTCGTCAGGATGCTCAGGAAGCCCACGAACATCGCGGCAAGCGTGAAAGCCGTCGGAATCACCTGGCGCCAGCTCGCCAGAACTCCGTCTTCGTGAAATGGCCGCCATGGCATACGTCAGGTTCCTTTCTTGAGGCGGGCAATGACCGACACGCCGGCAAAGACCGCGTCTCCCTCCTTGACCTCCACGGCGACGTCATCCCGTGGAAAGTACATGTCGAGTCGCGAGCCGAACTTCATCATGCCGATTCGTTCGCCGATCTTCAGCTCCACCGCCCGATCGTGGGACGGCCAGTAGACCACGCGGCGCGCCACGGGCCCCACGATCTGCTTGACGAGGCAGCAAGTCTTGTCGTTCCGGATGACGATCGAGTTGTGCTGGTTTTCGATTGACGACTTCTCCTGGAAGGTGAAATAGCGCTTGCCCGGGAAATAACCGAGGAACTCGGCGGCGCCGCCGATCGGCGCCCGGTTCACGTGCACGTCAAACAGGCTCAGAAAGATGCTGATCCGAACCGAGTCGGCCTGCGCCAGCCGGCCGAGCTTCGCCAGGTTTCGGTCGCTCAACCCCGAATCTCCGCAGATTCTTGCGAACTCGTTCTTGCCCACCTCCGCAATCCGGGCGATCCGCCCGTCCGCGGCCGCCACGATTGCCGCCGGGTCGCTGGGCGCAGTCCGCTCGGGATTCCGGAAGAACCACAGGAAATAGAGGCACATTACCACGGCTAGAGCGCTGCCGGTCGCCGCAGCGGTTCGCCACGATGCGCGGCAGGCCCTGACGACTGGCAGCAAAATCAACCCCGCGCCCGCGGCGCCGAGCAGACAGGGGACAACTTCCGGCCAAACAATGCCCATCACGATCTCCTTTTCCGTCTCGAGGGACGTTCATGAATACCAACGACACCAGCGTCATACTGTGCTGAATGCTGCCGGTTTCATGTCGGACATGGTATGATGGTATGACGCAACGCGAACCTTGTCAACGATGCTCCGTGGCTGGCTTTCTAGTTTGTCGGGTAGAGCCGCCGGTTGGCACATCCCCTCTGCGGACACCTCGGCGAGGCGTCCCTGCCGGCAAGGCGCCCTCGCTGAAGCTGTCGCGGGCGAACAGATCGCGCATGATCTCGCCGTTCCATCGCCTGAAATCCGATCTGTTCCCTCCGCTGTTCGAGCAAAAAAGACAACTTGAGACACGGCGCGCGGGATGGTAGTTCTAATAGCGGGAGTTGAGCAATTGCGCAATTGCTCAAGAGACGACAACCATGCCCCGGACAATACCGCTGGCGAGAATACGGAATATCGGGATCGTGGCGCACATTGACGCCGGCAAGACGACCGTCAGCGAGCGCATCCTCTTCTATTCCGGCAGGACCTACAAGATGGGCGAGGTCCACGACGGCGAGGCCGTCATGGACTGGATGGATCAAGAGCGGGAGCGCGGCATCACGATCACCTCCGCCGCCACGACCCTGTCCTGGAATGATCACCGGGTAACGCTGATTGACACGCCGGGGCACGTGGACTTCACCGTGGAGGTCGAGCGGAGCCTGCGTGTGCTCGACGGCGCCGTGGCGTTGTTCTGCGCCGTGGGCGGCGTGCAGCCGCAGTCCGAGCAGGTCTGGCGCCAGAGCGAGAAGTACAGCGTTCCCAAGCTCGCGTTCGTCAACAAGATGGACCGGATCGGCGCGGACTTTTTCGGGATCGTCGAGGAAATCCAGAACACGCTCGACGGCAACGCGGTGCCTGTCACAATCCCCATCGGCCGGGAGGACGCGTTCGAGGGGATTGTGGACTTGATCGCGATGAAGGCCGTCTATTACGGCGAGGAGGACCGGGGCCGGACCTGGCGCGAGGCGCCGATTCCGGCGGCGATGCGCGGCGAAGCCGAGCGATGGCGCGCCAATCTGGTCGAGAAAAGCGCCGAGCAGGATGACGCGTTGCTCGAGCAGTTCCTGCGGACCGGGAACTTGTCGGAGGAGGCGATTCTGGGGACCGTGCGGAAATCCACGATCGCCCGGCGGATCGTTCCGGTCTACTGCGGCTCGGCGTTCAAAAACAAGGGAATCCAGCGGCTGCTGGACGGCATCGCGCGCTTTCTGCCGTCGCCGGAGGATATTCCGCCGATCATTCGCGCGCGAGACGCGCGGATCGAGCTGGCGCCCTCGGACGACGCGCCGTTTGCCGCGCTGGCGTTCAAGATCGCGACCGACCGGCACATGGGCAAGCTGGTGTTCGCCCGCGTGTACGCGGGCACGGCGCAGTCCGGCCGGCCGATTCTGAACAGCACGCATGGCCGGGAGGAGCGGATCGGCCGCATCCTGCGCATGCACGCGAACCGGCAGGAGCCGCTCGAGGAAGCCCGCTGCGGCGATATCGTGGCGCTGGTGGGGCTGAGTGAGACCCGGACCGGCGATACGCTCTGCTGCCTCGAGCGCCCGATCGTGCTGGAGTCCATCGAGTTCCCGGCGCCGGTCATCTCGGTGAGCATCCGACCGAAGGGGCGGGCCGACCGGAACCGCATGGGCGCGGCGCTGCGGCATCTGGCGGACGAGGACCCGACGTTCGTGGTGTCGTTCGACGACGAAACCCGGCAGATGATCCTGTCCGGCATGGGCGAACTGCACCTGGACGTGCTGGTGGAGCGGATGCGCCGCGAGTTCGCCGTTCAGGCGGACATTGGGCGGCCCGAGGTGGCGTACCGTGAAACCGGAATGAACACGGCCGAGGGCCACTACAAGCACGTCAAGCAGACGGGCGGGCGCGGCCAGTACGGACACGTGTGTCTGCGGCTGGAGCCGCTGGCTGCGGGGGCCGGGTTCGAGTTCGTCAACAAGATCAAGGGCGGCAACATTCCCGCGTCGTACATCCCACCGATCGAGCGCGGCATTCTGAAAGCCATGGAACGGGGCCCCTATGCCGGGTACCCGGTGGTGGACATGCGGGTGACCTTGCTGGACGGATCGTTCCACAAGGTGGACTCGAGCGACATCGCGTTTTTCGAGGCGGCGCGCATGTGCTTCAAGCAGTTGTTCTTGCAGTCCAGGCCTCAACTGCTGGAGCCGGTGATGTTTGTGGAAGTGACATGTCCCGAGGAATACATGGGCGCCGTGTCGGGTTCGATCTGCCAGCGGCGCGGGCGAATCGAGGCCATGGACGACCGCGGCGGCGCCAAGGCGATCAGCGGGATGACGCCGCTGAGCGAGATGTTCGGCTACTCGACCGTGGCGCGAACGCTCACGCAGGGCCGCGGCGGGTTCACCATGCACTTCGAGCACTACGAGGCGGTCCCCTTTGCCCTGGCCGAGGACATCATGAAGAAACGCCGCGCGGAGAACAAGATTCGGTGAACCCCGAACCCTGCCTGCCCACCGAAGCCCTGACTCGCTCCCAGACCGGTGGCTGGAACCCTATCTTCTGCCCGGCGCTATTCTGGCGGTTCGGGACTGGTTCAGACACTTTCGGATGCTGTCGGTGAAGCCGGCGATGAATGCCTGGACGCTGAAGCGCTCGGCCTGCGCGCGGATGGCGTCAGGCTCCCAGGGAATTGCCGCGGCCTTTTCCACGGCCTCCGCGAGCGAGGACTCGGTCTGCGCATCGAAGAACACGCCGGACACGTTTTCCGCCACGCTCTCCGTGACGCCGCCTTTGCGGAACGCCACGACCGGCCGGCCGCAGGCCATGGCTTCGACCGGCGCCAGTCCGAAGTCCTCCTCGCCCGGGAACACGAGCAGGCGGCAGTTTCGGTAGAGGTCGCGGACGGCCTCATCGGATTGCCAGCCCATGAACTCGATTCGGCGGCCCGCGATCGCGCGCAGAGCCCTGGCTTCGCTGCCGGTTCCGACGATCTTGAGGGAGTAGTCCAGCCGGTTATAGGTTCGCACGGCCAAGGCGATCCGCTTGTAGGGAACGAGCGCGGACACGATCAGGTCAAACTCGCGGTGTCGGCCGGTCCCGGGCGTGAGCCTGGCGAGGTCCACCGGCGGATAGACCACGTCAGAGTCGCGGCCGTAGAAGTTCCAGATGCGCCGCTGCACGTGGCGGCTGATCGCCACAAAGCGGTGGACGGAAGCGGCGGTCCGGCGGTCCCAGGCGCGCAGTCTGAGCAGTATGAGCGCGGCTGCGGCGGCCTTGAGCGGATTCCGGCCGAAGTACTCATCGAAAAAGGTCCACGCATAGCGCATGGGCGTAAAGCAGTAGCACAGGTGTCGGGCGCCGGCCGGCGCCGACGCTCCCTTGGCCACGCAGTGGCTGGTGCTGATCAGGAGGCGGGCAGGCGGCGCCTTCAGCCGCTCGATGGCCGACGGAAAGAACGGCAGGAACGACCGATAGCGCCGCGCGATTCCTGGAATCTTCTGGAGCCATGACGTGATGATCGGATGCCGATTGATCGTCTCGGAAACCGCCGCCGGGTCGTGGAGCAGGGTCAGGATCGGAGCGGACGGGAACGCCTGGCAGAGGATTTCCAGGCAGCGCTCGCCGCCGCGCATACCGGTCAGCCAGTCGTGGCAGAGAACCACATCCATCCCGGCCAAGTCGTCCGGGAATCGCCATCCCTCATGTCCATTGTCCGTTGGCATGCTAGTCCGCATATTTCACGGCCGTGAGCCTCTTTCAAAATGGCCGCAAAGAGGGGCCGGCCTGCGCCGAAGCGGCTTCGGCGGGCAGGCGGGGCGAATTTCCCGCATTCGCGTGATTCGTGGTTTTCCCAGTCTTCTCTTTGGTTCCGGCTGCTGGGTTGTGTTTCTCTTCAAGCACTTACCCAAGGCTTCCTGGCGTAGCGCCGGACGCGGCGCAATTGCCTTCCTCGTAGATGGCCAGAGTCTGGGCGGCCGCCCGCGTCCACGTGAACTCGGCGGCGCGCCTGATGCCCTTCTCCGCGAGCGACGCGGCCAAGGCCGGTTGAATCAGAACGTCGAGCAGTCTGGCCGCCAGTTCCTCAATGTCGTCCGGCGCGACGAGCAGAGCGGCATCGCCCGCCACTTCGGGCAGCGACGCGGCGTTGCTGGAGACGACGGGCAGGCCGCAGGCCATGGCTTCGAGCACCGGCAGGCCGAAGCCCTCATAGCGGGAGGGATGGGCGAGCACGTCGGCCTGCTGGTAGGCCAGGACCAATCGGTCGGGCTGCAGGTAACCGGTCCAGGCCACGGCATCGGTCAGGCCGAGCGCGTCGGCGAGCCGGCACGGCTCCGTGTAGCGCGGGTCCGGCGCGCCGACCACGGCCAGCCGCGCGGGGAATGGCGCGCGCCGGCGCAGGATCGCCAGGGCGCGCACGAGCCCGGCGAGGTTCTTGTAGGGGTCCTGGCGGCCCACATAGAGCACGGTGCGCGGCGATGAGGAGTCTGCTGCGGCGGCGGGGCGGCGCTTCTCCGGAGCCGGACGGAAGAGGTCGGACACGCCGTTGTACACGACCCGGACCTTGTGGGTGGATTCTTGCGGGATGCGAAGATGGGCCAGGATGTCTCGACGCGACGCCTGGCTGACGGTGAGGATCGTGTCGGCGCGGCGGCCGACCTGGCGCATGATCCACCGAAAGATTGGAAAGAGCCGATTCTTGCGGGAACAAGGCGCGTAGTGTGGAAACGCGAGCGGGATCACGTCGTGGATGGTGACCACGCAGCGGGCGCGGCCGGGCCGGCCGACTGGGAATGCGAACAGCGGGATCATGTAGTTGGTGGAATGGAACAGGTCGAATCTTTCGCGCCGCAGCAAGCCGGGCATGGCCATCTGGCCGCGTAGCGAGAAAACGGACCATGACACGAGCCGGGGCCGGAAGTTCGGCGCCGCGCGCAGCCGGGTTCCGGCCATTGTCCGCTCGAGCACGGCCCGGTCGTCGAAGAGCAACTCGTACTCGTTGCGCCGGTCAAGCGCGGCGAGCTGATCCGCCAACGCGACGGTGTAGGCGCCGATCCCGGAGATTTCGCGGAATATCCAGCGGCAATCAATGGCGATCTTCATGCGCCCACCTGCCGATAGACCGCCCAGGTCTTTCGAGCGGCTTCGCTCCAGGTGTAGCGGCCGGCCTGAGCCGCGCCGCGCGACACGAGCTCCGAGCGATACCCGGAATCCGAGAGGATTCGGCGAATCTCGGCCGCCCAGCGGTCGGAATCGAACGTGTCCGGAAGGACGGCGCCCGGCCCGAGCACCTCGGGCAGCGAGCCGCGGGCGGACGCCACCACCGGCGTTCCGCAGGCCATGGCTTCCAGGGGCGGGAATCCGAACCCTTCATAGTGGGAGGTGAGCACAAACACGTCGGCTCCGGCGTAGAGGGCAGGCAGGTCCTCGTCGGCGACGTGCTTCAGGTAGCGAATGCGATCCGCTCGGCTGGACATTTTCATTCGCCGGAGGATGGGTTCGTATTTCCAGCCGGGCATGCCCGCGATGACGAGTTGCCCGGTGAAATCCGCGAGCCGCTCGAAGACCTCGATGAGGAACGGGATATTCTTGCGGGGTTCGAGAGTTCCAACGGTCAGAAGGTATGGCGTGGCCACGCCCAGGCGCGCGAACGTGGGCGCGATCGTGTCCGCGGCCGGCCCGCCGCCGCCGAACTCCTGAGCAATGCCTGGGCGCACGACAAACACGCGGCTTCGATCGCAGGCGAGAAGGCTGCCGATCTCGGCGGCGCCGAACTCCGAGTCGGCGAGGATGGCGTCCGCCCGCTCGACGGTGTCGCGGATGCGCGCGGCGAGGTGGGCGCGGTTGCGGTCCTCGCAGAACTGCGGGAAGCGAACAAAGCCGAGGTCGTGGATGGTGACAACGGTCTTGCCGCGGCGAAGCGGCGGCAGTATGAAGTTGGGGAAGTGATACAGGTCGGCGGGCCCGGCGAGGAAATCGGCGGGCGGCCAGCGGAGATTCTTCCAGGCCCATTGGGCGAGCCGGCCTGGGCACCAGCGGACCGGGCGTGACTCGGCGCGGGGCGCCTCGAACGGCAGGGCTCGTCGCCGGAAATCGAAGTAGAACAGCGCCAGCTCGTCCCCGTCCTCCGCCGTTTCGCCCAGGTGGCGGACGAGCGAGCGGGTGTACCGGCCGACGCCCGCCCGCTGGGTGATGGCCGACTGGACGTCTACGCAGACCTTCATGGCGGGAGAATAGACACTTGGCCCGGTCGGATAAAGGACAAACGCGCGGCTTCCATGGAAAACAAGAAGTTGGCGTCCGGAAAGTCCGGGCTACTAACTCACAACAACGATGCTTCAGGAAAAGGAAGAAGAGACAACTGTTCGGCTCCGTGTGCTCCTCCGGACTTTTGAAAGCGCCTCTGATGGCACAAGATTCGGCTGGGGCTTTGCCGAGCGGAGCTTCAGGCGGCTCGTGAACGAGCGGCTTGGAAGCGAACGAGCGCGGCCTTGGCGAGCGTCACCAGCAACGTGGCGAAGCACGGGGCCAGACTGAAGCGCATGCGGTTGCCCTCGTAGGCGTCGCTGAAGCAGGGAACCACGAGAACCCAGAGGATCGTCCAACAGGCCGGCAGCAGGAGCGCGACCTCACCGAACCGTCGCTGGGTCAGCCGCCGGAGAACCAGCCCGAGCGCGGAGAGCATGAGGGCCGGGAACAGGACGAAGCCGAAGGCGGTATAGGCGACGGTGTCAGGGGCGAGCGCGGAGTCCATCGGACGATACGCGAGAGCGGGCGGCTGGCCGATGCGCCGCAGATCGGCGAAAAAGAGCATTTCGTGGAGGTGTGCGCAGACGCGGTAGAGTTCGGTTTCGGGACCCATGATGCGTCCGGTGTAGGACCAGACGTAGGCGGGCTGGGTCCATGCGAGGTAGCCGCGCCACGCGTGGATCAGCCACCAAGCGGGGTGTTCCCACCTCCACTGCCAGGCGGCGCGTTTCAAGGGCCGATTCGACAGGAGCAATATGTAGTGGTTCCAGTTGCGTCCGCCGGTGGACTTGGTCGGACGGCTCAACGCCTCCGGGCGAGAAAAGCGGTGTTGCGTCAGGAAGTTATTCATTGCGTCGCGAACCGGGTCCGCTACGCGGCCTTCCGCGATGAACGCGGTGAGGGTATCCGAACTGATGGGGGCGCCTCGTGTGAGGTTGTATCCTTCCCACGACGAGTAGGTGAAGTCGCCGAACAGCAGGTAGTTCTTCATGGGCCAGGCGAACAGCAGGAGGACCAGCAGGGCGCTCGTGGTCAACAGGGGTATCCGGACTCCCGGCCATCGCCGCCGCCAGAGCGGGGCCGCAAAGCCAGCAGTCAGTCCGAACTGAACGAGCGCCCAGACGGGATGATAGAGGGAGGAGGCGCAGGAAAGCAGGCACAGCGTCACGGTATAGCCGAAGAGATGGCGCCGGCCTCCCGTGCTCGCGAGACGCGCGCCGAGAAAGAGAAGCAGGCTGAAGAGACCATTCAGGATGAACGGATAGAAAGACCAGTTCATGAACAGGTAGAAAGCGGGGCTGCCGATCATCGGAAGCAGTCCGAGCGCGGCCAAACGCGGGGAGCAATCGAGCGCGCGGAGGGCGCGATAGAGGAAGTAGATCGAGAGCCAGGCGAGCAGCAGCCAGATTGCGCCCATCCAGAACTCGGGTGAGACGGTCGTGGCGCGGGCCGCTGCCAGGCACATGGCGAAGACTGCGTTCAGCAGGGGAGGCTGGGCGTGCAGGAGGGCAAGCGACTGCCAGGGGGCCTGGCTCAGCGCCACACGGTCCAGCATGTGCCAGTCGTTCCACATGATGTGGAAACGTTTGAAGCCGAATGCAATGAACAGCAAGCAGACCGCGCCGCCGACGAGCAGTGGGATGCCGTGCTCGGCTATGAATCGCGTCCAACGCCGCTCGCCAGTCCCGGCGTGACCGGCGCAGACGTCCGAGGTCTGAATGTTCATCGTTTCCCGATCCGGTTTCGGAATGACGGTTCGCCGGCCCATCATTCCAACATTTCATTTGCCCCGTATTCGGCGCGCGGATTCGCGCAAACGTAACAGGCCTCCATCTACCGCGCAACTCCAGCGGGCGTCAAGTCATTTGCGCTCAGGGAGAAAAAAGAGGGGGATTGACGGGAAGACTCCCGCAGCCTATCTTCTCGCCTCGTCGAGCGCGCTAGACGAAGGCGAGATGGATGAAGAACAAGAAAACCCAACCACAACCCGCCGGCGAACTGGTTCCGGACGAAATCGCCTCCTCGACGCCATCCGGGACGCACACGGCCGCATCTTCGAGCGCTCCTGCCACGGAAACCGGCGTCGAAGGGCGCCCCCCCGAACAGACCGGGGCGGCGTTGCCGTGCGCCGGGCAGGCCGGGCACGAGAAAAAGGACCATGGCGGGAAGGGCCCCGAGAAGAAGGAGCACAAGAAGGAGGCGGTTGACGAGCGGCTCCTGCGTGTGCTGGCCGACTTCGACAATTTTCGGAAGCGGACGCTTCGTGAGAAAATGGAAATCTATCGGAGCGCGCAGGAGGACTTGCTGCGGGAGATGCTCCCGGTGATGGACCACCTGGATATGGCGCTGGCACACGCGGCGGCGAATGGGCTGAACAGCTCGTTTGCGGATGGACTGAAGATCATTGTCGAGCAGATGGCAGCCGCGTTGAACAAGTTCGGCGTCAGTGGGTTCGATGCCCAAGGGCAGGCGTTCGATCCGAACCGGCACGATGCTGTGGCGTGGCTCCCCGCCCCGGGCCATCGCGAGAACACGGTGGTTCGGCAGATCAAACGCGGATATGCGCTGGGTGAGAAGGTGATCCGTCCGGCCCAGGTGATCGTGGCGCAGGCGCCGCTGGCGCCCGGTCCGGCGGGCGCCGACAACCGCGCCGTAATCGTTCCGAGCTCTGCGGGGAACGTGGAGGCGGGCAGTCCCGCGCCGCCGACCGGC
>JASEHE010000170.1 GCA_030018915.1 Verrucomicrobiota bacterium
GACCACCAGGAGGTTACACCACTATCCGCTCTTACAGGAAGAATAAGACATCACCTGCCGTTTGCCGAAAAGGGCAACAAGACGCTGATCACCGTTAAGCAGGTTCTACAGGACGGCATTCCCATGTTCACCTGCCAATATTCCGACGATAAAGCCACGGACGTAAACAAGGACCTCTTCGCGCTTGGGATTCCCTCGTATAACCGGAAGACCGTTGGCAACTACCTTGAGTCGCTCGGCGCCAAGGTTGACGCCCCTCCGCCCTTTCCTCCGAAGAGGCCAGAACCGATGGTCGTGCGGGAGGCGCCCGGGGACCGGAAACCGCGCCCGCGTCAGACGACACTGCTGTGAACGAATAATCGGCGTTGCCATCCTCAAACGGGCCTTCAACTGGGAAGCCGATAAACTCTACGACGCCGAAGGTCTCGGCCCGATCGATGACTTCTGAGGAGACACTATAATCGAGAAAGGACTGTGAGCATGACTACACGCAAGAGTGATCAGATTCGGGACAAAGTGGGGGAACGATACGCGGGCATTGCCGCCGCCGGCCAGTCCGGCTGCGGCTGCTCAACCTCGACTTGCTGCTCGGCCCCTGCCCCATCGGCCAAGGCGCAGTCCGCGAAGCTCGGCTACTCCCGCGCCGAACTGGGGGGATTCTTTCTCGGCGGCGGCGTGAAGCCAGGTGTTGAGAAAATGACAAACCCGAAATGGAAGGTGTTGTTCCTCTGCGCCGGCAATTCATGCCGCAGCCAAATGGCGGAGGGCTGGGCGCGGCATCTCAAAGGGGATGTGGTCGAGGCGCACTCGGCCGGGATCGAGTTCATTCGGCGCGTCTATGTGCACGTTCATCCGGAGAAGGTGACTGCTCCGACGGATGCCGCCGATCAATCACGCCTCAAATAGGTCTGGGCCGTCGGCCCAGCGGGTCTCCGGCGTGATAATGGCGCGCCAAGCTTCAATGTTATGCGGCGGGCGCTATTTCGGCATAGTTGAACTCTGATCCACGCCCATGAAGAGAACCTATGTTGGTTTCGGCTTTGGCCCGATTCAGGCCGCCCTGTTTCTCCTCGAAGCCTATCGTTCCGGCAATTTCGGCCGGCTTGTCGTCGTCGAGATCATGAAAGATACGGTGCGCGCCATTCGGACGGCTGGCGGCAAATATGCGGTGAACATTGCCGGCCGAAGCCGAATCGTCCGCGAACAGGTCGCCGGCGTCGAGATGTTCAATCCGGCCCGGCCCGAAGATCGCCAAGCCGTTCTCGAAGCGATTGCCGTTGCCGACGAAATGGCTACCTGTTTGCCGAGCGTGAACCTTTTCGACGTGGGTGAGAGCGCCGGCGTGGCCAGACTCCTGGCCGATGGGCTTACGAAACGCTCATCGCCGGCGCCGACGCTGCTCTACGCGGCCGAGAACCACAATCATGCCGCCGAAATCCTCAACGAAAAGGTGAGCCGGTATCTGCCGTCTCTCCCCACGCTTCCCTGCCAGGCGCTGAACACCGTAATCGGCAAAATGAGCGGAGTGATCAACGACCCTGCCCAAATCCGGGCCCTCAATCTGGCGACCCTCACCCCGGCCCTGCCCCGCGCTATCCTGGTGGAAGAATTCAACCGTATCCTCGTTTCCCGCGTCACGCTGCCCGGCGCCTCGCGCGGGATCACGGCGTTCGTCGAAAAGGACGACCTCCTGCCGTTCGAAGAAGCCAAGCTCTACGGCCACAACGCCGTTCACGCCCTGATCGGGTACCTGGCAAACCTCCGCGGCATGCGCGTGATGTCCGAGGCGGCCGCCGACCGGGTCATTATGCGCATCGTGCGCGCCGCTTTCATTGATGAGTCAGGCGGCGCCCTGACGCGGCGTCATGCCGGCCTGGGCGACCCGCTCTTCACGCCCGACGGCTACCGGGTCTATGCCGAGGACCTGCTCGACCGTATGACCCGCCCAACCCTGAACGACATGGTCGTCCGTATTTGCCGCGACCCGATCCGCAAACTCGGCTACGACGACCGGTTCTTCGGCGCCATGCGCCTAGCCTTGGAACATGGCATCCGGCCCGTCAATCTGGCCATGGGCACCGCTGCGGCGCTCATCGCCCACGCAGGCCTGGACCGCGCCGCAAAGTCCCTGCCGGTGGCGGACCTCCTCCGCTCCTTATGGGGTTCTCAACCCGTTCCTGATGCCGACCGCCTTGTCGCCATCACCTCAGCCGCCTTGTGCGACCTTGGCCGGCTGGACTTTCTCAGGCCATGAGAACCTCTTTCAAAAAACTGGGTGGCTGATTGACTCAAGCTACCCCAATGGGTAGTGTTTGACTTGTGAAGGCGACGCTGGAGAACCCGTATCCACGGACGTTCGAGGATTTCCTCGA
>JASEHE010000171.1 GCA_030018915.1 Verrucomicrobiota bacterium
GTTCCCAGATGGTTCTCAACTCGAAATCACGTCTTCAGATGCAAGATCGAGGTAGGAACTACTGTACTCCTGACGGACCGCTGGGCAGCGGGGCTGTACTGAGGGCGATGCATGGAAAAGACGTGCAAGATTCAGGTTATATCCAAATCTTTAGATTCCTGTCCAGCCGAGTTTTCCGTCTGGAGGCCTCCGGCCATTCCTCACTTCCCTTTTCGGGCTGATCAAACAGATTGACAGTCAAGTGACGCTCGGCAATATTCAGAACCTGTCTACGCTTCAGAAGGCGGGTGAAACGTTCAAGGCGGCGTGGATGTGACATCGGTGGCGACGCATCGTCAAATCGTCAATGTGGCTTCGATTATTGGCTTGATCGGTAACGTGGGACAGTGTAATTATGCTTATGCCGCCCCGCTCCAGAAGCCGGGCGGGGTATGAGGGTATGACCGGCTTGGGAATGACGGTCAGCGGCGGGATGGTTATGTAAAAAAGGAGTAGAAGTATGGCTCTTGAGGACAAAGTGAAGGAAATCATCGTCGAACAGCTTGGCGTCAACATGGAGCAGGTGACTCCCGAAGCTTCTTTCATCGAGGATCTGGGCGCGGATTCTCTCGACACCGTGGAGCTGGTCATGGCCTTCGAGGAGGAGTTTGGCGCCGAGATTCCGGACGAGGACGCCGAGAAGCTCACGACTGTCGGCAAGGTCATTGAGTATCTGAAGAGCAAGGGTTTGAATGCGTAGGCCGCGCGCGTGATCCAGACGACCGGGGATTGATGCGTTCGGGCATGTCCTCGGTCGTTTGCGTCTTGCGGGGCGCGATGCCGGTCGCGGACTGCGGCCCCGCGAAACCGCCGTGAAAAGCGGGGAAAGATCGACGTTTTGTGTCCAGGGAAGATCGCAAAGGAAGCGCGTGATGAGAAGAGTGGCCCTGACAGGACTGGGCGTCGTCTCGCCGCTGGGTTGCGACTTGGCGCGTTTCTGGGAACGATTGACGGCAGGCTGGTCGGGCATCCGGCGGATTCAGAACTTCGATCCCACCGCCTATGGGTCGCAAATCGCCGGGGAGGTCAAGGAGTTCGACGTCAATGCTTTCATCCCGCCCAAGGAACGGCGGCGCATGGACAAGTTCAGCATCTTTGCGATGGCGGCGGCCAAGATGGCGGTTGCCGACTCGGGGCTGAATCTGGCTGGAGAGAACCCGGAACGGATCGGCGCCATTGTGGGGTCGGGCGTGGGCGGGCTGGTGACGTTCCAGGAGCAGCACCAAGTGGTGATCGCTAAGGGGCCGGGCCGCTGTTCGCCGTTCATGATTCCCGAGATGATCAGCAACATGGCCGGTGGGCTCATCGCCATCGAGTTCAACCTGAAAGGCCCCAACTACTCCGTGGTCTCGGCCTGCGCGTCCGGCGCCCATTCCACTGGCGACGCCCTGCGGCGTATTCAGCGGGACGAAGCGGATATCATGATTGCGGGCGGCGCGGAAGCGCCGGTCTGCGAAATCGGCGTTGCCGGCTTCGTTGCCATGAAGGCGCTCAGCAAGCGGAACGACGCGCCTGAGAAGGCGAGTCGGCCGTTCGACGCAAACCGCGACGGATTCGTGATTGCCGAGGGCGCGGCGATCCTGGTCCTGGAGGAACTCGAGCGCGCGAAGAAGCGGGGCGCCCGAATATATTGCGAGCTGGCGGGCTACGCGGCCACGTGCGACGCCTTTCACATGACCGCCCCGTCCGAGGACGGCGAGGGCGCCGCGCGCGCCATGAAGCTCGCCATGAAGGACAGCGGCTGCGGGCCGGACGACATTGACTACATCAACGCGCACGGGACCAGCACGGAACTCAACGACAAGGTGGAAACCCGGGCCATCAAGACAGCGCTGGGCGAGACTTGGGCCCGTCAGGTCATGATCAGCTCGACCAAGTCCATGATGGGCCACACGCTCGGGGCGGCGGGCGCTCTGGAGTCCGTCGTGTGCGCGCTCGCGCTCACCCACCAGGCGGTCCCGCCGACGATCAACTATGAGACGCCGGACCCTGACTGCGATCTGGACTACGTGCCCAATACAGCCCGCGAAGCCCAAGTCCGCGCGTGCCTGAATAATTCGCTGGGATTCGGCGGGCATAACGCCTGTCTGCTCGTCAAGAAAATGTAGACCTGAATTTTGCGCGCCTTGCGCGCAAAATTCGCCCGGAGGACCGCGATGCGCCCGCTCTGACGAGCGCAAACGGGGTTGACCACGTTCGTTCCGCGAATAACCCGCTGGGTTATTCGCG
>JASEHE010000172.1 GCA_030018915.1 Verrucomicrobiota bacterium
GCCAAGTGGCCCGCGCTCATGATCTCCAGCCTCATTCTTTCGTCCCCTTTTGCCATCAGAGTTGAGAACGGCACAGCCGTGCCTTTTCGGCGGTGTGGGTGGCGGTTGGCACGCCAAATGCGGGTGTTTACGCAAGGCCCTCAGCTGGACAGGTAAGAGAGGCCTCCCGCGACAAACGGAAGCAGCAGCAATAAGCTTCAACGAGACCAATGAAACCCGCCTGGCTGAACGGCCTTTTTCTTTCTTCCGGCTTGTACAGGGACAGGGCTGAAGGTTAGAGTTCCGGCCATGGACGTAGGCATCCATCCTCACGCCAGGATCATCACGCTGACTACGGACTTCGGGCTGCAGGACCCGTTTGTCGGCATTATGAAAGGCGTGATCCTGGGCATTGCGCCGGATGTCCGGCCGGGAAAAGGCGACGGTCCGCGCGCGTGGCGGCCGGATCGAGGGGATCGTAAAATCTTACTCGGACGTGTCTTCGGGCCAGCTGCTGGCCATCGTGGGCAGCGCCGGCTTCCTGAAGATTGCCGTGCGCGACGGCAACGCCGCCGAGCGGCTCGGTGTCCGGGTTGGAACCGAAGTCCTGCTGATCTGACGGAGTGGTCCGAGGGCCTTCTTTCGAACGGCCGGGTTTGAAGAGGAACAGAGGCGAAAGGGGGCTTGACTGTGGCGCCCTGCTTTCCGAGGACTTCCAGCCCGGCCAGTACTGCGGCGGCAACCCGCGCAAACTGCGGGCGATCTGGGACCGCCGAGTTGATTGGCCGACATATGCGGGAGGGAACCGGCGTGGTGTCCACCCAGGTTCTGCAGGAGTATGCGAATGTCGCGCTCACGAAACTCAAGCAGGAGGACTCCATCCTGCTCCGCATCCTGCGACTGCTTGAGGCGCTGACCGTGGTCCAAACCACACCTCTGCTGATCCGCCGGGCCGTTGAGTTGAGAAAAGTCCGGCGCATGCGCGCGGGGACGGGGAGTTCATCGGCGCGAGATTGGCGCGGTGACGTTCGGGAAGTCGTAGCATCCTCATAGCACCGTCGCGCTTGCGGCCCAATAAGACCTTTCTTTTTTAGCCGCTTGTCTGCCTTGCCCTGGGCCTGTCGAAGTGGTACGTTCTGCCACGTGTTCAAGCGGCGGAAAACCATCCTGCTACCTGTAGCGATCCTTTCCGCGACGCTCGGCGTCGCGGCGAACGCCAACGCCCTTTTAGCCGAAACTCGCGTCGGTGGGGATCACTTCGCTGACGCCGCTCCGCGCCAGATCGAGACGACGCAGGCCCCTGAATCGCAAGTTGCAACGATATTGGCTATTCTGATGAGCCTGACGGTGAGCGCCGGCAATGTGATAGCCGGTCCGCTTAAACGGCCCCTGACCCAAACCGACGCCGCCGGCGCTCCACTCAGGCAGATCGTCGGCGGCAACGAGCGCAACCTATATGGATGAGCGCATGGTTCATGGATGAAGGGCGGATGAGTAGTGGACATTATTGACAGACTCCTGGTCGTGCAGGAACACGACTGCCGGATACGGGAAATGGCGAAGGAATGTCGAGACATTCCAGCGCGAAAGAAAGAACTGGCGGCGCGGATTGAAAAGGACCGACAGCTTGTCGCCAAGGGCGGCGACTCGGCGAAGGGTAAACAGGTTGAGATCAAGACGATCGAGCTGGAGATCATGGCGAAGCGCGAGAAGATCACCAAGCTGCGGCAACAGCAGTGCGAGTTGAAGAGCAACGAAGAGTTCCGCGCGATGGAGGCGGAAATTCGGGGGATTGAGGCGGGAATTTCAGCGCTGGAAGACAAGGAACTGAACCTGATGGACGCGGTTGAACAGATCGACGCGAAGACGCGGGAGATCAGCGCGGGCGTCAAGGAGAGAGAGGAGTTCGCGCGGAAGGAAATAGAAGACATGGACGTGCGCTTGCGAAAGGTGGATGCCGACCTGGTTGGCTCCCGGTCGGCGCGCGAGGAGGCGGCAAAAGATATTGATCTTCAATGGCTGACGCAGTACAATGCCATCATCGAGCGTAAGGATCGGGCTCTGGTGCCGCTGGAGAATGGCGTCTGCGGTGGATGCCACATGCGCGCGCCGCCCCAGGTGACGCATAACGCAAAGAAGCGGATGGCCATGATCGCGTGTGACCACTGCGGGCGCCTGCTGTACTAGCCCGCATATTTCACGCGGGAGTGTGAAATATGAGTTCGCTGGGCATGATTGAACGATAGGAGGTGAGCGCGAGCAAGTCCTCT
>JASEHE010000173.1 GCA_030018915.1 Verrucomicrobiota bacterium
GGGGTTCCCAGATGGTTCTCAACTCGAAATCACGTCTTCAGATGCAAGATCGAGGGGAAAGGCAAGTTCAAGTCGGGCCGGAAGTACAGCATCCAGCCCGCGTTGAACTACCCGGGTCGGGGGCTGGATGCGCTCGGCTACTCGTTTCGGTGGATCGGCGGGAACGCGACGGCGGTCATCGTGCCGCGGGAAGTCCTGGAGATGAACTGCCTCCTGCCGTATGAGGGCGAGGGATTCTTCAAGGCGTCGCTCTCCGAGCCGGTTTCCTGCGTGATCGGCGCGTTCAACGCGCAGTATCACTTCAAGGCCGGCGAGCACGTCCACAAGAACGGCATCGTCGAAGGCGGCGCTATGGCGGTGCTGGCCGGCGCCGGCCCCATGGGCCTCGAAGCCATTGACTACGCCGCGCACGGCCCGCGGAAGCCGCGGCTGCTCGTGGTGACCGACATTGATCGGGGCCGGCTCGACCGCGCGGCCAGAATTTTCACCGTGGCAGACGCGGCGAAGCACAAGGTGGGCCTCCGCTACGTGAACACGAGCGGCGCCGATCCGGTTGAGACGCTCAAGGCGCTGACCGACGGCAAGGGGTACGACGACGTGTTCGTGTTCGCGCCGGTTCCGGCCCTGATCGAGCAGGCTTCGCGGCTGCTCGCCTTCAACGGCTGCCTCAACTTCTTCGCCGGCCCGCCGAAGCATGACTTCTTCGCAGCCGTCAACTTCTACGAGATTCACTACAGCGGGCACCATGTGGTCGGATCGTCCGGCGGCAATGCGGACGACATGCGTGAGGGGCTGGAACTCATTGCGAAGAACCGCATGAATCCGGCCGCAATGGTCACGCACGTCGGCGGGCTCGACTGCGCGGCCAAGACGATCATTGACCTGCCGACCATCCCGGGCGCCAAGAAACTGATCTACACCGGCGTGTCCCTGCCGCTCGTCGCGCTGGAGGACTTCGGGAAGCTCGGTCGGGCCGATCCGTTTTTCAAGGAACTCGCCAGGATCACGGAGAAACACGACGGGATTTGGTCCGTCGAGGCCGAGAGCTATCTGCTGGCCAATGCAAAACCTATCAAGGTAAATCCAGAAAGGCGGGCGCAATGAAGAGTCATGAGATCGAGCACGAAATCATCGGGGACGACATGCAGATCGTGGAGATTGAGCTGGATACGGGCGAGACCGTGGTCGCCGAGGCCGGCGCCATGAACTACATGGATGACGGCATCGTGTTCGAGGCGAAGATGGGCGACGGGGCCGCGCCGGATGAAGGGCTGATGGGCAAGCTGCTCAGCGCTGGCAAACGCCTGCTCACGGGCGAATCGCTGTTCATGACGCACTTTACGAACCGAGCCGCCGGCAAGAAGCGTGTGGCGTTTGCCGCGCCGTATCCCGGCAAGATCATCCCACTCAACCTCGCCGAACACGGGGGGCGGTTGTTCTGCCAGAAGGACGCCTTCCTGTGCGCGGCGCTGGGCACCCGGGTGAGCATCGCGTTCACGAAGCGGCTGGGGGCCGGGTTCTTCGGCGGCGAGGGATTCATTCTCCAGAAGCTGGAGGGCGACGGACAGGCGTTTGTCCATGCCGGCGGCACGGTGATCCTGAAGGAACTGACGGGCCAGACGCTGCGCGTGGACACCGGCTGCCTGGTGGCGTTCACAGAGGGGATTGACTACTCGATAGAGCGAGCCGGCAATCTCAAGTCCATGTTCTTCGGCGGCGAGGGCCTGTTTCTGGCTACCATGCGTGGCGCCGGCAAGGTGTATCTCCAGAGCCTTCCGTTCTCACGAATGGCGGATCGCATCCTGGCTCATGCGCCAAGGCATGGCGGCAGCCGCAAGGGCGAGGGCTAGGTGCTCGGAAAGATCGGGGGTCTGATTGACGGAGACTAGACGCAGGGTTCGGCCCCATGACTTTCTATCACTGAACAGCGATCAGCGCGGAAGGCCAGGGGCCGGCTCTCTCGCCTTGCCGATACTCGATAGTCCCGGACGCGGCGTGAAACTCGAAACTCGAAAAGCGCGCAAAGGATTGTCGAGTTGGGCGCTGTAAGCGCCTAACCCGCATATTTCACGCGGGAGCGCGAAATATGCGGG
>JASEHE010000174.1 GCA_030018915.1 Verrucomicrobiota bacterium
GCGAAACTGCCCGTACTCTCGCCGCCTATCATCGCACCCGCCAAAACAGCCTCCTACCGCGCTCCCCCTGCGCTCCTCTCCGCCAGCTTGCGGAATCGCTGTGTCGCGCAAAAGAAAGCTTGGTTTCAGCAGCGCAGCCTGCTAAGTTATGCGACGTTCGAATCGTTGGACCGGGTGAATTTTGCGCGTAAGGCGCGCAAAATTCGGGTTTGGAAAAGAGGCGCGGCCCCATGCAATGGTATTACACGATCAACCGGCAATCCAAGGGGCCGGTTCCCGAAGAAGAGTTCCAGTCTCTGGTTCAGACCGGGGCGATCAAGCCCGACGCCCTTGTCTGGCATGAGGGCATGGCCCAATGGGCTGCCTACGGCTCGCTAACGGCCGCCGGGGCGCCCGCGCCAGGCCCGGCGGTCAGCCCGGCCGTCCACAGCGGCCTCGGTCTCTGCGCCGAGTGCAGGCGCCACTTCCCCGCGGACGAGATGGTCCCATACCAAGACCTGTACGTCTGCGCCGAGTGTAAGCCCCGATTCTTCCAGCGCCTCCAGGAAGGTGGCGACCTGCCGACCGTCATGAACTGCGGCGGATTCCGGATTCGCTTCGTCGCAAAATTTATCGATAACATCATCGTCGGGGTCATATCCTTTGTCGTCACCTTTGCCATGGGCCTCGCGGTCGGACTCATGCCCGCCGCAGGTCGGCGCGACGGGGCGGAGTTCGCCGTGCCGATGACTCAGCTTCTTGCCAATGCGATCCAGATTGCGCTCGCAGTCGCATACGACACGTTCTTTGTCGGCAAGTTCGGGGCAACGCCGGGGAAAATGGCCTGCCGGCTCAAGGTTGTTCGATCCGACGGCGGCAAGCTTACGTACGGCCGAGCGTTCGGCCGCGTCTTCGCCACGTGCGTAAGCCACGCTACTCTTGGCATTGGCTTCCTCATGGTGGCTTTCGATGACGAAAAACGGGCCCTGCACGATCGCATTGCCGACACGCGAGTGATCAGAATCTGAGCCTGACCGGGGAAGCGTCGCGGGAGGACGTCTGGAATATTCACGGGCTATGGCCGAGACGACGCCATCCACCCTGGTTTGCAGCCGCTGCGAGGCGGCGCTCTATCCAGAGGCCGGCGGCGGCTCGGGGACCGTCATTTGCCCTTCCTGCGGGGTTGAACTTGTTGCCGCCGTCTTCCCAGCCCTGTTCCGCCCCGCGGAAAAGGGCCGGGTGGGCGAACGGGTCCAGCTCGACGACGAGGCCAGTTGTTTCTACCACCCTGGCAAGAAGGCCGTGACAGGTTGCGAGAACTGCGGGCGCTTCTTGTGCGGCCTGTGCGAGATCAAGCTGGCCGACCGCCTGCTCTGCTCCGCCTGCATCGAATCCGGCAAGCAGCAAGAGACGATCGAGCCCTTGCGCGCGCGCCGCGCGCTCTACGACAACATCGCCATTTCACTGGCTGTCTATCCCATGGTTGTCCCCCCATTCATCTACTTCACGTTCCTGACGGCGCCGGTGGCGTTGTTTCTCGCGATCCGGCACTGGAAGACTCCCCAGAGCATCGTGCCGGCGAGCAAGGTCAAAGCCGCGATCGCCGTCTTGCTGGCCGGGCTGCAGCTCGCGGGTTGGGCGCTGCTGATCGTTTTCCTCGTCCGTCTTTGAGCGATGGCCAACATGCGAAAGCGATTTGGAGAATATATTCGCCTGCCTGGTTCGCGGACTGGAGGCTTCTCGGTGGCCATGGCCAACCGGACCACGTTGTGGCTCGGGAAAGGCCACCTTCTTTACATCCTCAACAGGGGCTACACCGAGGAGTACAAGCGCCTCCACTACCGGAACATCCAGGCCATCGTTTTCCACAAGACTCGGACGGGCTTTGTCTGGAACTTCATCTGGGGCTATCTGGCCGCAAATTCGCTTGCCCTGGTTCTGCTCGGCTTCATGCTGCGCTGGCCGGCCGGCGCGGTCATTGCCTTCGGTGTCCTGGGCATGTTTTTCGCCCTGGCCATGCTGATCAACTGGCTGCGCGGAGCGACCTGCCGGACCTGTCTTCAGACGGCGATTCAG
>JASEHE010000175.1 GCA_030018915.1 Verrucomicrobiota bacterium
GCGCCGTCGCAAACCGTTGACAAAACGAGTGTGAGGGCTTAACTAAGCGCCATTCTCGATCTATCCCGATCCGCGGGATTGCTGATTGCCGACAACCGATAAACCGATAACCGATAACCTTCTTCTTTCTTGAGACTTGCCCGCTCCCTTCCCCTTCACCTATTATCGCCGGCCATGAGCGACAAGCTCGTTATTATCCCTACCTATGACGAAAAACAGAACGTGGGCCCCGTCTCCGAGGCCGTCTTCCAGGTCATTCCAGAGATTGATATCCTCTTCGTGGACGACAATTCGCCCGACGGCACCGGCAAGCTGCTCGACGAGATGGCCGCCGCCGACTCCCGCGTCCATGCGCTCCACCGGCCCGGCAAGCAGGGTCTCGGCCGCGCCTACATCGCCGGGTTCAAGTGGGCGCTGGAGCGTCACTACGCGTTCATGTTCGAGATGGATGCCGACTTTTCCCATGACCCGCGCGAGCTCCCGAATTTCATCAGGGCCGCGGAAAACGCCGACCTCGTTCTCGGCAGCCGCTACGTCAACGGCATCCGCATCACCAACTGGCCGCTCAGCCGCCTGCTCCTCAGCAAGTCCGCCGCCACCTACGTCAGGCTCGTCACCGGCATGCCCGTCACCGATCCCACCGGCGGCTTCAAATGCTACCGCCGCGAGGTGCTCGCCGGCATCGCGCTCGACGCCGTCATATCCAACGGCTACTCGTTCCAGGTCGAGATGACCCATCTGGCCTGGTCGAAGGGGTTTCGAATTCGGGAAATCCCAATCACGTTCGTTGACCGCCGCTCCGGCTATTCCAAGATGAGCGCCAAAATCTTCCGCGAGGCCATGTGGATCGTCTGGAAGTTGGCGTTCCGGTCGCGCCGCCCCGAATCACGCAACACCAGCTGAGGAAGTGAGCATGGCCGAGCGCTCGATCACCCTTGACACGCCCGACCCGCTGCCCGGCCGCATGGGCGCGAAGGACCTGTTGCTCTCCCTGCGGCCCAGCCAATGGACCAAGAACGCAATCGTCTTGGCCGCGCTCTTTTTCGCTTTCTGGGACCTGCGGCATCCACGCGCGTTCGATTGGCGGGATCTCGCGGACGTTTTGCTGGCTGCGGCGCTGTTCTGCGTCGTGTCCAGCGGCGTGTACCTCGTCAACGATATCGCGGACATCCGGACCGACCGCGCCCACCCGATCCGCCGCCGCCGCCCCATTGCCGCCGGGCGGGTGCCTGTCCCGGCAGCCGCCGTGACGGCGCTGGCCCTGCTGGCAGGAGCAGGCTTCGCGTCAGGGCTGCTTCCGCCGGAGTTCCGCCTGGCCGTGGCCGGCTACATCGGCCTGCAACTGGCCTACACATTCGCGTTCAAGCGCCTGGCCTTCGTTGACATCATCGTCATTGCGGTCGGGTTTGTGCTCCGCGCCATTGCAGGCGCGCTCGCGATCCACGTCTATCTCTCGCCCTGGCTCCTGCTCTGCGCGTTCCTGCTGGCGCTGTTCCTCGCCCTCTGCAAACGGCGCCACGAGAAGGCCGTCGTAGCCGACTTAGAACCGGAGGACCGGCGGCCTGGCCTCGAATCCTATGACCGGCAGGTGATGGACATCATGATCGCGGTTGTCAGCGGCGCCACGGTGGTCGCCTACGCCATGTACACCCTCTCGCCCGAAACCGTCGCCAAGTTCAACACGGCTGCGCTCGGCTTTACCATTCCGTTCGTCGTGTTCGGAATCTTCCGCTACCTCGACCTGGTCTACCGCCACCGCAAGGGCAGCCGGCCGGAGCAAATACTCCTGACCGATCTGCCCACCATGCTCAACGTGGTTTTCTATGCGGTTTCCGTCGTCGTCATCTTCCTGCTCACGCGGTAGGCAGTAGTTCCTAAAGCTGGCGGGATAGCGTGCGGAGGGTGGCGCACGTAGAGGCT
>JASEHE010000176.1 GCA_030018915.1 Verrucomicrobiota bacterium
GAGCGGGCTCCTGGAGCGGGCTCCTGGAGCGGGCTCCTGGAGCGGGCTCCTGGAGTAGGCTCCTGGAGCGGGCTCCTACCCCAGGGCTCGAAAATAGTCGCGAGCTCAACTAATCGGGCTGGGTCCCAGCAGCCCTCCCAGGCCCTAAAATCAGGATTGATTCCGAATTCGCTGGTGGGGGTCTGGTGGATGATTTTTCGGCGCCTAAAATCGCGCAGCACTAGAGCCACGCCGGATTGGTCTGATCCAATCGCTCGAGCCAGCTCCGCCGCACTAATTTGGGCCATCGCACGGCCCTCCATTTTGCCATTATTATCACGGGCCCGCGCAGCCCAGGTGCGAGCTATTAGCTCCAAAATAATCCGATAGCCGGTGCCGGTGATTTTTTTCGCGCGGGCCAAAACGTAGGGAGCCTGCGATGCCATTTTAAACCACCGGAGCCCGAGCGATAGTCTTTCTAATCTCTCATTTTCCATTTTTGATTTCCTTAAAACAGACCCTGGCCCCTCGGTGGGAGCTCCACCCAGAGCGCCGCGACGGGGCCAGGGGAATGCGGTAGCCGGCTCGAAGAATTTTTCGCAGGCTCATTTCGTGGGTGGAGCTCCAAAACTCTAGCAGGTTCTACCAAAAAAATCAAATTTCATTTCTCGACGGGAAAACCGATTTTCTCGACGAGAAAAAAGGCCCTTGACACCCGCAAAACCATCTGATACAAACTCTGTGGGCGCAGTTAGATCGCATCCACCGAGGGAGGATATATGGACCTGTCAAGACCGGCCGAAGCAACGCCGACGCTGCCGTTGCGCGTAAAACTCAAACCCCGCCAGCCGTACCGACTGGAGGGGATCCGTTTACAACTCATCTGCGAGCCGGGGGCGATTCTTCAGACTCGCACGATAATAAGCCCGACGCAGGTGCACGCGGCGCTAGCGGCCTGGACGAAGGAGACCCGCGAGCATTTCATAGCGCTGTACTTGAACGCTCGAAACAACCTGCTCGCCTCGCCGTACGTGGTGAGCGTCGGCACTCTCACGGCCTCACTCGTTCACCCACGCGAGGTATTCGGTCCGGCGCTGTGGGCTGGAGCTGCTGGCGTCATCGTGGCCCACAACCATCCGAGCGGGGAGGCGCATCCCAGCGCGGAGGACGGGGCCGCAACGAAGCGGCTTGCTCAGGCGGGGCGCACGCTCGGCGTGCCGCTCCTTGATCACGTGATTCTCGCTGGCGAGGGCTACTACTCGTTTCGCGAGTCGGGGGCACTCAATGGCTAGCCCACGAAAGTCGCGACCCGAATGCTCGTGCGAACCCGAGTGCCTGGACAGCCGATGCAGCTATGGATTGCACGATCAAGTCCCCGACCACAAATGGGGCCACGACGATAATTGCCCGGCCAAAGGCAGCCCCATCTCCCGAAATCGTCAGGGGGGCCGATAATATGGCCGCCCCCACGTGTACCCGCCAGTGCAAAAATTGCGGGATTTGCATTTGTGGGGGGCTCAACCCCCGCGAATGTTGGGATTGCGAAGAACGGCGAATCGCGCGCGCGGAGCGTGCATCTGTTCGTCGGATGCGCCGATCAGAGTTCAGGGGTTGAGCGGAGCGTGCAGCGAAGCGTGCAGCGGAGGCCATATGATCGATGCCTGTTTATGCTGTCCCTGCCCCCGCTATCGTTACAACCGGCGGAGTTTTCCGGCCGTCTGCCTCTGCGGACATTTAGTCTATTCGCACGGCCGGCGCGCTCTGCCCGGGTCGAAAGAAAAAACTATGCAGGTTGAGGGCGCGCGATCGGTGGGGCCGATAATATGCAGGATCGCAGAGTAGCGCGTATCGAGCCGATTATAGCCGCACCCCACGGGATTTGGCACCTGGG
>JASEHE010000177.1 GCA_030018915.1 Verrucomicrobiota bacterium
ACAACTGACACACTGAGGCTGGATAGGGTGTCAACGATACAAGCACGAATAGCCGAGATCGCGCGGAAACACCCGCACACGAGTCTCACGGCGTTGAACCACTACCTGACGGCGGAGCTTCTGCGAGAAGCCTGCCGGCAGTTGCGGAAAGACGCCGCGCCGGGGATCGATGGGAAGACAACCCGCGAATGCGGGGCCACGCTGGAGAATCGTCTGACGGAGTTGATCGGGGAAATCAAATCGGGGCGATACCGGGCGACGCCGGCACGACGCGGGTATATTCCCAAACTTGGCCGGGACGAGAAGCGGCCGCTGGGAATGCCGGTGGTGGAGGATAAACCGGTCGAGAAGGCCGTGGCGATGATTCTGGAGCCGATCTACGAACAAGAGTTCTATCCTTTCTCGTATGGATTCCGAGCGGGGTTGGGAGCGTTGGACGCAACGCGAGCCCTTGATGGAGCCATCCGAGAGACGGGGACGAACTGGATCGTAGAAGTGGATATCCGGAAGTTTTTCGACACACTCTCGCACAGGCATCTGAGGGAGTTTCTACGCCAACGAGCATGAGACGGAGTGATCCTCCGGCTGATCGGCAAGTGGCTGAAAGCCGGAGTGATGGAAGCGGGAACATGGCAGGCAACGGAAGAAGGCACGCCACAAGGGGGAGTCATCTCCCCGCTGCTGGCGAACATCTATCTGCACGAGGTCCTGGACAAATGGTTCGTGAAGGACATCCAGCCCCGACTGAAAGGGCGCTGTTTCATGATCCGATACGCGGACGATTTCGTCATGGGCTTCGAGCGGGAAGACGACGCCCGACGGGTGATGGAGGTTCTTCCAAAACGGTTTGCCCGTTTCGACCTGAGCCTGAACATGCAGAAGACGCGAGTGGTGGACTTTCGGAGGCCGGACCGGACGGATCAACAACCGGATAGTTTCGACTTCCTGGGATTCACCCACTACTGGGGCCGGAGCCGAAGCGGAAGGCCCATTCACAAACTCAAGACAGCCAAAGACCGACTGGCCCGAAGTTGTCGAACGGTGTGGGAATGGTGCCGGAAGCATCGACACTGGCCGATTCCTGAGCAACGACAAAGGTTGAACGGGAAACTCCGAGGTCACTACGGTTACTACGGACTCACCCACAACCTCCGCGCCCTGAGACAGTATTACCAGGCCGTCCGATCGACGTGGCGCTATTGGCTCAACCGACGCGGCAGTAAACCCATGAACTGGGAACGCTTCGAGTCGCTGCTACAGAGAAACCCGCTCCTCTCCCCGCGCATTGTCCATGATCTCTATCGTCCGCGCGAATGCTCTGTCTGAGGAACCGGATGCAGGAAATCTGCACGTCCGGGTCTGTGGGGGAGCCGCCGGGCAGCCGGCGGCTCTACCCGGCACATTTCACAATTCGGCATCTCCGTGTTCCCGCAAATCTTCATGGTAGACGCGTAGCATGGCCATTTCGATGTGATGGGCGATGCTGTCCCTCTCGCCGCGCTACGCGCGGCTCGGCCCGTACGCTCCGGCGCTTGCACGCGCTGTGCTTGTCGCTCGAAGACTCGCGACTGCCCATCGCGCGCCGGCGCCTCCGCGAGCGGAGCGCCGCCTGGTCGATCGGGATGGCCAGGAAGATGCGCGTGACCGGCGTCGCCAGGAAGACCCCCAAGCCCCCGAAGCGGGGGATGTAGGCGAGGCGGGCGGCGGCGGGCATGCCGTTTCCCCCGCCTTGTTTTTTCCCCCTTGCGAACCCCCTTTTCCGAGGCGCCCCCTTTCAACCCAGATATTGCAGTTGACTTGCGTTTTAAGTGATAAGTGCTTCACTGTGCTCTTGTTGCAACAAAAGAAAGGAGCACGAAAAAGTGAAG
>JASEHE010000178.1 GCA_030018915.1 Verrucomicrobiota bacterium
CGCCTTTGTGATTGCCCGGATGGCTTGTTCCAGCCTCATGATTTCGAGCGGAACGAGAATATCAGCAGGCGGTTGTTCGCAGTCAGTTATGCGCAAACTCGAGAAATGCCTTTCCTGTCCCACGGTCGAATGCAACCTTGAAACCACCTCTGTGGGTTAGGCCATCGTGGACAAGGCCATGCGCAACGGTGACATCATTTTCTGGGGACTCTCCGCTGCCGTATGCCCGGCGCCGGCGCACACCCACGGGGACGATGATTTCGACCACATCCCACCTTCTGCTCAGGCCGTACTTCCAGAAATCCTCGCGAGCGCCCCGCCTCACGGCGAGCGGAGGATGGTGGCGGGAGCCGGAGTCGAACCGGCGACCCAGGGCTTATGAGTCCCTTGCTCTGCCATCTGAGCTATCCCGCCAAACTCCGCAGATGAAGATTCATCGCGCGCGCCGCGACCCGGCACTGGCCGGCGAAGGCGGGCATGCCGCGCCGTCTTGTCCGCCATAGCCCCTTGGGCGACGGCGGAAGCCTCTTGGCAAAGGCGGGAACAATAGACTAAAGAAGCGCGGCGGTTGTCAATCTTCGATCGACGCCGGCTGAGTGGGGACGACGGGTTCGGTGTCGGCGCCGGGGGGCGGCGTGGTCAGATGGAGGCGCTCTTCGAGCGTCTTGTCCTCAGGCGCGCCGAGCTCGACCGACTTCCGGTAGTGTTCGCGGGCAGAATCCGGATCCGGCGGGCTGAGCAGGAGGAGTGCCTGGGCGAGGTTGTAGTGCGCCTGACTTATCCTCGGATTGTGTTTCAAGGCCAAATCCAGTTCCCGGCGCGCGTCGTCCGGACGGCCCAGACCGAGGCAGGCTACGCCCAGAATCACGTGGGCATAGGTGTCGTCCGGTTGCTCTTCGATCAGCGTGTCCAGGATGTGGGTCGCATCCGCGAAGTTGCCCGACTGACACTGAGCCGCGGCAATGAGCAGGCGGATCGCGCGGTCGTCCTGGTCCAGGCGCAAGCCATCCAGAAGGATGTTGCGCGCTTCCTGCCCTTTGCCATCCTGGAGGAATGCCCGGGCCGTGGCGGCGATGTCGGCGACCGTTGGGCGCGCGCCGGTGGCCGACGCGAAACCGGCGGGATCGGAATCGCCCGGCGCCGGCTCATTGGCCGGAAGGGGGCCTCCCGTTTTCTTGAGCATTTCCCGCGCCTGGTTCTCGCAGTAGGAGATGCGGAACCGTCCGATCCCGGGCTGCCACTCCGGAAATTCCTCTGCCAGCTTGCGATAAGCGGAGAGGGCGTCCTTATAGAAACGGGCGGCCTCAGCCCACTGGTCTTTTCCGCGGGCCTCGTCGGCCTTGAGAAGGAACCCGTAGGCGGTTTTGAACCGGTCGGCGAGGGTTGATCTGTCGGACGCGGCGAGTTGAGGCGTCGCATCGTTTTCCTCGGCGGGGAGCGACTTGGCAATGTCCGGCGCGGAGTTGGTCCGCCATGCGGCGTTCGTGCCGGCGTCCTGCTCTGGGTTGACGGCCGAAATCTCCGGGGCGGCGTCCAGCGCATTGTTCGCTGCGGCTTGGACGGCAGCCACGGTAATGGCCGTCGCTACCGCGCAGGCCGCGGACAGGAACGTAACATCGCGCCATGACGAACGAATCGCTCTCATTTCACGGCCATCTTAGCGGGAGAGGACACTCGCCGCCAGGCAAATCTTGTCATGCAGTGGGTCAGCGCGGTGGCGCGCCCGGCCGGCTCGCGCGGCCGGAGTTCGACATTTCCGCGTCCCGCGACGCAAGGCCTCAGGGACGCCACCCCTTACTTGTTGCCTCAAGTAAAAATGACACCCAAGCCAAGCGTCGTTCTGGGGTACTGT
>JASEHE010000179.1 GCA_030018915.1 Verrucomicrobiota bacterium
CAACGCAAAATCGCATGACTCCTCCCCATCTCGGTAACTTTCTTGTCCCGCACCCTCGAAGGGGGATTCGTCTGGACAAACAATGCGAGACGCAGCAAGGTGTATGACGCCGAGAAAAGGGCGGGCGACAAGCCAAGCAAAGGGGGCGACCGTCATGTCAAAACACGATTCAGGCGTTCTGGCCGTCAACGGAGGCCCGAAGGTTCGCGCGACGCCCATGCCGCCGCGGCGGCTCTTCGGGAGTGAGGAGAAACGCGCGGCCATGCGCGTCTTCGACAAGGCGATCGAGACAGGAAACGCATTCAGTTACAACGGCCCGGAACAGAAGGCCTACGAGGCCGAGTTCGCCGCCTTCCACGGCGGCGGCTATGCCGTGGCGGTGAACTCCGGGACCAACGCGATCTTCTGCGCGCTGGGCGGTCTGCAAATTGATGTGGCCCGCGAGGTGGTGGTTCCGCCGGTCACCGACAACGGCGGGATCATGCCGGCGCCCATGCTCAATCTGGTGCCGGTGCCGGCCGACTGCGCGCCGGGCTTCTTCAACACCGGGCCGGAGCAGATCGAGAAGGTTCTATCGAAACGGACCGCAGCGATCATCGTGGCGCACATCGCCGGCGAACCCGCGGACATGGACCCGATCATGGAACTCGCCCGGGCGCGCCGCATTCCCGTCATCGAGGATTGCGCCCAGGCCCACGGCGCGCGCTACAAGGGCCGGCTCGTCGGCGCCATCGGCGACGTGGCGGCTTTCTCGACTATGTGCGGTAAGCTCCATGCCACCGGCGCGCAAGGCGGGATGGTCTATACCCGCGACGAGGAGCTCATCTGGCGTGTCAAACGCTTCAGCGATCGCGGCAAACCTTTCAACCTCAAGAATGCGACAGAGAACGTGGTCATGGGCCTCAACTGCAATCAGAACGACCTGGCTGCGGCCATTGGACGCGCGCAGCTCAAGAAGCTCCCCCAGGTCATCGCCAAGCGGCGCCGGCTGGCCGGGAAGATCATCGAGGGATTGAAAGGCCTTGAGGCCGTCTCGCTCGGCCGGGAACTTCCCGACACGGAAGGCGTCTATTGGTTCCTCCGCGTCCATGTGGATACGTCAAAGCTCACGGTAAACAAAGCCCGGTTTGCCTCGGCGGTCGCCGCCGAAGGTCTGCCCGTTGAGGAACGCTACACCCAGGCCTCGCCGAAACGGCCATGGTTCCTGGAGCGGCAGACATACGGCAGGAGCGGTTGTCCCTGGACATGCCCGCTCTACCGGGGACCGCGTCAACCGCTGCTCGAACTTCCCGACGCCGATGAAGTTCTCGACAGCCATTTTGTCATTTACTTTCATGAAAACTACGGGGCGCGGGAAGTCCGCGACATCGTAGCCGCGCTTGCCAAGGTCGAACGAGCCTTCTTGAAACGACCTCATCCGAAATGCGCGCGATAAACACGAGTTTTGGAAAGCCGGCTATCGCATCGGTCTCGCTGGCGGCGGTGATAAAGGAGTAACGGGGCGCCTGCATGAAAACGACGGCGTTGAGATTGTACGGGAAGAACGATCTGAGGATGGAAGAGTTCGATTTGCCGGCGGTGGCGGACGACGAGGCGCTGGCAAGCGTGGTGACGAACAGTATCTGCATGTCCTGCCACAAGGCGACCATCCAGGGCGCGGACCACAAGCGGGTGCCCAAGGACATCGCCACGAACCCCATCATCATCGGCCACGAGTTTGCCGGCACAATCCTGGAAGTAGGCGCAAAGTGGAAACCTGAATCTTGCACGGACTTCCCCTTTTGAGGGACTTTTCACTCCATCTCACA
>JASEHE010000017.1 GCA_030018915.1 Verrucomicrobiota bacterium
CCGGTGCGCTCACCCGTGAGACTCTGATGAGTGTCTTGCTCACGCTGAAGAAGCGAAACAAAGATCCCGTCAAAACCCTCACTGCTGCCCTGAACACCCTCGCAGTCCATCCTGCCGCGGATGTATACCGCTTGCTCTTCGCATTAGACAGTTCCTGATGTGCTCGTTTCCTCAGTTGCACAAATGCGCGCGGCGCGCCTTGCCGGCCCTGCCACCGCGTCACTGACCGGTTACGCCAACAAGCCCTACGCGCAGTTCCCGCACCATCTTCACCACGTGCGGGACGGTGAAGCCGAACTTCTCGGCGAGGACCTTGTAGGGGGCGGACGCGCCGAACCGGTTCAGGCCCAGCACGCGACCTTTCTCGCCGACATACTTCTCCCAGCCCATGGACACGCCGGCCTCGATGGCCAGCCGGGTCTTGCAGGCAGGGGGGAGCACTTCGTCGCGATAGGCCCGCAGCTGTTTCTCGAAGAGTTCCCAGGACGGCATGCTGACCACGCGGACGTTATGCTCAGCGGCCAGCTCCTTGGCCGCCTTGAGGGCGAGCTCGACCTCGGAGCCTGAGGCGATCAGGAGCACATCGGGCATTCCCTGTCCGCTCTGCCAGAGCGTGTAGGCGCCATGCTCGAGGTTGCCGGCGGGCGGATACTGCCTGCGGTCAATGACGGGCAGGTTGTGGCGTGTGAGCAGAAGGGCCGTAGGCCCGCCCTTGTTCCGGAGCGCCGCGAGCCAGGCGGCTGCCGTTTCGGTCGGGTCGGCCGGCCGGATCACAGTGACGCCCGGGATGCAGCGCAGGGCGGCGATCTGTTCGACCGGCTCGTGCGTGGGGCCGTCTTCGCCGACGTAGAAGCTGTCGTGGGTGAACACGTAGATAACCGGAAGCTTCATAAGGGCGGCGAGACGCACGGCCGGGCGGCAGTAATCGAAGAACACGAAGAAGGTGGCGCCGAACGCGCGGAATCCGCCGTGCAGCATGATGCCGTTGAGCATAGCGCACATGGCGTGCTCGCGGATGCCGAAATGGAAGTTGCGGCCGCTGTACGAGCGCGGGCCGACGGACAGCGCATTCTCGATGAGCGTCATCGTGCTCGGGGCGAGATCGGCCGAGCCGCCGACGAACTGAGGCAGGGCCTTGGCCAGGGCCTGGATCGTCTTGCCGGACGCCACGCGCGTGGACAGCGGCTTGTCAATCGGGAACTCAGGCGGGCTGGCAGCGAGGTTGTCCGGGAGGACGTCCTCCATGTGCTGCTTCCAGAGCGCGGCCTTGTCGGGGTAGGCGGCGAAGTATTTGTCGAGGTCCTTCTGCCAGCCGGCGGCCTTGCGCTCGAGCTGCTTCCGGCGTTCGGCGAAAAGCGCGTAGACTTTATCGGGGACATAGAAATCCTTATCTTCCGGGAGGCCGAGGTTTTTCTTGGCGGCCTTGACCTCGTCAGCGCCGAGCGGAGCGCCGTGGCATTGCGCGGTGTCCGCTTTGTTGGGGCTGCCTTTGCCGATGTGGGAATGACAGATGACGAGAGTGGGCCGCTCCTTCTCGCGCCGGGCGCGGCGGATGGCCTTGCGGATAGCGTCGAAGTTGTGCGCGTCGCTTTCGAGCACATTCCAACGATAGCCGAGGAAGCGTTTCCTAACGTCGTCGCCATAGGCAAGGTCAGTCTTGCCTTCGATCGTGATGAGGTTGTAGTCGTAGAACACGATCAATTTGTTGAGCCCGAGGTGGCCGGCGAGGGAAAACGCCTCATGGCTGAGGCCCTCCATCATATCGCCGTCGCTGGCCAAGACGTAGGTGGTGTGCTCGACAGGGGAGAAGTCGGCGGTATCGAACCGTCCGGCGAGCATACGCTCGGCGAGCGCCATGCCCACGGCGTTACCGCAGCCCTGGCCGAGCGGGCCGGTTGAGGTTTCGACGCCCGGGGTAAGTCCATATTCCGGGTGACCGGGCGTCTTGCTGCCCAACTGCCGGAACTGGGCGAGCTCGGCGAGCGGGAGGTCGTAGCCGGCCAAGTGAAGGAGGCTATAAAGCAGCATGGCCCCGTGGCCGGCGGACAGGACAAAGCGGTCGCGGTTCGGCCACAGAGGATTGCCCGGGCTGTATTCGAGATGCTGGAGAAAAAGCGCGGCGGCGAGGTCCGCCATGCCCATTGGCATGCCGGGATGGCCGGAGTTGGCCTTCTGGACGCCGTCCATGGCCAGTCCGCGGATGGTGTTGGCGGTCAGTTGCAGGTCGTCGTTGGATACGGTTTTCATGTGGTGTCTTCTCCGAATTGACGCCAGACGAATACGGCGGAATA
Source organism: Verrucomicrobiota bacterium (assembly GCA_030018915.1). Taxonomy (GTDB): domain Bacteria; phylum Verrucomicrobiota; class Kiritimatiellia; order UBA8416; family SLMC01; genus JASEHE01. The sequence goes on from JASEHE010000017.1 coordinate 2,292, forward strand.
GATATTTGGGGCGCCCGCGCCGCAGGTGTTGAAATAGGCGTTCAACGCCGCTCCATGTTTCTCCGGCCCAAAAGCTCAGTTCATTAATCGCATTATCGCGCAAAGTTTGTTTTCTTCGCCGCGCGATTCGGTTCGCGCAACTGCTCGGGTTGCCTTGTTCCATCCTGAACGCCAAACCATGCCTAATCCCCTTTTGCGCAAGCACTCAGCACCCAGCGCTTCCTCTCCAGCCTGTCCCCAGTGGCCCGGCTCCTCGCCAATCGCAAATCGGCAATCTACGCCCCCATCCCGCTTTCCCCGCCCGCGCAGGCGTCGGCCTCTGGGCCCGGAAACAGCATGGCCGCCCCGAACTCGGCCTGGAACTCCGGGTCGAGCGACAAATCCACGTGCTCCGTCTTCTGCCGGAGCTGCTCGGCGTACTTGCGCTCGTCCTCCGACAGCAGCGCGAGCTTCGCGCCCAGGGACGCCGCGTTCCCGATGGACCGGATGCTGTTGCGCGGGATCGGCGGCATCAGCCCGATCCGCCGCGCGTTGCTCCGGCGGATGAAGTTCCCGAACGCTCCGGCCAGCAACACTGAGCCCACGTCGGAGGCAGTCAGGTTCAGGCGCTTCAATAGGATGTTGATGCCCGCGCGAATCGCTCCGGAGGCCAGTTGCAGCTCACGAATGTCCCGCTGCCACAGACAGATCGGCTTGCCCGTTCCCGTCTCGTCCGCGTCCGCCAGCACGAACTGCGGATCGCCGTCCTTGGTCACAATCCGCCGGCGGATCGCGCGTGGCACGCGGGGTGGGACCTCGTCCGGCCTCTGGATTCGGCCGGTCTCGTCCACGACGCCGAGGCGCAGCAGTTCGGCGACGGCGTCAATCACCGTGGTGCCGCAGAGCCCCACGGGCGGCACGTTGCCGATGACGTTGAGGACCACGTCATTGCGCAGGATGACTTTCTCGATGGCGCCGGTCGTGGCACGCATCCCCTGCGCGATGCGCGCGCCCTCGAACGCCGGGCCGGCCGCTGTCGAGGTGGCGAGTATCCGCTTGCCGCGCGCCAGCACGATCTCGCCGTTCGTTCCGATGTCAATCAGGATCACCGGCTTGTCCCACTTGTCGAGCCGCGCGGCCACCATGCCGGCGACGGTGTCGCCGCCGACGAAGCCGCCGATCTGCGGATAGACGAATACCTCGGCGTTCGCGTTCGTCCGCAGGCCCAGCCGACGGGCGGGCAGCGCGCGGGCCTGGTCGAACACGTGAACGAACGGCGCTTCGCCCAGCGCCGAAGGATCGTACCCACAGAGAATCTGCTGCATGGTCGAGTTCCCGGCGATCGTGACCTCGTAGACGGACTCGCTGGCAATCCCGGCGTCCTGGGTCACGCGCGCGATGATCTCGTTGACGGTGCCCCGAATCGCGTCCTGCAGCCGGTTCAGCATGGCCGGATCTTGGCGGATCCTGTGAATCCGGGAAATCACGTCGTCGCCATAGGCGATCTGAGCGTTCAACTGGGATGAGAGCCCCAGCTCCTTCCCGTCCGTCAAATCGAAGAGAGTGCCGACCACGGTGGTGGTTCCGATGTCGAACGCGATGCCGCAGGCCAGCTTAGACGTGTCGCCGGGCTCCAGCGCCACGAGCCTGCCGCGGATCAACACCGCAGTGCCGCGCCACCCGTTGGACCGCAGAAACCGCGGCAGCGCGTTCAGACAATCGTCGGCAATCGCCACGTCGCCGATGCCTCGGCACAGCCGGGACACATCGGCGGCGGGGTCCCCGCTGGTCGGCGCGGGCAGCTCGAAGCAGGTCTTGCGAACGACAGGATTCAGATTCCCGCGATGCCCGGCGTCCCGGGTCAGTATCTTCTGCCGACTCTCGAACAAGGATTCCGCCGGGACATAGATCGTGGCCGGCCCCTTCAGCCGGGCCTGGCAGGCCTGGCGGTATCCCTCGGCAAAGCGTTTCGCGGACAGCGGGCCCCGGCCTGCCGGCGCTTCGACCTGCCCCTCGGCCACCCGCGCGAGGCACTTGCCGCAGACGCCCCGCCCGCCGCAGGGCGTCTGGAGAATGATTCCCGCCTCGCCAGCCGCCTCGAGCACCGAGGTGTCCGGGAGCACATAGACGCTCCGTCCGGAAGGCTGGAAGATCGCTTTGATCTCTTCACGTTTCATTTGCGTGTGAGAACATGATTTCTGGTTGGGAACCATCTGGGAACCCCGGTGGGATTGGCGGAAAACGAACTCGACTGCGCCGAAAGGCGGTTCCTCCATAAGCGGGTCTGCCTGCGGCACGAGACCCAGATGGCCAAGCGCAAGGATGGTGGAAAACGGAGGCCGGAACAAGAACAAAACGCGGCATGCTCAAAGTTCACGGTTCGGCGGTTCACGGTTGTCGGCCCGAAAACCCCAACCTCTGCCAACCGTGAACCACCGGGCCTCAACCTCCCTTCGATCCGGGATTGATCCGCCGGCGCGTTTTTGGTCAACTGCCGCCGAGATTCCGACTCGAGGAGTCATGTGGAATCATTGAGCGGATATAGAACAAGCGGCGCAACATGGCGGAAGTCAGCCTCAAGAACGTAAGCAAGACGTTCCCCGGCGGGATTCAGGCTGTGCGGGATTTCAACCTCGAGGTCCGCTCCGGCGAGTTCGTGGTCCTTGTGGGACCGTCCGGCTGCGGAAAATCCACGACGCTTCGCATCGTCGCCGGTCTGGAAGAACCCACAAGCGGCGTCATCGCAATCGGCGGCCGTGTTGTGAACGACGTGCCGCCCCGGGACCGCGACATCGCCATGGTTTTCCAGAACTACGCGCTCTATCCGCACATGACCGCGCGCGAAAACATGGAGTTTGGGCTCAAACTTCGCCGCGTTGCGCGCCGGGAAATCGAGACGCGAATCCGGGACGCCGCCGAAATCCTCGGCCTGAGCGGCGCGCTCGACCGCCGCCCCAAGGCGCTATCCGGCGGCCAGTGGCAGCGGGTCGCCGTGGGCCGCGCCATCGTGCGCAAGCCGGCGGCATTCTTGTTCGACGAGCCTCTCTCCAACCTGGATGCCAAGCTCCGGGTCCAAATGCGCGTGGAAATCAGCCGCCTGCACCACCAACTCGGCGCCACGATGATCTACGTGACCCATGACCAGATCGAGGCCATGACCATGGGCGAGCGAATCGTCGTCATGAAAGACGGTCTCGTCCAGCAGGTCGCCGATCCCATGGCGATCTACCGCCGGCCCGCCAATTTGTTCGTAGCCGGGTTCATCGGCGCCCCGGCCATGAACTTCTTCGAGGGCCGCATCCAGGGAACCGCGGAGTCAATGCGGTTCGAGAGCGACGACGGCTTTAGTCTTCCGGCGCCGGCCGAACGCCGGAGTGCGCTCGCCGCCTACGCGGACCGCGCGGTGACGGCCGGAATCCGCCCGGAGGACATCGGCTCGGCCGCGGCCGAGGCGAACCCCGGCGCTCCGCGCATCCGCGTCCGCGTGGACGTCGTGGAGCCGATGGGCGCCGAAACCTACGTGCACCTGCGCGCGGGCCGGGTCGTTTTCGTCATGCGGGTCGAGTCGGGCCGGGCCTGCGCGGTGGGTAGCGGGTGCGACGCCGCGGTTGCCGCGGACAAAGCGCACTACTTCGATCCCCAGACCGGGAGTCGAATCGAGTGAAGGAGAACACCGAGAATCCAGATGCGAATCCGCCGGTCGACGCGGCCCGACCCAGACTCAGCCGCGTGGTCAAAGCCACGGGCCTTGTCAGTTTCTTCACGGACATGGGCAGCGAGATCGTGTGCCCTCTGCTCCCGAGCTTCCTACTCGGCCTCGGCGCCTCGCGCGCCACGATCGGTTTGATCGAAGGGTTCGTCGAGGGCTTCCCGGCCTTGGTCAAACTGTTCTCGGGCGCGATCTCCGACCGCGTGAAGAACCGCAAGTGGCTGGTGCTGATCGGCTACACGCTCTCGACGGTCACGAAGCCGCTGATTGCCCTGGCCAAGGCGTCGGGCCTGGTGTTGGTCTTCCGGCTGATTGACCGGCTCGGCAAGTGTATCCGGACGGCCCCGCGCGACGCGATCGTCGCCGACAACGTGGATCCGCGCATTCGCGGCTACGCGTTCGGGTTCCAGCGCGGCATGGATCACGCCGGCGCCATGCTGGGCGGCATCATCGGATTCCTGCTGTTGGCGGCGCTGGGTCTGAGCGTGAAGCTTCCGGAGCCCGGTGAGAACAACGGATTTCATTTCGACTGGCGGTAGCGGCGGATCAGGGCGGTCGTCGAGTTGTCGCGCGCGAGCGGCGGCTCGGCGTCCGCCTGCAGCTCGCCGAGAATCTTGTCGGCCAGGGCCTTGCCAAGTTCCACGCCCCATTGGTCGAACGAGCAGATGTTCCAGATCGCGCCTTGCACAAAGACCTTGTGCTCGTAGAGCGCCACGAGCGCGCCCAGCGTGAACGGATCGAGTTGCTCGGCCAGGATCGTGTTCGTCGGCCGATTGCCCTCGAACGTCTTGTGCGGCACGAGCGACTCCGGCGCGCCCTCGGCGCGGACCTGCTCGGAGGTCTTCCCGAACGCCAGAGCCTCGGTCTGCGCGAAGAAATTGGCCATCAGCTTGTCGTGGTGATCGCCGATCGGGTTTTGCGACTTCAGGAAGCCGATAAAATCCGCCGGGATCAGCCTGGTGCCTTGGTGGATGAGCTGGTAGAACGCGTGCTGGCCGTTGGTCCCCGGCTCGCCCCAGATCACCGGGCCGGTCTGGTAGTCCACCCGCCGGCCCTGCCGGTCCACGCTTTTGCCGTTGCTCTCCATGTCGAGCTGTTGCAGGTGGGCGGGGAATCGGCGCAGGCGCTGGTCGTATGGCAGGATCGCGTGCGTGGCCGCTCCGAAGAAGTTGTTGTGCCACACGCCAAGCAGCCCCAGGATTACTGGCATGTTGGCCTCGAGCGGCGCCTCGGCAAAATGCCGATCCATGGCGTGCGCGCCGTCCAGCAGCCGCGCGAAGTTCTCCGGCCCGATAGCGATCATCAGGGGCAGCCCGATCGCCGACCACAGGGAGTACCGTCCGCCCACCCAATCCCAGAACTCGAACATATTCCCGGGCGCGATTCCGAAGGCCCGCGCTTCCCCGGCGTTGGTCGAAAGCGCCACGAAATGCCTGGCAATCGCGGCCTCGCTCTTCAATTTTTTCAGAACCCACGTCCGAGCCGTTCGCGCGTTTGTCATGGTTTCCTGCGTGGTAAAGGTCTTGGAGGCCACAATGAAGAGCGTCTCATCCGGCTTGAGCCCGCGCGTCTGCTCGACGAAGTGAGAGGCGTCCACGTTGGAGACGAAGCGAGCCGTCAGCTTTCGGTCGCCGAACGCTCGCAGCGCCTCGACCGCCATGACCGGGCCGAGGTCCGACCCGCCGATCCCGAGGTTGACGACGTTCCGAATCCGCTTGCCCGTCTGACCCAGCCACTCGCCGGAACGCACCCGCCGCGCCAGGGCCGCCATCCGGTCCAAAACCGCGTTGACGCCCGGCATGACATCCCGGCCGTCCAGAATGACGGGCGTGTTGGCGCGGTTACGGAGGGCCGTGTGCAAAACGGCGCGGTTTTCGGTTTCGTTGATCTTCGCGCCGGAGAACATGGCGCGGATCGCCGCGCGCAGTTCGCAGGCCGCCGCGAGCGCAACGAGTTTCTTCATCGTCTCATCGGTGACGCGGTTCTTGGAGTAGTCCAGAAAGAGACCGGCGGCCTGGAGCGACATCCGCGCGGCCCGGCAGGGGTCCCTGCGGAACAGATCGCGCAGGTGGGTGTTTCTGACGGCCTCGTAGTGCGCCTGGAGGGCGCGCCATTCCCGCATTTCGGTTCGTCGCAATTGCGTCCTTCCGGTTGAAGCCAAGGATTCCATATCACAAGCGACCGAAGAAAGCGTCGTAGAGGGCGCGCACGGCGCGGGGGGCGTCCTCTTGTTTCACGCCGAACATCATGCTGATCTCGGAGGCGCCTTGGTCGAGCATCTCGATGTTGACATTGGCGTCAGCCAGGGCGCGGGTGGCCGTGGCCGCCGTGCCGATCCTGTGGCGCATTCTCTCGCCGGCAATCATCACGAGCGCCAGCCCGCGCTTGATCTCCGCGTCCGAACAGCCCAGTTCCGCGCGGATTCGTTCCAGGACGCGTTTCTCCGTAGCTTCGTCGAGGTCGGCCTCGCGGAGCACGACGGACAGCGTGTCAATGCCCGACGGCATGTGTTCGAAGGAGAGGCCCTCGTCCTCGATGATCTGGAGCAGCCGCCGGCCGAATCCGATCTCCCGATTCATGAGATATTTGCTCATCGAGATCGTGCAGAAGCCGATGTTGTAGGCGATGCCTACGACGTCGCCCGTCGCATGCTTGCGCTCCGGCACGATCATGGTGCCGAGGCCTTCCGGGGAGGCGGTGTTCTTGACGCAGATCGGGATGCCCGCCCTGACCGTCGGGACGATCGCCTCTTCGTGCAACACGTTAAAGCCGGCGTAGGAAAGCTCCCGCATTTCCCGGTAGCTGAGCTCCGGGATGGGCTTTACGTCCGGCGCCAGGTCCGGATCGATCGCGCAGACGGAGTCCACGTCAGTGAAGTTCTCGTAGACCTCGGCGCCGACCGCGGCGGCAAGGATGGCGCCCGTGATATCCGATCCGCCGCGCGGGAAGGTCACCACCGCGCCGTCGCGCGTGTAGCCGAAGAAGCCGGGGAACACGGTGATCCATTCCGCCTCGCGGAGCGCGGCGAGGTTGGAGTAGGATTCGGGAAGAATCTGCGCGTTTCCGTATTCGTCGCTCAAGAGCAGCCCGCCCTCTCGCGGACTCAGGTAGCGCGCGTCCGCGCCCCGGCGGCAGAGCTCGGCCGTCACCAGCCTGGCGCAGTTGTCTTCGCCGGCCGCCTTCATCCGGTCCAGGAACCGCCCTTTGTGGCCGATGTCGCCCTCCATGCGCGCCGCCAAGTCCTTCCGAATGCCGTCGGTGAGGGAATCCGGCAGGTTCAGTCCCCTCTGAATGCCGGCGAACCGCTCGATCACGGCTTCGATTTCCGCCCGGCCCGGCTTGCCTGCCAGCCGCGCCTCGGCGCAGGCGATTAGCATGTCCGTGACCTTCCGGTCATCCGGGGTTCGCTTGCCGGGCGCCGACACGACGACGACGCGCCGCTCGTGATCGCCGAGCACGACGTTGCAAACCTTCGCCACCCCGCCGGCCGTGGCCAGCGATGTGCCGCCGAACTTGCAGATCTTCATAGCGGGTCTCTCCTGAATCGGCCGCGCCGCGGGTTGCGGAAAGCGGCTACGTCTGGAACCGAATCCTCGCGACCGGAGCGCGCACCCAGTCGCGCGCGCTCAGTTCCGCGAGCGCGGCATTGAGGGTCTTCTCCTTCACCGTTTCCGTGATCGCGATCGCGCTGGGTTCGGCCGCGCCGCCGCCGCGCTTGCGTTCCACCGATGCCACTGGCACGCCGCGCGCGGCGAGCAAGGCGCGGACCTTTTGGGCCAGGTTCCTGCCGGAGGCAAGTGGAACCCGAACGTAGTATCGGTTGTCGGTTTCCTCGATTCGGAGGAACGTCATGTCGCGGGGTTTCACGCTCACGGCCGGGACGCGGCGATGACAGCCGGCGACGATGTTGCGCGCGATGTCCACGACGTCCGCGATGACGGCGCCGGCCGTCGGATCGCGGCCGGCGCCGCAGCCGTAGTACAGGGTTTCGCCGGACAGGTCGCCCTTCACCTGGACGGCGTTGAACACGTCATGGACCGACGCGAGCAGGCTGCTCAGCGGCACGAGGGTGGGATGGACGCGCACCTCCATCTCCCGGTCCCGGGGCGCGATGAAGGCCAGCAGCTTAATGCGATGCTCGATTTCCAGGGCATTGCGGATGTCTTCCTGGGTAATGGCTCGGATGCCTTCGATGCTGGCGGCGCTCATGGGCACCACGCTCCCGCAGGCCAACGAGGCGAGCAGGACGGCTTTGTGGGCCGTGTCGCGCCCGTCCACATCCAGGCTGGGCTCGGCCTCGGCATAGCCACGGGCCTGGGCGTCTTGCAAGGCGGCGTCGAACGGCATGCCTTGCCGGTCCATGCGGGTCAGGATGTAGTTGCACGTGCCGTTGAGGATGCCGGTGATTGCCTCGATGCGGTTGGCGACCAGTCCCTCGCGGATGGCCTTGATCACCGGGATCGTTCCGCCCACGCTGCCTTCGAAGTAGAGGTCCGTGTTCGCGCGCTCGGCCAGCCCGAAGATCTCTTCCCCCTGTTCGGCCAGCAGGGCCTTGTTGGCCGTGACCACCGGCTTGCCGGCTTCCAGCGACTGGCGGATGAAATCCCCGGCAATGCGGGCGCCGCCGATCAGCTCGACGATGATGTCAATGGCGGGGTCGCGGATGACGCCTGCGGCGTCGCGTGTGAGGAGGGCGGGGTCCGCGGCCACGCCGCGGTCGCGATCGAGATCAATGTCCGCGATCCCGCGGAGGACGAGGCGGGCTTTGACGCGTTCGGCGATCAGGTCGCCGTTTTTCCGGAGACCGGCGACCACGCCGGCGCCGATCGTGCCAAACCCCAACAATCCAACGCCGATTTCTCTCATGGTTGAAACCCCACGGCGGCGGGAATGACCGCACACAGGGCCGGGAGTCTAAAAAAGCTCCTTTTCGCTTACAAGCAGAAAGACGAGGGCTTCTTCACGGAGGCCATGAGCCGGGCCGGGCGCCCATTCAGCTGCCTGAAGAGCGCGCATGGCGCGAAGGCCTCACTTCCGGCTGGCGGCCAACCGTTGGGCGACTGCGGCGAGGAACTCCTCGCTCGAGCAAATCCGGCGTGGGGCGGGACTCGCGATCCGGGCCAGGTCGCCGGTCATGAAGCCGCCTTCGACGGTCGCAATGGCGGATTTTTCGAGAGCATCGGCAAACGCCTCGACGTCCGGCGCGCCGTCCAGCTCGCCGCGCTTGCGCAGCGCGCCGCTCCACGCGAAGATCAGAGCCATGGAATTGGTCGAGGTCTTCTCGCCCTGGAGATGCTTGTAGTAGTGCTTCTGTACCGTGCCGTGCGCCGCCTCGAATTCCATCACGCCAGTCGGCGACACGAGCACGGAGGTCATCATGGCCAGCGATCCGAACGCCGACGCCACCATGTCCGACATGACGTCTCCGTCGTAGTTCTTGCAGGCCCAGAGCAGGCCGCCCTCGGAGCGCATGACGCGGGCGACGGTGTCGTCAATGAGTGTGTAGGCGAACCTGATCCCCGCCTTGGCCAGCTTGTCCTTGTACTCCTTCTGGTAGACCTGCTCGAAGATGATCTTGAACCGGCCGTCGTACGTTTTGGAGATTGTGTCCTTGGCGCCGAACCAGATATCCACCTTGCGATCCAGGGCGCACTCGAAGCACGCCTTCGCAAAGCTGGCGATGGACGAATCCAAATTGTGAATGCCCTGAATGATCCCCGGGCCATCGAACTCATGGATCGTTCGGCGGAACGTTTCCTTGCCGTTCTTGTCGCTGAAGATCAGCTCGGCCTTGCCAGGCCCTTCCACGCGGTACTCCGTGTTCTTGTACACGTCGCCGTAGGCGTGACGGCCCACGATGATGGACTTCTTCCAGCTCGGCACGGTCGGCTTGACGTTCCGCGTCATAATTGGGCAGCGGAACACCGCGCCGTCCAGGATGGCCCGGATTGTGCCGTTCGGACTCTTCCATTCCTTCTTGAGCTTGTACTCCTTCATGCGCTCGCTGTTGGGCGTGATGGTGGCGCATTTCACCGCCACCCCATGCTTGAGCGTGGCATGAGCAGCGGCAACCGTCACTTGATCATCCGTCCGGTCCCGGTTTTCCAGGCCGAGGTCATAGTATTCCACGTTCACGTCCGCATGGGGCCGGATCAGTTTGTCCTTGACCATCTTCCACAACACGCGGGTCATTTCGTCCCCGTCCATCTCCACAATGGCGTTCTTCGTCTTGATCTTCGCCGGCATAACAGGCTCCTTATACTTCGCGGCGCCACTGAGACACAGTCTTCAAAAAGTGGCGCGCGACGTCCCGCGACGCGCGCTTCTTCGCCTGCCGCGCTCGTCCGGGAGGCCGAGCGCCGCTCTGCCGGCGTATTTCATGCTCGTCACAGGGCATCGGTCAGATTCAAATCTCGAAGCATGAAATCCCGGCCGACTTCCCCGCCTTCTGTTTCCGCAGTAACAGCGCGCCGCCGGCCAGCAGGATCTCCTTCTGCCGGTCGGTCAGGCCGTGTTTGACCTCGATCGTCGCATTCTGGGAGAGGTTCTTCACCAGCAATGATTTGCCCTCCTTCAGCGCCCGGGCCGCGTCGGGAATCTCCAACTCGTCGCCCTGGGCGATGCGGTCGTAATCCTTCTCGCTCTTGAAAACGAGCGGCAGGATGCCGAAGTTGATCAGGTTGTCCGTGTGGATCCGCTGGAACGACTTTGCCAGCACAACCTTCACGCCCAGGAACGTCGGGCAGATCGCCGCATGCTCGCGGGAGGAACCCTCTCCATAGCCGGCGCCGCCCACGATGACGTTGTGTTTGCCGCTGTCGCGCGCCTGCGCCGCGCGTGCCGCAAAGCCCGCATCCATCGTCTCAAACACGAACTCCGAGTATTTCGGGATGTTCGAGCGGTGCTTCATCCGGGCGCCGGCCGGAATGATATGATCGGTGGTGATCTTGTCGCCCACCTTGATGGAGACCACTCCCTTGACCGTTGCCGGGAACGGATCATTCGTCGGCAAAGCGCCGATATTGGGCCCGCGGCAAATCTTGACATTGGCCGGGTCCGGGATGTCTTTCGGGAAAATGAACATCCGGTCGTCAGTCGCGAATTGCTTCGGCATCCGAACATGCGGATATTTCATGGGCAGGGTCCTGGGATCGCTGATCCGGCCGGCGATGGCCGCAGCGGCGGCCGTTTCGCGCGACACCAGATACACCTGCGCGTCCTTCGTGCCGGAGCGCCCCTCGAAGTTGCGGTTCGAGGTGCGCAGCGAAACACCCTTGCTCGAGGGCGCCCGGCTGTTCCCTATGCAGAACCCGCACGCGCATTCATCAACCCGCGCGCCGGCAGCGATCAGGTCGTCGAGGTAGCCTTCCCTGGCGATTGCTTGCAGGACCTGCCGCGAGCCCGGCGCGACGATCAGGCTGACGTTCGGCGCCGCGACGTTCCCCTTCAGGATCTTCGCGACCGTCACCAGGTCCTGGTAGGAGGAGTTCGCGCAGGACCCGATGCACACCTGGTCCACGGCGATGCCCAGGAGCGATTCCACGGTGGCGATATTGCCCGGCGAGTGCGGCGTGGCGGCCAGCGGGACCAGGTCCGCCAGGCGGATCGTCATGGTCTTGTCGTATTCGGCGTCCGGGTCCGCCGCGATCTCCGTCCAGTCTTGCCCGCGCCCCTGCGCCTCCAGGAATGCCTTCGTGTGCTCGTCGCTCGGGAAAACGGACGTAGTCACCCCGCACTCGGCGCCCATGTTGGCGATGGTAGCCCGCTCGGGCACGGTGAGTGTGAGCGCGCCCTTGCCGGCGTATTCGAACACGACGTTCACGTTGCCCTTGGTTCCGAACTGGCGCAGGACCTCCAGAATAACGTCTTTGGCGGACACCCACGGCTTGAGCCGACCGGTCAACTCGATTTTCACGACCGTGGGGCAGGTCAGATAGAACGGCGCGCCACCCATGGCCATGGCCACGTCCAGGCCGCCGGCGCCGATGGCAAGCATGCCGATGCCGCCGCCCGTCGGGGTGTGCGAGTCGGCGCCCAGCAGCGTCTTGCCGGGTTTCCCGAACCGCTCGAGGTGCGCCTGGTGGCATATCCCGTTTCCGGCGCGGGACAGGACGATGCCGCATTTCGCCGCGATGGACCGCAGGTACTTGTGGTCGTCGGCATTCTCGAAGCCGATCTGGATCATGTTGTGGTCAATGTAACTGACCGACAGCTCGGTCGCGAGGCCCGGCAGCCCCATCGCCTCGAACTGGAGGTAGGTCATCGTGCCCGTGGCGTCCTGCGTGAGGGTCTGGTCAATCCGGATGGCGATTTCCGAACCGGGATTCCACTGCCCCTCGACCCGGTGAGACTCGATCAGCTTCCGAACGATTGACTTGCCCATGGTGTTCTCCTGCTTTCGCGGCTGTCGCGTCCGGCGCGTTCGGCGAACGCGCCGCCCCGAAGTCCGGATCCTATTGTCTGGCCACAAAGGCAAGGAATTCCCTAACTTTGGCCTTAGCTTCCAAAGATGCTTCGACCTTGTCTCCATTAGAGAACTCAATCCGAATCTCATACTTGCGGAAGTCGCCGGACCCTTCATACATGCGGTGCTGGTCGAGGAACTTGACCGCGTCGTCAATGGTCGCAAACTCGTTAGCCCTTCCGTAGAGCGGAATGACGATCACACGGGTGACATGCCGGGCGAGCCGTTTGGTGAGGGAGTTGAAGAAGACATTGATACCGTCTTGATTGGCGGCGACAAGATGCTTCCGAATGTTGGCCATGGTGGCCGCTGATGCCTTCTCGATACGGTCTGTGGTCTGTCGAAACGTACGATCCGGCGTGCTCTCGTCGAAGGCCATTTCAATACGCTGTGACGCAAACGCGGCAACAAGCGATTCGTAGGGAAAGTACAGCACGTTGAAGCCCAAGGAGCGAAGTTGGTCCAGAGAACCTTCGGTAAACACCCCGGCAAGAACGGTTCCGAGGAAGGGATTGTTCCATCGGTACTTCTCCGCGAGCGGGAGAATCGCGCCTTGAATCTCCTGAGCCTTGTTTCGGGAGTGTTTGGTGTGCCGCCGCCAAGCGCTTTCGATAAAGGCGAGTGGGGAGCCGATCTTCTGATCCGTGCCATCTCGCTCAATCACGAAGTCGAGGTCGTGTGTGTTCCCGAACTGATCCGTCCATGCCGCCTTCTTTCCGGCACGTGCCGTGCGATCCTTCTTCTGGTGGTCCAGGTAGAGACCCTGTGCCGCGCAGAACGATTCAAGTTGCGGCAGTACGACTGACTCAAGCAACTCGCCAATAACCTGACCGAACCTGTGCGCCGGTGATTCTGCCATATCTACCCCTCAATCCAGAGAAGTCCCTCCTTCAAGGGAACTCGGTGTTTCCTGTTTTTCCACTTGATGTTGCGATCCCGCAACTTGTCGAAACTGTAACGGTTGAAACCGGCGTCCATTGCCAAGGCGCCGATCCATCGCTCGACAGGGCAGTAGACGCCATAGGGCGCTGAATCGCCAATGACCCAACACATGCGCGAACCCCGTTTGCAGACGCGCCGGAGTTGGTGAAGCACGAAGCCGATGTCACGGCAGTAGGCCGCGATCATCGTATGGTAATGCTTCTTCCCGCCGTGACTCTCCCTGACGGTCGCCAATGTCTGGACGACTTGCTGCAACTCGTCTCTGATGGACTGAATCACTTCGGACTCAAGAAGGTCTTCCGACCGGAGTCGTTCTCGGGATGAGTGTTGAGACGAGGAGACAATCAAGCGTCTTCTTGCCGCCTCATGAATATCGCCCCAGCCGTTCACATCGCCCCAAAAGGTCATTTCGAAGCGCAAGGCGTCGGCGTAGTCGTAGTTGTTGGCGTAAGGGGGCGAGGTGATGACGGCATCAACCTTGCGGGGCATGGACTCTGCGAGTTTTCGGGCATCGCCGGCTATGATCTCGGCATGCGATTCGCGTGCTCTTGCCTGCATCCATCTGATGTCAGCCTTGATAATCTCGATTTGCTGTTGAAATGCGAACGCCGGTTGAATGACTTTCTTCTTCGTCTTGTTCGGGAGAATATACTGCCACTGGGCGGTTCCCGCCCTTGACGTGGGGCGGAGAATCGATATCAACGCGAGCCACACGAGTTCAGATTCCGGTGATGAATCCCGTAGCGAAACCCATGAAGACTTCAGATTGTCGAGTGATGCAAGGGCGTCCGCATCGAAACTGCGCTGAATCAAGCTGGGATACAGGGAAAGATCGGGTTTTCGGTTCTGCGCGTGTCTTAGCACGGCGGTGGCGAAGCACGCGACACGATCAGGTGGCGTTGTCCACAAGAGTTTTGCCTTGCATATACGGGAGACCAACGGGTGGGCCTCCACGCCCACACTGGAAATGCCCATCGTGTCGCAGACGACGGACACGGTGCCGGACCCGGCAAAGGGGTCAAGGACGACATGCCCCGGTTCGATGCTCCAGTCTGACAGGACTTGCTCAACCCATTGCGCGGCAAAGCCGGCCGAATATCGGAACCAGCGATGAACCGGCAGGGTCAGGTTGTCCACGAATGTGCCCGATCGGCCTGACTTCAGGTCTGGCTCGGTTTGCGGATACTCCGCGAACAGTGCCAATTGTGTTTGCATGAATCACTCTTACCACATACCGGTCCCGATTTCATGCCTTCTTCTCGACCAGTGATCACCCGTACGATTTCGGTGACCCGTCCGCGGGTTGACGAATCCCGTTCGAGGTGGGGAATCGATCATTCCCCGGGCCTGATGGGCTCAATCCAAGATCCGCCCGAGATACCGGCATTCCTCAACCGGAACGCGCATGTCCATGTCCGCGCCGCTTTCACGGTGATCGAGGTATTCCCCGGCGCCGCCTGCCACGCGCCCCAGCGCGAACGCGAGGAACGGCAGGTCCACGGCGCGCTCCACCGTGATCTTCTTGTCCTTCAGCAGCGGCCACGCCATGCCCATCAGGATGCACGTCAGCGCGGCATCCACGTTGACGGCGTGCACTTTGTTCGTCACGCCGCTGTCCATCATGGCGCGCGCCAGGCGGTGATAGAAATCGTGGAAGACATTGTATAACTTGTGCTGTTCCATGTAAGCGGCGATGACGCGCTCGCGTGGATCGTAGTTGATCGTTTCCTTGTTGAAGACAGGGTGGCCGAGGCATGGCACCTTCCCGTAGTCGAGTCCCGCTTCCTTGGCTACCGCTTTCTTCTCCTTGAACTTGTTGACGAAGGCATTTACCAGAGCGTCAAGGTCCGGGACATCCGTCCGGCTGTAGGGGTCCGTCATCTTCGTCTGGCCGAACAGGTCCACCAGCATCCGCGCGGCCTCCTGCCCGTTCCCGCCGTGGACCGTGCCGATCGCCGCCAGCGTAGCGATCATGGCGGTGTTCGGGCTGTTGCCGGCCGACGCCGAGAGCTTGGGCCCTTGCGCCGAGATGGTCCCCGGCCCGTTCGTGAGCGAGGCGATCAAGCCCATTTCGAACAGCCGCGCCTCGAAGCCCTGTTTCGCCGGGTGCCCGAGCCAGTAGAGCAGCACGGCTTCCCCGAACGCCCCCTTCTTCATCAGGTTCATGACCGAATACCCGTAGATGCGCGGCGTGATCCCGTCGTTGGAGCTCGCGTGCGAGGCGTTGCGCATGGGCTGCCGGGTGGGCAGCCGGCCGATGCCCGATTTCACGTGCTGGTTCACGAGTGAACCGTACGGCTCAGGAATGGTCGTCGGATAGAGCGCCAGCTCGCGCGGGAGCTTGCGCCCGAGCGCGCCCAGCTCCACAAACCACGGCCGCAGGGCGATCGGCCGCGTCGCCTGGAAGTCCGGCTTGATGTCCAGCGCGTCAATCAGCGCCTGCGCGGCCGGAACCAGGTCGTGCAGCGTGTTCACGCGAACGCCCCGCTTCTTCTCCGCCAGCAGCGAAACGAACCGCCTTCTCTGCTCCGGGTCGAAGACCGGCATCCCGAAGTAGTCGTCGAAGAGCTGTATCTTTCGGGACGCGCTGGTGTTCGGCCCTTCCACCACGGCGCCGGCATGCCCCAGCAACACGGCCCGGCCCTCGGCGAACCGGCCGGACACGTAGACCAGGATCGGCTTCGGTTTCCTCACCGTTGCCAGGTACTCGATGGCTTCCTGCTCGTAGGCGCCGCCCGGCTCAATGTAGAGCGCGATGATCCTGGTTCGCGGGTCCTTCATGGCCAGCGGCAACAGGTCCCGCGACGGAGTCAGGATCAGAACATCCTTCCCGGTTGAAATCCCGCACGAGATTCCCAGTCCGGCCGCCTGCAGGTAGGCGGCGATCGTGTTCACCATGTTCCCCGAATTGGACAGGATGCACACCGATCCCTTTCGGAACGTCTCGTCCGGCGCGTCCGCGCCGATGGCGCCCACGCGCGCGCTCTCGTGCGGGTTGATGACGCCGAGCGTGTTGCATCCCACAATGTCCACGCCCGCCTGCTCGGTCAGCGCTTTCAGCTTGGCCGTCACTTCGATGGAGACGTGCTCGGTGATCACGAAAATCGTTTCCACCTTCTTTTGCCCGTGTTCGAGCACTTCCTTCACGTCGCCGTACACCGCGTCCGGCGGGGAATAGACCACGATCTTGTTGGGCCGTTTCTTTTCAGGCAGGGACGTCATCAGCTCGTCGAACTGGCCGAACACCGGGATGCTGCCCACTCCGGGCACGTTCAACGCCTGGCCGGCTTTGCCCAGCGCCCAGCCGGCCACGATGTTGCCGCAAAATCGCTGGGAAACGATGGAAACTTTCGCCGCCTCGCGGCCGGTAATGTTCGACACCGCCACGCGGTCGCGGGCTTTCAAGAGGTCCTTCAACGATTTGGCTCTCATGGCAATTCCCCTCGCGCTTTGCGGGCGCCGCAGTTCGCGAGCCGGGCCGCATACGCCGCTGCCAGCGTGATCGGCGTGTCCGGCCCGAAGAATACGTAGGGCATCCCCAGATTCTCCAGCGCCTTCTTCATCGCGGCAAATCCCTGCACAAGCCCGGGCCCGCCCCGCCCAATGACCACGGGGATCGAAATCGGGCCGTTCTTGGCCGCCCACTCCTCCAGCGCGTCGGCGATGGCCGCGAACGTCACGTCAATCTGCGTGTTGTTCGCCTTGCCGCCCAGGATCAGGAGCAGGGCCGCCTCCTTCAATTTATGGCGGAAACAGATTTCGGCGGTTTTCTTCATCCGCTCATAGGGCGGGTTGCCGCCGAAATCCGACAGGAACATCGGATCGCCGTCCATCTGGGCCAGGGTCTCGATGACGATCGTGCCGGCGCCGCCGCCGAACAGGATCGGCAGAATCTTCTTCCCGCCCAGGCTGGAGACGTGCGCCTGGCCCTGATGGCTGCTGGCCGCCCACGCCCGCATCTCCTCGTCGAACGCTTCCTCCGTCGTCGGATACTCGGGCAGCGTGAACCCGATATCCTTGAACTTGAAGTTGTTCTCGTCGAACGTGGCCTTGAAGTCGCAGGCGAAAATCCGGCCGTCCTTGTTCACGCGCCAGGGATTGATTTCGCAGGTCTGCATGCCCGTGGAGATGAACATGTCCCACTGGTTCACGAAGCACAACGCCAGGCTCGAATTGAGTTTTCCCTGCAATCCGAGCCGGCTCAGGGCCTGCGAAGCCTGGTAGGCGTTCAACCCCTTGAAGACGTCCACCGGAATAGTCGCCTTGTCGGAATCAGGGACCGATTCGATGTCCACGCCGCCTTTCAAGGAGATGGTGAAGGAAGGCGACAGATACCGCGAGTCGTAGGTGATCGCGGTAAACAGCTCCATGTCGGCGGGAACCGCCTGCGCCAGGTAGGCCGTGCGCGGCTGTTGCCCGTTGACCTGCTCGGCGGCCGCCTTCTTGAGAAGCTGGATCGCCTCGTGGTACTCCGACGCTTTCCGCACCGCGCCGGCTTTCCCGCGTTTGCCGGCCAGCACATCGGGCTTTACGATGCCGGCGCCCCATTTCCGGAGCCTGGCTTTCACGTCGGACTGGGTTACCGGCTCGACCACGTAGTCGGGCGCCGGGATTTTGAATCGTCCCGCGAGTTCCCGCAGGAACGTCAGCTCGCCGATTCGAGCGCTCATACGACCTCCTTATGGACAAGGGGCGCGGAGAAACGGGGGCGAGGCGAATGTGTCATTTGCATGCGCGACCTCCGTTCCTGTTGTGCCTCGACTCTTGCGCGCGCAACAAGCGCTCCCGCGGTAGGACCTGCTCCCGCGGGAGGTTGGCCGGACTACACGGCGCCCGGCCCATGGAGCGGACACCCGTTTTCCCAACGCGCATCCTGGGCCGCATCTTGACATCGAAGTCGCCGACTGTCAAGCGCGATCGAGTGAACTATTCGTTCCTGCTTGCTGAAACGCCGCAACGGCGCTATAACTCGCAAACACTAAACGAAGACCAAGACCGCTAACTGAGCGTGGAGATAAGGAAAGAGCTCCATGAACCGAATGGTGGCGTCCGTGGTTCTCGGTTTGCTGGCAATGGCCGGGTGCTCGAAAAATCCGTCCCGTCCCGTCCCGCCCCGCCGCCGGCGGGAGAGCCGGCGGAAACGACGACGGAAACCACTTCGTTCGCGTTTACGAACCGGGCGGAGACGGTAACCGCCGACCAGATCAAAGCGGAGGACAAAACCTCTACGGTGACGGCGGACTTTAACCTTGACGGCCTGTCGGACCCGGCCGTGGTGGACCTGTCGGAAGACGATACGGGGCAGCAAGTGGCGATCTACATCCAGAAACAACCCGACAAGCCGGAGGCGCCGCCCACTGTTCCCGCGTACTACAAGGGCGGGGTGATTCGTCAGCCGACCGAGGGGAAAATCATGGGCGTCTTGACGCGGCAGCGGGAGGGCTACACGGATTTGATCCTGTTGGTAAGCCGCGCCGCCGACAAACCCGAGATGATGCACTATCGCAACGACGGTCTGCGATTCAGCGTGGCCGCTCTGCGCCGCAAGGCCATAGGCTCGCAGCTCGCGCGCGAGAACCCGCCGCTGGACGACAAGATCGTCGTGAAAGACCAATAGATCGCCTGCCTCGCGCGCCGGAAGGATCATCATGAACGCAAGCGTCCAGGACGGTGAACAGGGGCGTCTGCAGGCGGGGCGCTACCTGATTGCCACGCTGTTCTGCGCGCTCTGGGTCATGGTGTTCGCCCTACATGTCCCCGTCCGGAGCATAGCGCCGCGGCTGGAATGCTTTTTCTACCCCGGCTTCATGTTTTTTCTTCCGCTCAGCGTATTCTACGGGAAACTGTTCCCCTGGCCGCCGACCGATGTCCGCGCGCTGCTCGGCATGTCGGCGATGGATGTGGCGCTGATGGCCGCGCTTTGCCTGCCCTTTCTGTATCCGAAGGGGCGGAAGCAGGACGCGCTCTCGGTCGTGTCGTTGGCGGCTCTGGCCGTTTACACGATCGGCGCGCTTTATTCCTTTCTGGCGCGGGCCTACTGACGACCCGCGGAACACAATTCCACCGCCGTCGGTTTGCGTCTCTTTACCTGCCGTTCATGCCGGCGCGGCGCGATCGCGGCAAGCATAAAGCATGCGGAAGACCGACGAACGAAGAATGAGGCGTCCGATGAAGACGAAAATTTTGATCGTGGATGACGACGTGGCGCTGTCGCAGACGCTCAAGGCGGGGCTTGAGCAATCGGGCATCTACCATGCGCGCGTCGAGAACAGCCTGCGGAAGGCGAAGCTTGCTGCGCTCGATTTCCAGCCGGACATCTTGCTCCTGGACGTGATCATGCCCGACAAGGACGGTGGCATGGTAGCCGCCGAGATGCGGGAGGATTCGCGGCTCAAGGACATCCCCGTCATGTTCTTGACCTCGATCGTAGGCAAGGACGAAGCGAAGGCCATGGGTGGGAAGACGGGCGACGATCCGGTGCTTGCCAAGCCGGTGACGGTTGCGGAGGTCGCGGCCGGCATCGAGAAGCTCATGCGCAACCGCTGCGCGAGGCGAGTCGGTTCCTGACGCTGACGCGCTGATTTTTGCCGTCGCGCGTTCCGTGGTTTCCTTTCCGACGGTTGTCCAACTGATTCAGCAGGAGACGCCGGATCGCCAGGAAAAAGCGCGTGTAAGCCTCCGACCGGTAGTCGGGGTATGTCCATGGAAGGAACACGCAGCCGTTTTTGCGGAAGTTCAACGTGATCTCGGCGTAGACGCCCTGTCCCAGATAGATGCGGTGCGCGAAGTTCTTGGTGGTCGCCAGCACGAGCTTCTCGGGCGCCACGTAGCCGGGGTCCAGATTGACCCGCCGCCGCGGAGCGCCGTCCCGCCGCTTCGCCAACTGCTCCTCGATGGCCTGGGCGCGAATCTTGATGGCCGCGATCCGGCCGGGATCAATCAATGCCTCGAACGACGCGAACTTCCGCAGGAGCCGGTCGCCCATCTCCTCGCGGTAGTAGTCGGTGAACGCGAACGGGATGATTTCGCTCTCCCGATCAATCCGGCCATAGAGCGCCTCAAGTTCGCCGCACGCGCGGGCGATCGCGGCTTCGTCCACGGCGATGATTCCGCAGAACAGCTTCACCGGTTGCGCCGGCGTGACGTCGCCCATAGCCCCTCGTCTTTCCCGCGCTCAGAACTCATCATTCCGCGCTTATCATTCGTCTTCGCCCCGCGCAGGCCTTTACGCATACGCCACAGACGTGCTGGCCTATGAACGGAATCTTCGTGAACTCTGTGAGCGCGGCATAGCATGCGGCCAGGTCGAAGTTCTCGGTTTTCATCTTGATCGCCTTGGCCGGGCATGCTGCCACGCACGCGCGGCACGACCCGCAGCCCGCCCTGACCGGTTTGTCCGCCCTGAGCGGAGCGTCGGTGAGCACGGTGACGTAGCGCATCCGCGAGCCGAACTCAGGGTGCACAAGCAAGTTGTTCCGTCCGCGATGCCCGAGCCCAGCCGCCCAGCCCATCGCGCGGTGCGACACGGCCCCTCGCATCGGCTCCTTGCCGATGACCTGCGAGGCCGGCACGGCCAGCGCGCGAAAGCCCTCGTCCTGGATGTGGTCCGCGATTCTCAGCGCCAGCGTGTCGAGCTGATAGTTGAGCTGGCGATAGTGATGAAAGTAAAGCGGCGTCGGCCGGTCCCGAATGCCATCCAGCGCGGCCTTTTGCAGGCGCAAACCCATGACCGCGGCGCGCGGGAAATCGGCCCCCACGCGGGCCAGGAGATTGGGATCCGCCTTCTTCAGCGCGGTCAGGTTTGCCACGCCGAATGCCTTGGCGCCGGCCCAGCGGGCTATGGATTCCAGTTCCGATCGAATGGATTGGACGTTGCCTTCCGCTTTCATGGCCAGACTCTCTGCAAGGCGGGGATTCAACCATGCAGGCGCCGAAAAGACAAAGAAAAACCGGCTGGAGTCGCGGTTTTTGTTCCGGCCCCTTGTCGTTTCTCCGTGAATTGAATTGTGGGTAAAGCCGATGTGTTGTAGAGTTTGACTGGATTGAGCGATAGTCCCAGCCCGCGGGTTGAACCTCGGCGGGCAGACGAAAGGAGCAGGACATGGCGGCAAAAGTGGACAAGGAAAAGTGCACTGGATGCGGCATCTGCGTGGACGAGTGCCCGGTCGAGGCCATCAAACTGGTGGACGACAAGATCGTGATTGACGAAGACGCTTGCACCGAGTGCGGGCAGTGCGTGGACGCCTGCCCGAACGAGTCAATCAAGCTGCAGTGAGTCGCGTTGGCTGCGGCAACGGGTTGGTCGGTGTGGGTCAGCCCTTGGGTTAGGAGTTAGCGGATTTCGCCGGCGGCCGGCTTCTTGTTTGACGCAGGCGGCGCTCCAACTGGGACAACGCCCGGCTCGGCGCCCCGGGAATCCTCTCCCGCCAGGGGGACAGTTACTTGCTGATCGCCGAACCGCTGCCCGCCTTCAAGATCCGCGGGAGTGTGGAATATGCGGGTTAGACGGCGCATGGCGAGAAGGCGGGCAGACCGACATGTTCCGCCAGCATGCGCGCCACGTGGAAGAAGCCATTGAGGATGCCGAGCGACTGTGCCAGTCGGCCGGAACCGTAGACCAGGAGTGGAACGAACTCGCGGCAGTGGTCCGTGCCTTGGAACGTCGGGTCGTTTCCGTGATCGGCCGTGATTATCAGAAGATCGCCCGGCCGGAGCTTCGGGAGGAGTTCGCCGAGAAAGCGATCCGTGGCTTCGAGGGCGCGGGCGTAGCCGCCGGCATCGCGGCGGTGCCCGTGGAGCATGTCGAAGTCTATCAGGTTGGCGAAGACCAGTCCGTTCGGCTGGGACCGAGCCAGGTCCAGGAGGGTTTGCTGCGCGTCCGGATTGTTCTCGACGTGGAGCGATCGGGTGATTCCGCGGCCGACGAAGATGTCGTCCAGTTTGCCTATGGCGGTCACCGGAATGCCGCGCTCGCTCAGTCGATCGAGGATCGTAGGGGCCGGCGGCGGGACCGAGAAGTCGCGCCTGTTCGCGGTGCGTTCGAACGCGCCTGGTTTTCCGAGGTAGGGCCGCGCGATCACGCGGCCGACAAAGAGGGGATTGCAGAGAGCGCGGGCGGTCTGACAGGCCCTGTAAAGTTCGAACAGCGGGATGACGTCTTCGTGGGCGGCAATCTGGAAGACCGAATCCGCGCTCGTGTAGACAATCCAGCAGCCCTCGTTCATTTGTCGCTCGCCAAGTTCAGCGATGATCTGTGTGCCGGCGGCGGCGCGGTTGCCGATGACTTTGCGGCCGGTGCGTTGCTCGAACTCGGCAATGAGCTCGAGCGGGAACGAAGGCGGGCCGGGCGGAAAGACGCGAAAGCCCTTGGTCAACCGGATGCCGGCCATTTCCCAGTGTCCGACGGTGGTATCCTTGCCCCGCGAGAGTTCCCGCATGGCGCCGAACGAGGCCATTGGATCGGCGGCGGGCGGCACACTGCGAATGGGCAGGCCATTTGGGAGCATGGGCGGAATGTTGCCGAGGCCCATACGCTGGAGGACGGGGAGATAGAGTCCGCCGGCGGCCTCGGCGAGGTGGGCGAGGGTATTGGCGCCGGAGTCGCCGTAGTCGGCGGCGTCGGGCGCCTCGCCGATGCCGACGGAGTCGAGGACAATGAGAAATTGCCGATTGTCGGACGCCGATGCCATAAGAGGCGCCGTGATTGTTGATTTGCCGTGAGTCTATACCGGGCGGCGGGGCCGATTCAACCCGCAAGTAGCCGTTCACCACTTTTACTTGTGTTCGCGAAAAATTCCGCTACTTTCATGGGCTGTATGAGTAAGGAACGGATAACCATCCTGGTCTTTGCGCTATGCTACGCGCTGTTTGTCGTTTTCCCGAACCGGCGTTCCTGGGTAGCCTGCGGAGGGAGCCTGCTCCTTGTGATGAGCGGCGCCATTGGGTGGCGAGACGCAGTCCTGGAGAAGATCAACTGGAACGTCATGGGGCTTTTCTTCGGGACGCTGATCCTGGCCGAGCTGTTCATGCTCTCCCGCGCGCCGGCCGTGATGTCGGAGTGGCTGGTGGACCGGATGCGCGCGGCGCGCGGGGCCATGCTCGTTCTTTGTGTGTTGTCCGGCGCTATTTCCGTGTTCGTGGAAAACGTGGCGGTAGTCCTGCTGGTCTCGCCGGTTGCCATGAGTCTGGCGGAAAAGCTGAAGATCAACCCCGTCCGGTTGCTGATCGGGATTGCCGTCAGCAGCAACCTCCAGGGAACGGCCACCATGATCGGGGACCCGCCGAGCATGATTCTTGCCGGCCACCTCAAGATGAGTTTCTTGGACTTCTTTGTCTATCAGGGCCGGCTTGGGATATTTTTTGCCGTGGAGATTGGGGCGGTTGTCTCGCTCATGGCGCTATGGTTTCTTTTCCGCGCGCACCGGGAGCCGATTTCAGTGGTTCCTGTCGAAAAGGCGCGATCCTGGGCGCCGTCATGGTTCCTGGCCTTGCTGATCGTTGGGCTCTCTTTCGCGTCGCTTGCCGATCCCAACTTTGCGTGGTTTGCCGGCGTGTTCACAATGATTGTGGCAGTGGTTGCGCTGGTCTGGCTGCGGTTCCGATTCCACTGGCAGCCGATCCGACAGTTCGGGCGGGCCCTTGACTGGGACACTACTTTCTTCCTGGCGGGAGTATTCGTGCTGGTGGGTGGCTTGAGCGATTCGGGCTGGCTGGATCGTCTGGCCGGCGCAATCGCCGCGGGTGTGGGCGCCAGCCTGCCGCTGGCGTTCGTGGCGATCGTGGCGCTGGCGGTAGCGGTGTCGGCCTTCGTTGACAACGTGCCCTTCCTGCTGGCCATGATTCCGGTGGCGGAGAAAGTGGCCGAGCAGATGGATGCGCCGATGCCCGTCCTTATGTTCGGCCTTCTGATCGGCGCGTGTCTGGGTGGGAACCTGACGCCGATCGGCGCTTCGGCCAACGTCGTGGCGATCGGGCTGCTGAGAAAGCGAGGCTTTACGGTGGGATTCCGAGAGTTCTTCGGCGTCGGTTTCCCCTTTACGATCGTCGCCGTGACGGCCGCGTGTCTGTTTGTATGGATTGTTTGGGCGCCGTAGAGCCTCCGTTCAATTGCCGACGCCTGGCCCAGGCATGGCGGAATTATCGCCTGATTTAGGTGTTTCGTTTTTCACTTCTTCTTTCGCGTGATTGGCGGTTGATTCTTGCGCTTCTCCAGGCGCGCTTGCCTTCGGCTTGAGCAGCGCGTCGAGGCCCGCCAACGGCTGGAAGATGGACTCCGCCGGCTCGAGACTTTCGCCGGCCGCCCCAACGGCGTGGCCCGCCATCCGCTGCTTCTCGTGCTCGTGGTCGTGGCAGTAGAGGCAGAGCAGTTCCCAGTTGCCGCCGTCGGGCGGATTGTTGTTGTTGTTGTGGTCGCGGTGGTGGACGGTCAGCTCGCGGAGCCGCTTGCCTTCGAACGCGCGCCCGCACCGCCCGCACACGCGTTGGAACAGTCGCAGGGATTGTTCCCGGCAGCTCGCCTCCCGCTGTTCACGATCCCGCCGCAGCTCGGCCCGAATCCGCGCTTGCCGCTCGGGATCGGTCGGTGGTCGTGGTCGTTTCATACGCAACGCCGCCTGCCCGCTATAGCTCGGCGAAGACGGAAGCCTTGAGCCTTGTCGAGAAATGATAACGCCGCTGGCCCGACAAAGACAACCGAAAAAAGCGGAGGGGGGCAGTCACTGGGTGGCGCCAGGCCGGCTTGCGCGGTCGGAGTTCGACATTTCCGCGTCCTGCGGCGCAAGGCTGCGGTGACGCTACCCCGTGACTGATCCGTTACAAAAGAGCGTAATGCCTCAGTGACACGGTGGCGGGGCGGGCGCGCCTTCCGCGGCATCCCTTTCGTTTTTTCTCTTTTTTT
>JASEHE010000180.1 GCA_030018915.1 Verrucomicrobiota bacterium
GCGCCGCCCGCCGCAGTGAGCGCGCGGGCGGCGCAGGCTTCGCGGGCGCCAGGATGATCACGTCGGACCCATCGTCCGCCCCTCGACCGACCCAAACCAGCCCAGCCACTCCCGCAGCCACGAACCCAAGAACAACCAACGTCGTTTTGCCCATTGCCTTTGCCATGATGCCGGCTCCTTTCGTTTCCCAACGCGCCGTCAGTCCTCCGTATGGCAGACGATAGCGCCGATCGAGCTGGAAGGCATTCTCGATGTGGCGGATCGCCGGGCGCCTGTCACCCGGACCGCCCACCACTTCCACCACGTCGAACCGGAAGTATCGGGGCGGCTTCTTGAGCTGCTGGAGATAGCGCGCGGCCGCCCGGGACAACGCGCGTCGTTTCCGCCGATCCACGGCGGAGAACGGCCGGCCGAACTCTTCGCTCTCCCGTGTCTTGACCTCGACGAACACGAGCGCCTCCCCGTCCCTCGCCACGAGGTCAATCTCGTCCCAGTCGCCGACCCTCACCCGCCGGCTCAGAATTCCGTAGCCGCGCCCACGAAGCGCGCGCTCCGCCTGCCGCTCGCCCCAGAGTCCCGTTGCGTTGCGCGACCCGGCCGGCTCATTCATCGGACGTCTCCCGCCGGGACCGGATCGCCGCCGCCTCCCGAACCGGGCGGAACGAACGCCGGTGCGCCGGGGACGGTCCGTGTTCGAACAGCGCCTTCATGTGTGCCCGGGTCCCGTAACCTTTGTGCCGGGCAAACCCGTAGCGGGAGTCGGTCCGGTCAAGTTCCTTCATAAGCAGGTCGCGCGTCACCTTGGCAATGACGCTGGCCGCAGCCACGGAAAGGCTCTTTCCGTCGCCCCCCACAATAGCTGTGGACGGCGCTGGAAATCCCGCGATCGGCGCTCCGTCCACCAGAATATGCTCAGGCAGCGATGGAAGCGCCGACACGGCGCGGATCATGGCCATCCTGGTGGCGTGGAAGATGTTCAGCGCGTCAATCTCGGCGACATCCGCAATTCCGACGCCGATCCGCGCGTTGGGAGAAGCCAGCAGGATAGCATGGAACCGCTCGCGGGTCGCCTCCGCGAGTTGTTTGGAATCGGTCAATCCACGAAGCAGGCCGTCCTGCTCCGCCTCGGCAAATGCCTGCTCGAACATCACCGCCGCGGCAACGACCGGTCCGGCCAGCGGTCCACGCCCGGCCTCATCCACGCCGGCGATTTTCCGCAGGCCTTGATTCCAGTACTGGCGTTCGAACCGGAGCAACCGTGGCGCCCCCGTCTATTCCGCGCTTGCCTGCGGCTCC
This sequence comes from Verrucomicrobiota bacterium, assembly GCA_030018915.1. Lineage (GTDB taxonomy): Bacteria > Verrucomicrobiota > Kiritimatiellia > UBA8416 > SLMC01 > JASEHE01. The sequence continues at coordinate 1,297 of JASEHE010000180.1, forward strand.
CTCTCCCTCAGCTTTGTTCCCTTGCCCTTGCGGCCGCGCAGGTAATAGAGTTTCGCGCGCCGCACCCGCGTCGCGCGGTCCACCTCGATGCGGGCAATGTGCGGCGAATGAAGCGGGAATATCTTCTCGACGCCCACTCCGTGAGAAATCCGGCGAACCGTGAAGGTTTCGCGGACGCCTCCGTGTTTCCGGGCAATGACCGTGCCCGAGAAGACCTGGATCCGCTCCTTGTCCCCCTCGTAAATCCGCGTGTGCACCTTGACCGTGTCCCCCACCGCAAAGGGGCCGATCCCTTCTTTCTTCATGCCTTCGCTCTCGATCTTTCGGATCAGTTTCGAAATCATGGCAACCCCCGATGTCTTTCAATGTCCAATACCGGCCCCGATGGAGCCGTCGCGCCCGGCCGGTCATCCTGGATGCCGGCCCAGCCCGCGCGTTTCACGCTCCCGCGTGAAACGCG
>JASEHE010000181.1 GCA_030018915.1 Verrucomicrobiota bacterium
GGAGAAACGACAAGCGCGCTCCAAGAACAGTGAACCCCGCAACCTCCCCTAAGCAATCACCTCAAGCGCGCGGGTGATTCTTTCTCTTGGGTTGCGGCTTCGCTGCGTTGTGTAGTATCGGTCATTGGCGCTTCGCGGACGACGCGTCGGGCGCATGAGCATCCAGCCCGTGAAGCGTGAGCAGGGCGTGTTCCAGGGTTTTCAGGAACTCGCCCATGTATTCCCGCGCCGCTTTCACGCTGCCGGGCAACGTATAGACCAGGGTCCGCCGGGGCGAACACGTCGCACTTCCGGCCCAAATCCGAAATCTTGCGCGCACAGGCAACGCTGCCCGCCGCCTCGCGGACAGGATGCGCGGCGGGATTCTCCCATATGAATGCCTCCGCCACTTCGCGCAGAGGCGCGGCGAGACTGCCGGCATGGAAGACGATCACGGCGTTGAGCCAGCGGATCAAGGAGCTCGACAAGCAGATTCGCTATCTGTGCCCTCCTACCAGGGTTGTGCCCCTCAGTGATATAAGTTATTGATGACTAGGATTATTGTAAGAAACGTGTGGACAAGATTTCGGCCTTATGCCACAGTATGGGCATGACATCAGAAACCTGGAACCTGAATCTTGCACGTCTTTTCCATGCATCGCCCTCAGCGCCGCTCTGTGCGGCCCTCTGCGTGCAAGAAGTTTCTTGCACGGCATCACCCATATGGTTACGCGGACTATGACACGCAAAATCGCTCTAGTGCCTGCTACGACGCGTTCATTCGGCTGTGGGGTCGTCCGGGCGACGCAAGATTCAGGTGGAAGCAATACGCGGACGATGAGATATGAGCCGCCGAGAGAGACGACAATACGGCGGATATTGAAGCAGGTGAGAGCGGAAGAGTTTGATGAGGCGGTCACGGCGTGGATGGCGGAACATGACTCGTTGCCGCTGAAGCAATTGGCGGTGGACGGCAAGACTATCAAAGGTTCCCGGCAAAAGGACGGGCGGCCGGCGCATTTGGTTGGGGGAGTGTCGGTCGGTTCCGGGCGTCTGGTGGCGCAACGGGCGGTGGATGAAAAGAGCAACGAGATTACCGCGCTGAAGCCTGTGCTGAAGGATGTGGCGCTCGATGGGGTAGTGGCGAGCGCGGACGCGATGCATGCCCAGCAAGAAACAGCTCGATTTCTGATGGAGGAGAAGGGAGCGCACTGCTTCTTCACGCTGAAGGGTAACCAGCCTGCGTATTCCGGTCAAAGCGGACACCGATTCCGGGATCAGACCGGACAGTTGT
>JASEHE010000182.1 GCA_030018915.1 Verrucomicrobiota bacterium
GGCCAATTCCTTCAGGTGCGCGCCCGCTGCGGGCGGGCACCTGAGTAGTTACTCCGAAAACCGCAAAAAGCCTGGGAATTGCCGCTGATTCGGGTCATCCATCCTCCGAAGCCCAGCGCGATTCGTCGGGTGTTGCAACAGATCGGGGATCGCATCAACCTTGTGGCGAGCTTGGAAGGCATCGGCCCCTTGCGGGTGCTGTGCGCCGACTTCACGGAGCTGATCTTCGATCGGCAACGGCAGAAGGCCCACTTGATGCCGTTGGTGGATCATGCCGGCAAGTACGCGGTTGGGTGGGCGGTGGCGACGGCGAAGACCAGCGCTTTGGCGTTGGCGGCGTGGAAGCGGGCACGCGCAAATCTTCAGCATCTCGGCATCGAACTGGCGACCGCCATTGTCCATCACGACCAAGACCCGGTGTATACCAGTCACGAGTGGTTGCGCCACGTTCGCTTGCTGGATCATGTCCGGGTGTCCTATGCGCTCAACGGAGCTCGGGACAACACCGAGATGTAATCCTTCAACAGTCACTTCAAAGAGGAGAATGCGTCGATCCTCTGGGGCCAGGGGGGTCTCATCGGTGTGATTCGAGTTGTCGAACGGGGCATGCTGTACTATAAGGATATCCGGCGTCACGCTTCCTTGGGGGATGTTTCGCCTGCTCAGTTCTTGAAACAACATGGCTTTCAGCCTCGATGAGGCGTTAGTATAAACAAAGTGGTTCGAAAAACGGGGCGCGCCGCCAGGGATTGCTTTCCCTAGAAGCAAATCCCATTCAGGTCGATTGGCCGGACGAACTGTGGGCCGCTTGAGGAGGATAAAAATGGCGACAAGCCAGACAGAGGAGCTAATTCAAAGGGTGTAACCCAGATTTGTTGGTGGAAGTTCAAGCGGCGACGGGCCAAGTCTTGCAGTAGT
>JASEHE010000183.1 GCA_030018915.1 Verrucomicrobiota bacterium
CCTTTCGCCCCGAGCCATCCGCGAATCGTTGTCACGGCTGTAGGTTCTCCACCTATCGGTTGGTGCTGACCGATCCGCCGGCCAGGCCGCACACGTCGGCCATCACTCCAGCATCCTCCATCCATGTGCCCTCAATCACTCGATCCGAAGGATGCCGGAAAGACCTCCATTCGCCGTTTGTTACAGAGATTTCTCGGTGACCACGGGCAGTCTGGGCCCAAAACGTCCCGTTTATCTTAACCGCTTCAAGAAGATCGCCTTCAATTCGCGCCTTTACCATAGCGGCCTAGGCCTATGATCACATCGAAAAAAAACCGTCCATGTTGCGGTCGGTCATACTAACGTCGGAAGGACCGACTCTCGTGTTATATCCAATGGAATCGAACTTCCCGTCAGCATCGTTGTCGTCCAATATAACGCTTCTTCCTCCTGGCGTCAAAAGCTCTCGCGCAAATATCCGTTACCCACCAACCGAATGGGGGTCTTGACGAAGTCGCTTCATGCAACTCTTGCGGGGACTGTGCGTCGTCGAAACCGCCGCGATACGCGTTTTCGGTTCTGGAGACGTGGCGATATACCAAGTCGGCCGGGATGAAGAAGTCGGAGTGGATGGGCGGCTGAAGGGAAGAGGTCGCTTGCTCCGCCGGGGCGTCCATGACCGCGTCTGATGTGCGGCACGTCATGGGCAAGAAGGTAGCGCAAAGAGGCCGGAGATGCAAGGCGGGAAAGACTTCTGTTTCAGCCCGCGAATACCGGAAGAAACTATCGTAATCGCCCTCACTCCTGTCAACCAACACTCATCGCCCCTTCTTCGCCGGGTCGGTCGCCTCCAGCAGGCCCCGAACCTTCGTT
>JASEHE010000184.1 GCA_030018915.1 Verrucomicrobiota bacterium
CCCGCAGAGGACTTGCTCGCGCTCACCTCCTATCGTTCAATCATGCCCAGCGAACTCATACACGCGGGGCAGGCCCGAGGGGAGCTGGGGCAGTTGCCGGCTGTACCGGGCGGGCAGATGGAGGCGTGTGAGGGCGATTTGTTCTTCGATCAGGTAATGGTTGTCGAGAAACCACTCGGCAGCCGGCGCCAGCTCGCGCTTCCGGCGAATGGCCTCGACGACGACCCCATGCGCCTCGCGGATCACCTGCTCGTTATCGCGCATGCGGCGCAGAAGCCGCTCCGGCCGGGGGGCGAACTCCAGTTGGTGGTCGGCGGCCAGGGTCCGGGCGTGACTCTCGAGTTGAATGAGGCCGAATAGTTCGGCCCGCAAGGGGGGCTCCGCCTCCACCAGTAAGCGAGCGGAGCCCCGCCGGCCCATCCAGCGCTTCACGTTTCGATAGATTCCCTGCCAATCAGAATTCATTATCCCCTTGCGTTTGAACTTGTTTTGAAAGCGCAAGCGCTTCATTGTGCCTTCGTTACGTCACAACGAAAGGAGCACGAAAAAGTGAAGCACGAAACAGAGAGTACTGCGGCGGATCGGGTTGGGCAAGTTTAGATTACTTTCACGAACAAACAACTGACGGCATGGGGCGGAGCTTGCTCGGTGGTGGCGAAGTTTCTAGAACGGATACGGTTTCGGGAGTGGGTGGAAGAGAACATGCCGGTTGAAGAACTTTCGCCGAATGCGAAGGGGATATACGAGAAGGTTCTGGCACTGATACTCACAAGTCTGACCGGAGGAACACGGTTCAGCCACCTGGCATGGTGGGGGCACGGGA
>JASEHE010000185.1 GCA_030018915.1 Verrucomicrobiota bacterium
GCGGTGCTATGCAAGCACTAATACGTTAGTGTATTTATGAAATGGTGTACTAAGCGTCTCGACGATGCGGAGCCGGATGGGGTTGGCGAGAGCCTTGAGGATGCGGGCGCGGGCGGCGACTTCCCGATCGTTCATGCCGCCACTCTATGCAAGGTTGCGCATATATGCAAGACAAATACACAAGAGTTCTCGCTGGAATTGAAAAGGCTAGAACTTCTTCTCGTACTCGCCCTTGCCCAGCCTTTTCAGTTTGGTGAATCCGGCGTTTTGGGCGCGTTGGTCCAGGCCGGACCTCGAAAAACCGACCGAATGGGCCGAGATCAGCTTGGTCACCGAGGCGCCGCAACGCGGGCATGCAGCTGGCGCCGGATCCGAGAGCTTCCGCAGGAGATCGAACCCGTCACGGCAATAATCGCAGCTTTTCGATCGGTCGGATGACTGATACTCGTAGATGGGCATAGGTTGCCTCAGCGATTGTCCGGGTTCCAGCCCGCATATTTCACACTCCCGCGTGAAATATCCGGGCTAAGGCGGCGCGCGCCAAGCCTGTTGCCGGCCGGCGGACTTCGATGCCTGATCGAGCGCGCGGCGCTCCGCGTTTGTCAAACTGCCGATTCCCTGAGCCGTGATCTTGTCGAGGAGCCGATTCACTTCTTCCGGAGTCGGGGGCGAGTCGGTCGCGCGATGGACGCGGAGCCGGCGGCGCCTGAAGAAGACGCGGAAATTCGCCAGCCGGCGGGCCGGCGAGCCGCCTGCTGGTTCCGGCGGCGCGCCGG
>JASEHE010000186.1 GCA_030018915.1 Verrucomicrobiota bacterium
ACCGCAAGGTGTAAGGGAGTATGATCATCACGGCCCGGCGCCTCCTGCTCGATGTCCCCCAGGATCGAGATCGGTTGTCGGAGACTGTGGCCCACATCAAACCCGCGCTCCTCGTCCTCGATCCCTTCATCCGCCTGCGCCGGATCGACGAAAACGCCTCCAAGGACGTGGCCCCTTTGCTCGGATACTTGCGCGAACTCCAACTGGCGGAGCCTACAGAAGAAGACGCTGCGACGAATGAAGCAACTCTTGCGCGCCTTTCTCTTCCGCCCTCCCAGACACCCGTCGTCGTAAGCCGTTGTCCCAGAAAATTATGGGCCTTATCTAAGCGCCATTCAGGTCTGACCCTGACGAGCGAGAGCAGAGTGAGTGAGTAATTCCACGCGCACTCTCCCGCGAACGAAGGCTGGTCGGGGCGAAGGGATTTGAACCCTTGACCTTTTGCACCCCAAGCAAACGCGCTACCAGGCTGCGCTACGCCCCGATATGATCTTCGCTTTTGGTTTTCCCTACAGGAGGAGACCGTAACAGGCGGTCTGACGGAGGTCAAGGCGGGTGGAGAGCGTTTTTTGGGGACAGGAACGGAACGGGCTGAACGGAAGAAGATGGCCCGCCTTCGCGTTCTCGCCAAGCCTCGAACGACTGCGGCGGGGCAGCCTTCGCCCTACGCTCCGGGAGAAGACTGGTAGAGGTGGAGGGACTCGAACCCACGACCCGCTGATTAAGAGTCAG
>JASEHE010000187.1 GCA_030018915.1 Verrucomicrobiota bacterium
ATTCGGTGTCCGGAATGATCGCGGATTCAGTGTCCGGATCATCGCGGAATACGCAGTAGACCAGGCCGGCGTGGTGGGTGCCGCCTGCGCGGCTGTAGTCCGCAAGAAACTCGGCTATTGGTTTCGCGGGCCTCATCCAGCCCCTGATGGTGTGGTTGAATTTGTCCGCCTTCCCCTCAGAGACCATTTCAACCGGCGCGACGATCAGCGCATAGCCCTTTTTGCGCGGAGCCAGGTTGAAAAACACGGCCTTCCCGGGCCTGAAAGCGGCGGCGGCAACCACCGGCCTTTGCGCATCCGTGGAAACCCACTCTTTCTCGAACAGGACGGGTTTTCTTTCGGCCAAATCGAGGTTGATTTCACCCATGTGGCTCAGGAAAATCATGTTGCCCTCCCAGTCCGGGCAGAACATCTCTGTGGAAGACGCGTCGGGAAAGACCGAGGTCACGGCGCCGTTCAGGGAAGCGGTGAGCACGTCGCCTTCGCCCGCGTAGCCCACGCCCATGGCCGTGGCTTTGCTGATTTCCAGGAAAGGCATGGCCGGGATGCCGGAAGCCCTGGTCACGGTCTGGAAATTCAGGGTAAAGGCCGTCAGTTTTTCTTTTTCTACCCATTTGCGCAGAGCCAAACACGCCCGCAAGGTCTGTTTGTGCGGGTCATCTCCAACCTTATCCATTTCAACCTAAAAAGAGCAGTTGCCTTGTTCATCCGAGAAGTCTCAGCACCATCT
>JASEHE010000188.1 GCA_030018915.1 Verrucomicrobiota bacterium
CACATGATACCAGCCGCCCGCCACCTTCATCCGCAAGGGTCGCGTCATGCCCCTCTCTAACACCTCCCGCCCACCAAGTCAATCAGCCAATTGTGCAATGTGAAGATGTGACCCCAATGCCCCACGCCGATTGAACACCACGCTGTGCCGGATGTTCAACCACCGGATCGCCCCGCTGACGTTGCCCTCCGGCGTGCTCAGCAACAGATGGTAGTGGTTCGGCATCAGGCTATACGCGTAGACCCTCACCCAAAACCGTCTCGTCATCTCCTCCACCCCTTGCAGGAAGTGCTCGTAGTCCTGCCGATCCACAAAGATCCGGTCCCGGTTGTATCCCCGGGCCATCACATGATACCAGCCGCCCGCCACCTTCATCCGCAAGGGTCGCGTCATGCCCCTCCCTAACACCTCCCGCCCACCAAGTCAATCAGCCAATTGTGCAATGTGAAGATGTGACCCCAATGCCCGTCCCCAATGCCCGTGCGGAGACCCCAATGCCCGTGCGGACTTGACCGAAAGAATGCGCGGGTGTGTTGGCACAGCATGCCGCCGTCGTCGCAAGTCCTTGATTATGAACATTTCGATTTTCGCAACTGTAGAAGATGGGTCAAGCAGTTTTCGGGATCAAGTGCGTAGGCGCGAACGACGGCACGAGCCTGCGCAAGCAGGCGTAGTGCGTTCGCTGGGCATGATTGAACGATAGGAGGTGAGCGCGAGCAAGTCCTCTG
>JASEHE010000189.1 GCA_030018915.1 Verrucomicrobiota bacterium
TCAATTCAGGAGCCTTATGCCTCAACCGATTTTACAGGAGAATACGGACTTGACCAAGTATCGGCCGTGTGCAGACATGTGGCCGACGTCCCGAAGTTGCGGAAGGAACTTCCGGAGATTGCGGGATAAGTTCCATGTCGGTTCTGCGAGGGGACATGCGCCCCGTTTTCTGAACCACTTTGAAGGCTAGTTTACGCTGGTTCCTCATCGGGGTTGAAAGCCATGTTTTCTAAGGAATTCAGCCGGCGAGACGTTCCCGAGGGAAGCGTATCGTCGGATGTCGTTATAGTACAGCAACCCGCTTTGAACAACTCGAATCACACCGGCGAGATCACGCTTCCCAGAGCCGGGAACTGTTCTCGGCCTTGAAGTGGCCGTTGAACGACTCCATCTCCGTGTTGTCCCTGGCGCCGTTGAGCGCGCAGGAGATCCGCACCTTGTCCAGGAGCCGGACATGCCGCAGCCACTCGTGGGCGGTGTAGACGGTGTCCTGATCGTGATGCACGATCACGGTGGCCAGGTCGATGCCGAACGGCGCGTCCGCGACCAGGCCGCTCTTCAGTGATAGGGTCAGACCGAGAAAATAGAAAACATGGTTTGACGCGACAGGTAGGGTGTGGGAACGTAGACGTAGGACATGGCCACGGTGCGGCCATGGCGGATACGTTGTGCTGGGGCTAAGTACCA
>JASEHE010000018.1 GCA_030018915.1 Verrucomicrobiota bacterium
CCTCCTGCCGCGCTCTCCCTGCGCTCCTCTCCGCCAGCTTGCGGAATCGCTGGCCCATTGCGGATTCACCTTGCATCATAACGCTTACGGCAATACAGTAACATTATGAGTGAGATGCGGTTCGCAAGGGATGAGGCGAAAGCCGAGGAGAACCGGCACAGGCACGGCGTCTCCTTTGAAGAAGCCTCCACGGTCTTTGCCGACGAGAATGGAGATATATATGGCAAGCTACGATCTGACGCCCGTCAAGGTGCCGCTGGTCAAGACGAAGTATCGAACGATTCGCACCAAGATACCGGCGCCGCAGTCCATCCCGATCTTCAGGGCGCTTCAGAAGTCCGAGCCGCGCTCCATGATGGGCCAGCCGCCGGTGCTGTGGCACAAGGCCGACGATTTCACGGTCTACGACAAATGGGGAAACCGCTGGATTGACTGGTCGTCCTGCGTGCTGGTGTCCAACACCGGGCACGGCGCGAAGGCGGTGAAAGACGCCATCGTCGGCAAGGTCAAGCAAGGTCTGCTGGCGTCCTACGTCTTCGTGCACGAGGACCGCGCCAAGTTGTGCCGTGAGCTGCGGTCCATCGCGCCCGACCCGAAAAACTATCAGGTCTTCCTTCTGAGCACGGGCAGCGAGGCCACGGAGAACTGCATCAAGCTCTCGAAAACCTACGCCCTGGAAAAGCACGGGCCGCGGAAGCGCTATTTCGTGACCTTTCAGAACGCCTTCCACGGCCGAACAATGGGCGCCCAGCTCGCGGGCGGCATGCCCAAGCTGAAGAAGTGGTTGGGCGAGAGCGACAAATCTTTTGTCCAGGTTCCGTTCCCGGACGGATTCAAGAACGAGGACACGAGCTTCGATCTGTTTGTCCGCTCGCTCCGGGAACAGGGCGTCGCATTCCAGGACATCGCCGGCGTCATGAGCGAGTCCTATCAGGGGGTTGGGCCCGACTTCTTTCCGGTCGAGTACGCGAAAAAGCTCGAAGCCTTCTGCCGGGAACATGACATCGTGCTGTCCATGGACGAGGTTCAGGCCGGGTTCGGCCGCTGCGGCAGGATGTTCTGCTTCGAGCACTACGGCATCAAGCCCGACCTCATCGCCTGCGGCAAGGGGATCACGTCGTCGCTGCCGCTCTCGGCCGTGATCGGCCGGAACGACATCATGGGGCTCCATGCGCCTGGCTCGATGACGTCCACCCATTCGGCGTCTCCGCTCTGCGTGGCCGCGGCGCTGGCGAACGTCAAGCTGCTGAAGAACGGCCACTACATCCGAAACGCCGAGAAGATGGGCCGGATTCTTGTGCCCGAACTCCACCGTATCCGCGCGAAACACCCGAAGGCCCTGGGCTGCGCCACCGGGCTGGGGCTCGTGGGCGGCATTCAGGTGGTCAAGCCCGGGACCAGGGAGCCGGATCCCGAAACCGCCACGGCTATCAATCTCAAGTGCGTCCAGAAGGGGCTTCTCATGTTCGCGCCGGTGGGCATTGGCGGGGAGTGCATCAAGATCGCGCCGCCGCTGACGATCGTCAGGGACGCGCTGATCGAGGGAATCGAGGCGCTTGAAGAAGCATGCGACGAGGCACTGGGCCGAAGGAGTGTTTGATGCAACTGACTGACGAACAAAAGCAGGCGGTAACGACGTGGGCGCGCGAGGGGCTTGGCCTGTCCGAAATCCAGAAGAAGCTGGCCGCGGATTTCGGCCTGACGATGACGTATATGGACATCCGATTCCTTGTGCTGGAACTCGGCCTGGCAGTGAAGGACAAAAATGCGCCACCGCCTCCGAAGCCGGCGCTGGAGTCGCCGGACGATGAGAAACAACAGGGATTCCCGGATGAAGACTTCGAGGATGAACCGCCAGCCGGCGACCGCGTGGCTGGGGCTGTCAAGGTGGAACTCAGCCGGGTAGGCAGGCCGGGCGCGCTGGTGAACGGTAAAGTAACCTTCAGCGACGGCGTGACCGCCGACTGGTGGCTGGATCAGTATGGCCGCCTCGCGCTGGATGCCGGCGATAAGGGGCGCCGGCCCAAGCCGGAGGACGTCCGGCAATTTCAGGCGGAACTGAGAAAACTGTTGCAAACCTGCGGGTACGGCATTTAGCGCTTTAGACCCGAAGAACCGCCGCGAAAAACAAGAAAATTTCGGCTGCGCCTTTGTCGTGAGCTTTGTCGACCCGCCCAGGAGGCTTCGGCGAGGCACGGCAAGGCTCACGACAAAGCTTGGGTTGCGGGCAGCAGCCCGCCTTGCGGAAGCGGATCGAGTATGTCGGAGATTCAACTGATTGCCACTGACCTGGACGGAACGCTGATCGGCAACAGCCGGGAGTTTCATCTTTTCGCGGAATTCCGCGACCGGATTGCCGCGATCCGGCTGCAGCGCGGCTGTGTATGGGCAATCTGCACGGGCCGGACGCGGAGAAGCTTTAAGCGTTATTTCGCGCCCATGCTGATGGTGGGCTTGCAGCCGGATTACGTCATTGTGCGGCACGCCTATATCTGTGGCACGACGTCACTGGGATCATTCCCTCACCTGCTGTGGAATATGCGGATCGCCTGTGAGCAGTGGGTGCAGCGGTCGCGAATCCGCAGGGTGCTGGACCGCTGGCACCGGGCAATTGTGCGTGACATTCCCGACGTCGAGACGCTGGCGCGGAAGCCGGAGCGGCTCTGGGTCGCGCTGGCCGGCGAGGAGCACGCCGCCTTGGCAGCGGATTTGCTGAACAAGCAGCCGCTTTCCTCGCGGTATCTGACGGCCTTCAGGCGTCTCAAGGAGGTTGACGCGCGCTGTGTGCCCTTCACAAAGGGGCTGGCGCTCTCGGAACTGGCCCGGCGCCTGAGAATCCCCGCAGAGGGGATTCTGGCCATCGGCAACGGCCACAATGACGCGAGCACGCTGGACGGCGCGGTCTCGCGCCACACGGGGTGCCCAATGAATTCCGAGCCTGAGATCATGTGGATCGTACACAAAAACGGGGGGCACATCGCGAGCAAACCCAGCCTGGCCGGAGTGATCGAAATCCTCGACGCATACGAGAGCGGTAACGTCCGCAGCGCGCTTCCGGATTCGTGGCGGAACCCGGAAACCTTCGATCCAGGCGAACGGCTGGAGTTGAAGCGGAGACCCCACCACAGGTCGAAGGCGCCGCAGAGCGTCCTGCTGGTAGGCGCCGCGGTGTGCGCGGCGCCGCTGGCGTTTGCCCAGTTCGATTTGCTGCCGTTCTCCGGATGGATTCGAATGCCGTTCGAGTTGCTGATCGCCGCGATTCGTTGGGCGGTCGAGGTTCCGTGAATTCGGGAGAAAGAGGTTGCCGCCGTGAAGATGGGGTTTCTGGGCGCCGGCAAGATGGGCGAGGCCATGATCGCCGCGCTGATCCGGGCCGGCGCGGTCCGGCCTGGTGACGTTCTGGCGTCCGACGTCTCTCCGGCGCGGCGCAGACATCTGGCGATGAAATACCGGGTGCGCGTCGGCGCGGAGAATCCGCTGGTGGCCCGGTCCGCGCGGGCGCTGTTCCTGGCGGTCAAGCCGCAGGACCTCGAAAGGGTCTTGGCGGAGATCGCGCCGGCTATGAGCCGGAAGCGCCTGGTGATTTCCATTGCGGCCGGCCGGACCACGGCATGGATCGAAAAGCGGCTGCCGCAGGCGCGCGTGATCCGCGTGATGCCGAATCTCGCCTGCGCGGTCGGCGAAGGGATGAGCGTGTGCTGCCTGGGCCGACGGGCCGCGCCCGCGGACGCCCGGACGGTCCGACGACTTCTAGCCTGCTTTGGACGGGTACTGCGCCTGCCGGAACGACTGTTCGACGCCGTCACGGCGCTCAGCGGGTCGGGGCCGGCCTTTTTCGCCTACGTACTGGACCGGATGGCCGACGCAGCCACGCGGGAAGGGATACGGCGGGCGGACGCGCTTCTGCTCGCGGAACAGACCATGCTGGGCGCGGCGAAAGCGCTGCTGGAAGGCGGCGCGGACCCGCTGGATTTCATCCGGGCCGTGGCCTCGCCAAAGGGCGCGACAGCGGCAGGGTTGGCGGTCCTGGATGCGTCGCCAATTGGGGATATCCTGGGCCGCGCGATCAGAGCGGCAGCCCGGCGGAGCAAGGAACTGGCGCGGGGGTAAGCGGTTGTCGGTTGTCGGCAATCGCAAATCGGCAATCTATTGTCGGTGATTAGCGCGCCTACATGGGCAAACTCGACAAGACTGACACCTGAAACTTACTTCTTCTTAGCTGCGGCGGCTTCCTTGATCAGGTTCAGCGCGATGACTTCGCGCTGGATTTGGTTGGTGCCTTCGTAGATTTGGGTGATCTTGGCGTCGCGCATCATCTTTTCGACCGGGTACTCCTTCATGTAGCCGTAGCCGCCGAATATCTGCACTGCGTCGGTGGTCACGCTCATGGCTACGTCTGAGGCGTAGAGCTTGCACATGGCCGACATCTTGCTGAGGTCCTTGGCGCTGGTATCAATCCAGCGGGCGACCTGATACACAAGCGCCCGCGCGGACTCGACCTTGGTAGCCATGTCGGCCAGCATGAACTGAATGCCCTGGAACGAGCAGATCGGTTTGCCGAACTGGTGGCGCTCACGGCTGTAGCGGACGGCTTCGTCGAGCGCGCCGGCCGCGATGCCGAGGGCCTGGGCAGCCACGCCGGGGCGGGAGTAGTCCAGCGTCTTCATGGCCACGATGAAGCCCATGCCTTCCCTGGCGATCAGGTTCTCTTTGGGCACGCGGCAATCCTGGAAGACCAGCTCGCGCGTGGCGGACGCGCGGATGCCAAGCTTGTTCTCCTTCTTGCCGAAGGTGAATCCGGGCGTGTCTTTTTCGACGATGAACGCGCTGGCGCCACGGGCGCCCTTGGCTTTGTTCGTCATGGCGATGACGGTGTAGATTTCGGCTTCACCGCCGTTGGTGATCCACTGCTTAGTCCCGTTGAGCACGTAGTGGTCGCCGTCGAACTTGGCCGTGGTCCGGATGCTTCCCGCGTCGCTGCCGGCCCCCGCTTCCGTGAGGCCGAACGCGGCCAGCGCGCCCTTTGCGATGCGGGGCAGGTACTTCTTTTTCTGTTCGTCGTCGGCGCAGAGCAGGATGGGGTCCGTGCCGAGGCTGGTGGCGAAGAGCGACAGGGCGATGCCGGAATCCACCTTGGAGAGTTCCTCGACGGCGATCACGTTGTCCATGACGCTGCCGCCCATGCCGCCATATTCCTGAGGGATGAGGATGCCGAAGAGGTCGGCGTCCGCCAGGACCTTCACGATTTCCCACGGGAATTCGCCGGTTTCGTCGTAGTGTTCCCGCACGGGCTTGATCTTCTCTTCCGCGATTCGGCGGCACAGGTCCCTGATCATCATCTGCTCTTCGGTCAGTCCGTAGTCCATGTTGTGGCTCCCTTCGCGCAATCTCGCTCCTGGTGAAACGAAACGCCGCGACCATACGGGTTTTGGGAAGTGGAGGCAAGGGAAAAGGCCTCGGCAGCGTAATGGGTGGCGTGTCCCCGCAGCCTCGCGCCGCAGGACGCGGAAATGTCGAACTCCGGCCGCACAAGCCGGCCGGGCGCCACCCCGTGACTGACCCCCTGCTTGGCGGCCGCGCGAAGGAGGGGCAGTCTTACCGGGCGGCCCGCAGGGGCTGGCGGCGCCCATTCCGTCCGCTTCGCCGACATGCCCCACCTCCTCCCCTTGCGCTCCTCCCGCCCTCTCTTCACCCCCTAATCTTCAGTCCCCCGCCGCCAAAATGAGAATTGCTGGTTGCGCGCCAGGCAGGATTTGACTTGTTCGGCCAATTGGACTAGCATGATCGAACGTTGATTTGTGCGGCCCGCGCGCGCGCGACTCCGGTGTAGCGCAGTGGTAGCGCAGGTGACTGTTAATCACTTGGTCGTAGGTTCGAATCCTACCACCGGAGCCATTCGCGCGGGACATGGCGGAGTTGCGTGGCGCGGACAAACCGGATCAGGCCATGAAATCATACACATGGAAACTGTTTTTTTTCGTGTCGGCGGCCGCCGCGTTCGGCGACCAGTTGACGGTGACAGGCAAGACCCATGACGGCACGTTCCAAGGGTACGAAGACACCCGGTTTCAGTTCATGACAGTCAAGGGCCGCTTCGTGAAGGAGCACCCCCGCCGCGTGGTCAAGCTCGTGCTGGCAAATCCGCGGAAGGCCAGCTATGTGACTGCGGATGCCCAGAAGGAAGTGGTCGCCGTATTCAAGGGTTACGACAAGAGGAAGTTCATCTTTCTCAAGGACGGCGAAGAAGCGCAGGTGGCCCAGGCCAAAATGAAGACGCTCGAACTCGTGTATGAAGAAACGGCCGGCGGGAACGGCGGGGAGGAACTGGCCGGGGGCCGCTATCCCATTCCCCGGGTTGATCTCAATGCCCTGTCGGGCGGCGAGATCAACGCCGCCCAGCAGGCCGCGCTCGATAAATTCAAAGCGGCCAAGCAGGGATACGACGATTTCGTCTCCCAGAGCAGCGCCATGGTCGCGGAAATGGACAAGACGACCGGGGCCGAGCGCGAGAACCTGCTGAACCAGCTCCGGATGCGCAAGAATCAAGAACAGCCGCTGAAGAACAGCCTGGCTGCCGCCTACAAGGCGCTCACGAACGTCTTCGCGGAGCCGAACGGCCAGTAGTTACGGGTTGTACTCCGCCGTGACTTCCGCGGAAACGGAGACAGCATTGTTGTTGCGGATCATGAGCCGCCAAGTCTCGTTCGTCAGGGTGGCAGCCGAGATCGAGAAGTCGCTGCCGGTCGTTTCGTCGTGCACGGACGCGTCGGCGATCTTGACGAACCGGGCTTTCAGATTGAATCCGGCGGTTGTGACCTTCACATCGGCCTCCATGGCGCCGTTGCCGGGCGCAGTCAGAACGCCGCTATCGTACTCGGAGGCGGCGCCGAGCGTGATGGTCGCGTTAACAAAGGTCTTGGCCGCCGCCGGCGCGTTCGTTGCCGGTGTTGGGGCTGGGGAATCGTCGTCGTCTCCGATTTCGCAGCCGCAGAATGCCCCTAGCGCCAGCGCGGCCGTCATCAACGCCATCCACGTCGCCATCTTCATACCGACCTCCTTGTTTGACATCCTGTTTGCCGGATTTCGATTCAAGACGCCGCTGTGATACCAGAACCATGCGCGTTTTGGAAAGCGCGAATTCGATCTTTCTGTGGGCGATTTGGCGGAAACACCGCCATCAGAGGTGAACTCACGCGGTGTCTCGGCATGATAGGTTGTGCTGCTCCGCCCAGTTGTTGACGGCTATGCCGCCGATCACACGCCACGCCACGTCGGCCCGTTCGAGAACACCAACGAGTTTCGCGGCTTTGGACGCGTGCCGTCCAAGCTCACATCTCGAACTCCGCGACCACGAAGGTGTGATCGGACGGTTTGGGTTCGAGCCGGGGCTGGATGTCGATCCAGGCGTCCGAGCATTTCCTGGCCAGCGGCGTGGTGGCGAGGATGTGGTCCACGCGCCAGCCCATTTTCTTCTCGATCGCGTGGATCGCGCGGTAGTCGAAGAAGCTGTACTGGCCCGGTTCGGGGTGATGTTTGCGAAACACGTCCGTAAAGCCCCAGTCACGCGTGTCGGCAAAGGCCTTGCGGACCGCTTCGTGGTAACAGACGTGATCGGTCTGGTCTTGCGGGTTGTGCACGTCTATTGACTCGGGGGCTACGTTCATGTCGCCGAGCCAGACGACGGTCTGCCGGGGCGTGAAGTGCCGGTCGAAATAGGCCTTCAGCCGTTTGAACCAATCGAGTTTGTAGGAATACATCGGGTTGTCAATCTCGCGGCCCTGGGGGATGTACGTGTTGACGACGTGGACCGAGCCGATCTTCACGCGGACGAGGCGAGTTTCGTCCGCCGATTTGCCGCCGTCCAGGCCGAAGGAGACTTCCGCGGGATTCTTCAGCGAGAGCGTGGCCACGCCGTTGTAGGACTTCTCGCCCCTAAATACCACGGTGTAGCCGGCCTCCGTGAACGGGAGCACGGGGAAGTCGGCGTCCATCACTTTCGTTTCCTGGAGGCAGAGGACGTCAGGTTTGTTGGTCCGGAGCCACCGGAGGATGGCGGCCAGTCTCGAGCGCGCGGAATTGGCGTTGAACGTGGCGATCTTCATGCGACATGGCCGGAAAAGCCTCCGCGCCTTTGATCGGGCTGGTACTGGAGCGCGCCCTGGAACACGTGAACAGCCGGGCCGAACAATGTGACGTCCGCGGCGGACGAAGCGGTCAGCTTGAAATCCACGATCAACGCGTCGCCGGAGGCGGCGGCGACGCGGACTGGCGGCTTCACGCGGCCGCGCCGGGCGGCCGTGATGGCGGCGGCCACGATGCCGGTTCCGCACGCGAGGGTCTCGGCTTCCACGCCCCGCTCGCAGGTCCGGATGCTCAAGGCGTCCGGGCCGGTGATCGCGATAAAGTTCGCGTTGGTCCCAGCCGGCTTGAATTCGGGGTGGTAGCGGATGGCAGCGCCGAGCGCCAGCGCGTCGCAGCCCGCGAGATCGTCCGTTTCGACGATCACATGCGGCACGCCGGTGTTGACGAAGCTGTAGGCGAGCTTGCGGCCCTTGACGTCGAGCGTCCGGTCGAGCCGCCAGTCCACGGGATCGGTCATCCGGAGGCGGACGTCGTGGCCGGCCATCTCGGCGCGGACGACGCCGGCAACGGTCTGGATGCTCATCCGGTTCGGCGCGGCGCCGATTTCGCGCGCGAGCCGGGCCGCGCACCGCGCCGCGTTCCCGCACATTTCCGCCTCGCCGCCGTCTGGGTTGAAGAACCGCATCTTGAAGTCGGCCGTTTCGGACGGCTGGATCAGCACGATCCCGTCGCAGCCGACGCCGGTTCGTCGCGCGCAGATATTCGCGAGCCAGGCCGTGTCCGAGGCGGGGAAAGTCCGGACGCGGTCGTCCACGAGAACGAAGTCGTTGCCAGCGCCGTGCATTTTCCAGAAGGCAATGTTCATTTCAGATTCCCAGCAGGCGTTTCAGGGCGTCCAGCAGGCCGCCGGATTTCTCGGCCGGCCGGACCGGGCCGGCCGCCGCCGGAGGCCGCTGCTGCATGGCGACGAACTCTGCCATGAGGCGGAGGCTCTCATCAAGGACAATGTCCGTGGCGTCAGAGCGGCCTGGTTGCCCGGGTTCGTCCTCGTCGTCCGGCGCCATTTTCTCCCGCAGTTCGGCCAGCTCGTTTTCCATCTTTGCGAGGGTTCGCCGCTCCTCGATGTTCAGGGGCCACTCCTTGATGTCGTTCATCTCGCGAATCTTCTGGAGCAGTTTCATGTAGGAGGCGAGGCGTGGGTTCGCCGTTTCGTCGTTTCGGAGGGTCTCGCGGGCTCGCGTTACGGCCGGCTTCAGGTCCGCGAGCGCGGTGTAACGGGCCGGAGCGATCGGCGCCCACTCCTCCTTGAGAGCATTCGGCAATTCACCCTCGCCGATATCGTCCATGTATTCAAAGGGGGATGGGATGACGATATCCGACGCCACGCCACGGACCTGCGTGGTGACGCCGGAAAGCCGGTAGTAGACCCAGGAGGTGATCTTGATCTTTCCGAGCCTGGGATCGAAGCCCAGCGGGATCACGCTCTGAACGGTGCCCTTGCCGTGTGTTCTGGAATCTCCGACAATCACGGCCCGCCCATAGTCCTGAAGCGCGGCGGCAAAGATTTCCGAGGCCGATGCGCTGGCCCGATTGACCAGCACGAACAGCGGACCATCGTAGGCCAGGTCGGAAATCCTGTCGCTCACGGTCTTGACGCCGGATCGCTCACGGACGAGCACGACGGGGCCGCTCTCGATGAACAGACCGGTCATGGCCACCGCTTCGGGCAGGGCGCCGCCCCCGTTTCCGCGCAGGTCAACCAGGATGCCGTTCACTCCGTTGGACCTGGCTTCCTCCAGAAGCAGGCAGACGTCGCGCGTGGCGCTGCGGTAGTCCGGATCATCCTCCGAGCGGACCGACATGTTGGCATAAAAGGCCGGGACCGTGACGACGCCGAGCCTGAGTGGCTTACCGTCCGCAGTCTTGACAGGGGCGATTTTCAGCTTTGCTGCCTGCTCTTCGAGCTTCACCTCGTCGCGGATCAGGTCCACGACCTTGCGCCTGGTCGGGTCGGACGCCGGGATCACGACAAGAACGACCCTGGTGCCTTTGCGGCCGCGGATAAGTCGCACGGTCTTGTAGAGCGGCTTGTGCAGCACGTCCACCGGCGGGCTGTCATCCTGGCCCACGGCGATGATCTTGTCGCCTGCACGGAGCCGGATGTCCCGCTTGTCGCCGGCCGCCGGGCCGCCCGGAATGACACGCGCGATCCGCGCAGCCCCGTCCTCGGGCCGGAGCAGCGCGCCGATGCCGACCAGCGAGAGCTTCATCTCGATGTCGAAGTCCTCAGCCGTGGTCGGCGAGAGGTAGTCGGAGTGGGGATCATAGGCCTGTGCGAAGGCGGAGAGGTATCGTTGGAGGACTAATTCGGCGTCGGCGTCGTCCAGGGAGATGCGGAACTGCTGGTGCTGCTTGAGGATCAATTGATCCGGAGTAAGCGCCAGGGCTTCGTTCCAGGCGTCGGCGTCGTCCTCCGGCTTAGCCGGCGCGGGTGGGGAATTGGTAGCCGACGTCTTGGCCAGTTCCCGGGCGATCGTCAGGCGCAGATGGTCGTTCTTGATCTTGCGCCGCCAGAGGTCGTTCCATTCCATCTCGTCGGCGGGCCAGGGCGCCTCGTCGCGCTTCCATTGGAAAGACTCCTTGACGGTGAAATCGAGCCGCTGCTCGAGCAGTTGCCGGACATAGTAGCACCGATTGCTGACGCGCTGGGTATAGACGTCGAAGACCTTGTAGCCGAACGAGAGATCGCCGGCCTGGAGCTGGTTGTCGAGATCGGTCAGGTCTTGGCGGAAATCCGCGATGTCGGATTCCAGGAAAAACATCCGGTTGTAGTCGAGGCCGGCCAGGTAGTTGGTCCAGGCCCGGCGAGACACCGTGTCGTCCATGGGCTGGCGGATGAGATGCTCGCGGGGCAGGACGGCGGCGAGACGTTTGGCGGTCTGGGCATAGTACGCTGGCGGGGCAAGCGCGGGACGCGATGCGGCGCGGGCAGAGGGCAGGAGGGCGAAGGCCGCCAGCCCGAGGCAGGCGCCCGCGCGGACGATTCGCTGTGTCATCGCTGAACTCATGGGCGGGCACGATTATCTTCGCGGCCCGCGTTGAACACAAGCGTATTTTCGCGGCCGCTTTGCCGCTTGCCACGTTGGCGGATACTGGTAGTATCGCCCCCATGATGCGGAAGAAAGACACGCAGGACGTCCTCGGCAGCGCGGCGGCCGTCATCGCGGATGCCTTGGCGGTCTGGGGCGGGTTCCTGCTGGCCACCTGGGTCCGCTTCGACAGCGGGTGGGTCACCGTGCTGTTCGGGCGCGACCCTGACCTGTACGCCAAGTATTCCAAAGGCGCCATGGCGGCGGCCTTCCTGTTCTTTTGGGTGTTTCGCCGCCTCGACCTCTACGTTCGGCCCCAGCTTGGACGGTTCGAGAACAAGATTCCACGCATTGTCCGGGCGTGCGGCCTCGGCATAGTGGCCACCACGCTCCTGGCATTCGCGGTGAGAAAGGTCTATGCCGAGTTCTCGACCGTCGTGCTGGCAATCGCTTTCGCCGCCGTCATCGTTCTCGTGGCGCTGGAGCGCTACGTCCTCTTCCGGATCGAGCTGCACTATGCCCGCCACGGCCGGGCAGTCAATCGGGTGCTGATCCTGGGCGCGGACGAGGTGGCCGGCCGCCTTCTTCGCGGCTTCAGCCGCGATCCCAAACTCCGCACCGAGGTGGTCGGGCTCCTGCGGACCGACCTCGCCGAGCCGCACCCGTCGGTTCCCGGCGACCGGGTCCTCGGCAAGGTGGAGGAACTGGCGTCGCTCGTCGGGACCCTGCCGCAGGTGGACCAATTGATTCTGACCAACTCCTCGCTGGGCCACCACCGCATCATCGAAATCATTCTGTTCTGCGAGCAGAACCTCATCAGGTTCAACTTGGTGCCGGACCTGTTCAGCGTGTTGACCGGCAGCATGGACGTTTTTTCGATTGACGACATTCCGCTGCTCGGTGTCAGCCGGTGGCCGCTGGACCGGTTTTGGGGCCGGTTGGCGAAGCGGATCGAGGACATCGTTGTGGCGGCGTTCGGACTGGTGGCAGCCGCGCCGGCGATCGCCGCGGCGGCGATCCTGATCAAGCGCTGCTCGCCTGGACCGGTGTTCTACAGCCAGGAGCGCTGCGGGGAAGGCGGACGTGTGTTCACGCTGTACAAGCTGCGCACGATGCGGGCGGATGCCGAGGCTCGGACCGGGCCGGTATGGACCGAAGAAGACGATCCGCGCCGGACACCGATCGGCGCGTTCCTGCGGCGGCATAATCTGGACGAGTTGCCCCAGCTCTGGAACGTGCTGCGCGGCGACATGAGCATCGTGGGGCCGCGGCCGGAGCGTCCGCATTTCGTCGAGCGATTCAAGACGGACATCGGCCGCTACATGTGGCGGCACGTGTCGAAGCCCGGGCTGACCGGCTGGGCGCAGGTCAAAGGCCTGCGCGGGAACACGAGCATCGAGGAGCGGGTCAAATACGACCTCTACTACCTGGAGAACTGGTCGCTGGCCTTCGATTTCAAGATCATGCTCAAGACCGTCTTTGCCCGGGAAAACGCGTATTAACGCCCGCGCCGTGGCCGGGACTGCGCCGAGACGAGTTGAAACTGGGAACTGGAAACTCGGGAAGTGAACAGGGATTGGGTTGCGGGCATGAGCTCGCGACGACCTCTCAGGCAACCGAATATGCGGAACTCGCTGCTCGATTTGTTCCGGTCAGTCTGCTTCTGGGCGCCCCTGTGCGCATGGTTGACGGCGCAGTGCGTCAAGATGATCTGCGGGTTCACTCACACCCGGCGGTTCGACTTCAGCTACTTGGTCAGCACTGGCGGCATGCCGAGCGCGCACTCGGCGATGACCAGCGGGCTGGCGACGGCGGTAGGACTGGACATGGGCTTCGGCGCGCCCATTTTCGTCGTGGCGCTGGCGTTCGCCATTGTCACGATGTTCGACGCCTCGACGGTGCGCAACGCGGCGGGCCGGCAGGCGCGACTCCTCAACGAGATCATGGACGAGCTCTTCGAGGCGCACCGCCTGTCCGAGGTCAAGCTCAAGGAACTGCTGGGTCACACCCGCCTGGAAGTGCTCGTGGGCATGGCGATCGGCATCCTCGTGGCGATGATCGTGGTCTCCGTCCCCGCCCTCGCGCGCTGAGGATCTGATCTGCCTGGAAGCGACCTACCGCTTCTGAGTCGGCGGAACGAGCGGATTCCGGCAGCGGAGTTTCGGGAACCGGCTGAAGTCGCGGTCCGCTGCCCAGAGTTCCCGCGCGCCATTTTCGAGGCAAATGGCGGCGACGCGGGCATCGTGAACACGCGGCCCGCCGATCTGTCCCTGCAGCACCTGATCCCGGAGCGTGGCCCAGTAGCCCGGTCCTTCTCCCAGTACGCGGAGCACCGGGGACTCCAGCCAGGCGTCAACAGTCTCGACCGCACCCTGGACAGACGTCGGTTGTTTGAAGATGCGGGCATTGGTCACAATGGCCAGGAATTCGTGGACGCAGGGCCACGGGATCGCCCAGGGGGCCGTGCCTTCCGCGAGTTCTGTCAAGGCGAGGACCGCCTGCTCGTGGTGCGCGTATTCGCGCCGCTGGAAAGCGACCAGGATGTTCGTGTCCACGGCAATCATGTGCCGCGCCCCCGGTAAGCCTCATCGCGTATGCAATCCCAAGTCCCCTCGTCCATGCCTGGCTGAAAGCCGCCGCCGCCGAACTTGATGGGCCGGAGCTTGAATGCCTTGCGTCGCTCTCGTACGGCAAGGGAATGCTCGAGCCCCTCCTCAACAAGGCTCCTGAGATTCACATGTTGCTCTGCTGCAACACGTTTACATCGCTTCATGAGGACGTCAGCAATATCTATGGTTGTCTTCATACGGTCAAGAATACTGCATTACCCGTAGAGATGTCAACCAAAGACCATGCGCAGGTGTCGTGAGTAGACGTTCTCCGTGACGTTTCGGCCGATAACCTCAGCACTGGCATCGAGCGCCTGGAGGTAGCGCGGCCCCAGCTCGGCGGCCACCTTGTAGCCCACGTGCAGCAACTGCCGGAAGTTCGGGTTGAACTCCTTGCATGACGGATCGTGGCGCAGGGCTTTGACGTATCGGGCGCCGGTCCAGCGATTCACCTCGGCCGGCGCCGGCAGCTTCCTGCGGTTGATGTCAATGACTGCGGCATAGGGGCCGCACAGCTCGTCGAACCGGCCGTGCGCGCTGCGGTAGATTTCCTTGGCGAGCTGCAGGCCGTCGCCGCCCGCCTCGGCCAGGCCGATGAGTTCCTCCAGCCACGTCGTGCCCGCCGTCTTGAGGTGCAGGCCGGCCTTGTGCTTGCGGATCGCCTTGCGGATGGGCTCGTAGAGCGAGAACTTGTCGCTGCCGGAGTGCACGCTGAGCTTCAGGCCGGCAGGCAGACCGAATTCTTTTACGGCAAAAGCGATCACGCGCAGGTCGTCCTCAAACTCCCGGGCGAATTGAGCCGCGTCGCCCACGTAGTCCACGCCCTTGTTGAACCGGCCGGTGAATTTCGGCGCAATGGTCTGGACAGGAATTTCTTCGTCGGCGATCGCGGCCAGTATGAAGAGCATTTCCACCGGCGTCTGGGGCCGGTCGGTCTCGTCCAGCGACACTTCGGTGACGAAACGGTCGGGGCCTTTCCGGGACTCGATGTGGCGGTATATCTTGCCGGCTTCCTGGACGGCAAGCAGGTGCTTGGCGGCGATGGCCCGGACCTGTTCGCGGCCGACCTGAACCGGCGCGGCCAAGCCAGGCACGCGGATGGGGCCGGCCAGCGCGGCATGCCGGCCGACAAACGCGGCAATGGCATCCGGATTCGCGCCCCGGCCGGTGAAATCGGCCACGTCGAGAGTGAAGAAATCGCTGGCCGCAATGAACGCATCCACGGTCTTGAGGCTGATGTGGTCGGCGTCCACGCGATAGGCGCCTCGCCACTTCAATGCCTGAACGGCTGCGTCGGCTTCCTGCCGGACGTCGGCTGGCGAGGAGCGGATGATTGTGTGTTCGCGGTTGGATTTGTTCCAGGAGGGCGTCACCTCGACGCCCTCCTCGCGGGCCATGACAAAGGCCTGGAGTTGCGCCTTGCCCTGGCGGGCGAATCGGTCGCCGATTCCCATCGAGTACGGTTCCAGTTTCATGCGGAGGCTTCTTTTCACGAAGAGAAGAACCTTAACGCAAAAGCCGCGTGTTCGTAGATGGCGGGGAAGAATTCCATGCGAAGACGGGTTTTCGGGCCATCCTAATCCTTGTCGCAAGCCTTGTCGACCCTGTCGTTGAGAGCCGATACAGCAACCGGACGAGGCGCGAGGCCCGCAGCTCGTTCAGGCTGCGGCTGCCGCAGCAGCGGCCCGAACATGCGCCCGCTCACGGGCATCGACAAAGCTCGCGACCCGCCTTCGCCAGGCTACGGCGAGGCAGACAAAGCTCGCGACAAAGGGGCAACGCCGGTGCGCCCTCTGTTGCGATGAGGCCATCAGACACCAAACCCAAAATACTTCACCGCGTTGTTGTAGCAGATGTCCTGAACCATGCCGCCGATCAACTGCATGTCGCCGGGAACCATGCCCCTGGCCATGTCGTTGCCGAGGATGTTGCAGAGAATCCGGCGGAAGTACTCGTGCCGCGTGTAGGACAGGAACGAACGGCTGTCGGTCAGCATGCCGACGAATCGACTCAGCAGGCCCATTTGCGAGAGCGTCTCGATCTGTTCCTCCATGCCGCGCTTCTGATCCAGGAACCACCAGGCGCTGCCGAGCTGCATCTTGCCCGGGGTGATCCCGTCCTGGAAGTTGCCGAGCATGGCGGCCAGGACCGCGTTGTCGGCCGGATTGATGCCGTACAAGATCGTGCGGGCAAGCCGGTTGGCCCGGTCCAGCCGATCGAGAAACCGCGCGAGCGGCAGCGCCAGGGCGAAGTCGCCGATCGAGTCGAAGCCCGTGTTGGGACCGGCGACCTTCAGCATCCGCGTATTGTTGTTCCGCAGCGCGCCGAAGTGATATTGCTGGGTCCAGTCCCTCTCGTAATCCATAACGGCGAATTCAAAGAGCATGGCCGACTTGAACTTCAGAATCTCGTCCGGGCCCGGAGATTTCCCGCCGCGAACCTTGCGGAAGATCGCCCGGATTTCCCGGTCCGTGTAGTCTTCGGCGTAGGCGGTCTCCAGCCCGTGGTCGGAGAGACGGCAGCCCATCTCGTGGAAGAAGGCATGGCGTTTGCGGAGGGCGCCGAGGCAGGAGGGGAAGTCACGGATGTCCGTTCCGGCTGCGGCGGCCAGGCGATCGAGCCAGCCGTTGAACGCGGCGGGCGATTCCACGGCCATGCCGGCATCCGGCCGCCAGGCGGGCAGGACCCGGATCTTGAAGGACTTGTCCTCCGCGAGGGCCTGGTGGTGTTCCAGGTCGTCGACCGGGTCGTCGGTGGTGCAGACGAGGACCACGTTGGACCGCTCCATGAGGCCGCGGGCGGAGAAGCCGGGCTGGCGGATCTTGCGGTTACAGGCGTCCCAGACGGCCTTGGCCGTGTCGGGGCCGAGCAGAGCGGAGACGCCGAAGTAGCGCTTCAGCTCCAGGTGGCTCCAGTGGCAGAGCGGGTTGCGGAGCAGGACGGGCATGGTTTCGGCCCACTTCTGGAACTTCTCCCAGTCGGAGGCGTTGCCGGTGACGAAGTGCTCGGCGACGCCGTTGGAGCGCATGGCCCTCCACTTGTAGTGGTCGCCGCCGAGCCATATCTGGGCGAGGTTGTCCCAGCGCTTGTTGACGGCGATCTCCTCGGCCGGCAGGTGGCAGTGGTAGTCGAGGATGGGCATGTCCTCGGCGAACTCGTGGTAGAGCCGCCGGGCTGCCCGGGTTTCCAGCAGGAAATCGTCGGTGATGAGAGTCTTCTTGGTCATGGCGTCGGTGTCTCCCTCAGCGGCCCTGGCTGTGGCGCAGTTGTTCGAGTTCCTTCTTGAGCGGCAGCCAGTACAGCCGGTCAGCCTCGCGTTCCGCCGTCGCCTCTTGCTCCAGCGCCTTTTCGATCAGCGAATTGTCGGGTTGGTCAAGTGATGAGAGAAGCGGACGGCGGGCGATTGTCTCGCGGAGTTCGGCTGGATATCGTTGGGCCACCTCGCGCAGCAAGGATACCGTCCGAAGCTCCCTCAGCCAGAAGAGCGCGCTTTCTCTCCGGGGGTTTTGGCCATAGGCGAAGTAGTCGGCCTCCAGCAACCGCCGGAGCATCGGCCAGTCCTTGTCGCGCTGGGTCTTCTTGGCCTGCACGAGGTCGGGAAGAGCCATCACGTCGATGGATTCCCCATCGTCCAGTGTGAGCGAGTGACGGCGCGCCCAGAGCGCCGGGAATGGGTCCACGCCTCGCATGTGGGAGAGGATGTCGATACGCATGCCCTGAACGTCTTCGCCCGCGCAGCGGAAGTGAATGGCATGTCCGCGCTCGAGGAATTTCCTGCGGAAGGGAGGAACGGCAACGCACTCCGCCTTCAGGTCACGAAGGGCGGCATTGAACCGGTCAAAAGTTTCCTGGTCAGGCATAACGGCGAGGTCGGTGTCCCGGCTGAACTCAGCCGCGCCGTAGACGATGCAGGCTTGTCCGCCCAGCAGCAGGCAGCGGACCTGGCGCCTGCGGATCGTAGAAAGGACTCTGTGTATCGGGTTCCGGATCAAGCGTCCCTCCGAGTTCGATGAATCGGTCCCAGAGCTTCTGGCTCTCGTTCCAGCGCTCCCGGGGCGAGAGTTGATACCAGTCGGCCCATTCCGGTTCGGCAATATCTTCGATCGCGATCATGCTGAATAATTGAATAGCACACGGCTGATCTCCACGCAAGCATCGGTTGAGCCGGTGCCGGTTCAGGGGGCGAATCTCCAGGCTTGCGTTCCGGGGAGAGGCTGGGGCGGGCCTGATCGCGGGGCTGCGGCCGGGCTCAGTTCTTGTCGAGCTGTTTCCGGATGGCGGCGGAGAGTTCCGGGATGCCGCAGGGTTTCTCAAGCCAGCCGGCGCCGCGGTCCAGGATGACCTTGGCCCGGCCATTTGGCGCGTAGCCGCTGGCCACGATGACCTTCTGCGCCGGGTACAGCTTGACGATGTGCTCGAATGTGGTCAGCCCGTCGAAGCCTTCCTCCATGACCATGTCCAGCATCATGACGTCGCATGGCTTCTCGACGCCCTGGGCCTTGGCGTCCTCGAAGAACTTCAGGGCTTCGTGCCCGTTTTTGGCCGGGGTGACCTTGAATCCCAGCCTCTGCAGCAGGAACTCAGCCACGTGCCGCGCCCCGGCTTCGTCGTCAACCGCGAGGATGTGCGTCTCGCCGTGGACGGCGGTTCTGGGCCGGTCGGCGACGGCCGGCGCGCCGGCTGCGGCCAGGTAGAGCCGGAACGTGGCGCCTTGGTTGACCGTGCTCCGGACGTCCACAAAGCCGCCGTGGTCCTTGACCACCCGGCGCACGATGGGCAGCCCCAGCCCGATGCCGTGTTGGGCGCCCCGGGACCGGGTGGTGAAGAAGGGGTCGAATATCTTCTCCATCACCGGCGGCTCGATGCCCGTGCCCGTGTCCGTCACCTCCAGCACGACGTACGCCCCGGGCTGGATCACTTCATAGCCGACGATCGGCTGGTCCACCTTGGCCGCCGAGGTTCGCAGCGTCAGGCGCATCTCCGTGGAGGCGTCCCGGTTCTTCCGCGCATCCATGGCGTGGATGGCGTTGCAGAGCAGGTTGACCAGGGCGCGGGCCAGGTGCGGCTCCGAGCCGGAGATCCAGGCGGGCGACGGCAGGAGGGCCGTCTCGACCCGCAGGTCCGGGCGCTGCCGGATCATCTCGGCGATGTCGGGCGCTGCCAGGACGGACTGGACCGTCCGGTTCAGGTCCACGGTCTTCTTCTCGTACATGCCGGGATCGCTCATGGTGAGCAGATCCTTCACGATGCCGGCGGCCTGCCGCCCGGACTGCTCCACGATGTGGAGTTTTTCCCTGGCCGAGCCGATGTCCTGCGCCAGGCGCTCGCAGTCCGGCACGGCCTTGGCGAGCGCGGCGCAGACGACGTCGATCTGCTCGCTGATGGATGGCCGCAGGCAGGGCCACGACGGGCTGCAGGATGTTGTTCAGGTCGTGCGCCACGCCTCCGGCGAGCACGCCGACCGACTCCATGCGCTGGGCCTGCCGCAGTCGCAGCGCCCGGTTTTCGATCGCGAGCCGGTGGTGATCCGCGGAGCGGCGCACCGTACGGATGAGCAGATCCGTGTCGTCCAGCGGCTTCGTCAGGTAGTCCTGGGCGCCGTACTTCAGGGCGTCCACGGCCGAACCGATGCTGCCGAACCCGGTGATCAGGATGATGGGCAGGTCTCCGTGCTTCTCCCGGATGTGGCGGGTCAGGCCGATCCCATCCATGTTCGGCAGGTTTTTGTCGGTGATGACCAGGTCGAATTGCCTGGACTTCAGCGTCTCGACGGCGGTCTCGGCGTCGGATACCTGGGTGACCTTGGCGCCCGCGTCCTCCAGGGTGAGGGCGACGAATTCCCGGCAATCCTGGTCGTCGTCAACGAGGAGCAGGTTCAATCCGTCCAAGGGTCTTCCTGTGTCCGCCATGGCAGCGTCCTCTCAGCGCGGGCTATGCCCGCAACCAAAGATTCCTAACAGAAGATCGCAGCAAAGAACGCAGAGTTTGCCGGCGCGCAACGCGCCGATGCGTCCCGCTCTGCGCCCTCTGCGGCCTTCTGTTAGAATCCTTCTCTTCCCGCGAAGAAGTTGGCCATGAGCGGCACAAAGCGCCCCGTTTTGGTAGATACTATTCCCGCGCGAGCCGGACTGCAAGCCGAAAAGCTAGGCGGCCGGCTGGCCGGCGGCCTGCCGGCTTCTGTCCAGCTCGCGCCGGATCACGGTCGCGATCTGCCGGATGTCCGGCGGCTTGCGCATGAACGCCCGGGCGCCGACGCGGCGGGAGTCTTCCTCGGCGCTCGGGCTGGAGATGCCGGCGCAGATCAGGACCGGCAGGTCGGGGCGGGCGGCCAGGATCTCGTGGGTGAGCTGGAGCCCGGAGAGGCGGGGCATGGCCAGGTCGGAGAGCACGAGGTCCGCCAGGCCCGGGTTCTCGCGGATCTGCCGGAGCGCCTCCTCGCTGCTCGCGAACGCGAGGACCTGGTAGCCGAGCGATTGCAGCATCTCCTTCTCCAGTTCCAGGCTGTCGGCGTCGTCGTCCACGATCAGGATCCTCTCGTTTCCGCCCGGCAGGGGCTCGTCGGTATCCGCTTCCCTTTCCACCGTGGCCTCGGCCTCGACGAGCGGGAGGATCGCGTGGAAGGTGCTGCCCTTGCCGGGCTCGCTCTCGACGGTGATGGCGCCCTTGCTGCGCTTGAGGATGCCGTGCACCATGGCCAGACCCATGCCCGTGCCCTCGCCCTTGGGCTTGGTGGTGAAGAACGGCTCGAAGATCCGGCCGATCGTCGCCTTGTCCATGCCCGTGCCCGTGTCGCGGACGGACACCCGCAGGTAGCGGCCGGGCTCCAGGTCCGGGTACTGGCTCCGGGCGCGCGGCTCCAGGACGAAGTCCGTCACGCGAACGTCCAGGGCGCCGCCTTTCGTGGCCCGCATGGCGTACCCGGCGTTCGCGCAGAGGTTCATGAACAGCTCGTGCATCTGGGTCGGATTGGCGACCACGACGTCCCGCTCCGTCTTGATCGCGCGGTTGATCTCGACCTCGGGCGGGAGCGACTGGCGCTGGAGCTGGAGCACCTCCTTGACGATGGGGATGAGGTGGATGGCGAGGGCCTGCGCCTCTTCCTTCTCGTCGCTCCGCCGGCTGAAGGTCAGGATCTGGGCCACCAGGCTCTTGGCCCGCTTGGCGGCCTTGTCGATCCCGGCCGCGTAGTTGTGCCGCGTGTCCGTGGGCTCGAAGCCGCAGATCAGCATGTTGGCGTAGCCGATGATGGGCGTGAGGATGTTGTTGAAGTCGTGGGCGATGCCGCCGGCCATCGAGCCGATCGCCTCCATCTTCTCCGCCTGGCGCAGATGCTGCTCGCTCGCGCGCAGCCCGGCCTCGGCCCGGCGCTGCTCGGTGATGTCGAGGAACTGGGCAAAGTAGCCCTGCGGCCGGAACCGCGAGTCCATGCTCATGTTGTTCACCGGCACGTCGAGGAACGCGTCGCCCGACCGCGTCGTGACAAAGAGCGCGCGGCTCAGCACGTCCTTGAAATCCAGCGCCAGCTCGAAGCGCACGGTCTCCCCCGCCAGGAGCTTCTTGCGGACCGGCTCCGGGACGAGCGGGCTTTCGAACAGGTTGAGCCGCTCGAACTCCTCCCAGTTCGGAATCCCGAGCATCTTCAGGCACGCGGGGTTGACGGTGGTGGGCTTGCGGTCGGCGTCGTAGATCGCAATGCCGATGGGAGAGTAGGCGAAGAAGTCCTCGAACCGCCGCTCGGTGTTGCGAAGTTCCTGCTCGGCGCGCTGGCGCTCCGTGATGTCCCGCGCGGCACACATGACCACCATCTGCCCGGCCAGCTCGAAGCACTGCGCGCTCACCTCGACCGGAATCCGGGTCCCCGTCCGGCTCACGTACTCCCGCTCGTAGACCACCTGCCGCTTCTCCAGGATCTGGTCCATCAGCCGCTTCGCCGAGCTCGTGGCCAGCTTCTGCTGGTGCTTGCGGACGTAGTCGTCGGAGAGCAGCACGAGGTCCGAGCGGGAATAATACCCCGACAGGGTTGTGGGACCCTCCGCCGCCTCGATGTCCAGGGGAGTCATCTTGAGGAATTCGTCGCGGCGTGTGCCCGAGCGCCGAGCAGATCATGTCGTTGGCGTCCAGGATCGCGCCGGGCAGCCCCTCCGCAGTGACGCCGTGCACGAACACCATGTCGCGGGTGCTCATGAACAGGAGCCGGTACCATCCCTTGCGCGCGCGCTCGGCTTCCACGCCCTGCTCGAGCGACTCGGCCTCCTGCTGCAGGCTCTTCTGGCGGGCTGAGGCGGCCCGAATCTGGCTCTGCTGATCGCGGATGCGGGAGATGAGGTAGATGATCACGACGGTCGCAACGAGCCCCAGGAAGGCCCCGATGATCGCGGCGAGGATCACGTTCATGCGCGCCAATCCTAGCGCGAAGGTCCTTGCCCCGTCAACGTCTTTGACACAATCGGAGCCATGAGTTATGATGTCGGTTCCAATGTCGTGAGCATCAAAGAGAGAAGGGTTCCGACAAGCGGAACCCTCCAGGCCATCGGACCATTCCGAACAATGGGGGCGCCACCTGCGCGCTTCGGCGGGGCTTCCGGGCGAAGTCGGGTTGGCGCCGTCGCTGCCATGAGTCGTGTCTTGCATGTTGTGGACCTGGGCCGGCGGGCGTATCGGCCAGTGCTCGAACTCCAAGAGCGGCTCGTGGAACAGCGCGGCTGCGGCGTCATTCCGGACACGCTTCTCCTGGTGGAGCACGAGCCCGTCTATACGCTCGGCCGGAATGCGAAGGAAAGCCATGTCGTGGCGTCCCCGGAAGAGCTGGCTCGCTTGGGGATCGAGGTCGTCCGCGCGAGCCGAGGCGGGGACGCGACCTACCACGGGCCCGGGCAGCTCGTCGCCTACCCGATCCTCGACCTGGGCGACCGGGCGCGCCAGATCGCGTGGTACGTGGGCAACCTCGAAGAGGTGATCATCCGGGCGCTGGGCGACTATGGATTGGCCGGCGCCCGCGACCGGAAGAACCGGGGCGTCTGGATCGGCGACGAGAAGATCGCGGCGCTCGGCGTCCGCATCGCCGGGCACATCACCATGCACGGCTTCGCGCTGAACGCGCGGGCGAACCTGGACCACTACAACGGGATCGTTCCCTGCGGCATCCGCGGCAAAGGCGTGACTTCGCTCGACCGCTTTGTCCCGGACGTGACGATGGCGGACGCGAAGGAGAAGGTCATGCGCCGGTTTGCAGAAGTCTTTGAATACGACAGCACGGAGCCTCGCGATCCGGGCGCGTCCGGGACCAGGTGGTGAACGGGCGGAATCCTCCTCTCCGATCGCGTTCGGGCACGAGGACGAGCGCTGTGCTGGTGTCGCGCCCTGTAAGGAGCAGTTGAGTGCGAGAAGAACACAAAACATCTTCACGCCGGAGCGCCTGCTCATCTCAAGTCCTTCACGTGGCAGGAGAAGATTCTTCATTCGCGCGAGTCTGCGAGCGCGAGGCGAATCGGGGCGCGCATTTCGACCCTTGTTCATCGCAGCGCTCGTCCCGGGCAACCCTTGCTCCCAAGTCTCTTGAGGCTCGCGCTTTGCTTTCTTGGGCACGGCGAGATCCAACCCTGAACCCCCGAGCCCCCAGGAGCAGAAGGAACATGCCGAAGAAGGAGACAACCCCGCCCCTCCGCAAGCCGGACTGGCTGCGGGTTCGGATCGGCCAGGGAGCGCGTCTTGCCGGCATGCGCGCTCTCGTTCATGGCCGTGGGCTGCACACGGTCTGCGAGGAAGCGCTCTGCCCGAACATCGGGACGTGCTGGGAGCGCGGCCATGCCACGATTATGATCCTGGGCGACCGCTGCACTCGTTCGTGCCGCTTCTGCGCCGTGGGATCCGGCCTGCTCGCCGCTCGGCAGGCGGGCCGCCCGGCGCCAGCCGACGTGGACGAGCCGCGCCGTGTGGCCGGCGCGGTCCAGGCGGCCCGTCTGTCCCACGTCGTGCTGACTTCCGTAACACGGGACGACTTGCCGGACGGCGGCGCCGGAATCTGGGCCGAGACGATCCGTCTTGTGCGCGAGGCCTGCCCCGGCGCCGTCGTGGAGGCGCTGGTCCCGGACTTCGGCGGGTCGGCGGCGGCGTTTGAGACAGTAGCGCGGGCCCGGCCGGACGTGTTCGGGCACAACCTGGAGACCGTGGCCTCGCTCTACCCGCGAGTTCGGCCGGCGTCGGACTACCGCCGATCGCTGGACCTGCTCCGGCGCGCCGGCGAGCGCGGTCTCATCGCGAAGACCGGCGTTATGCTGGGAGTCGGCGAGACGCCGGACGAGGTGGCGGAATTGATGCGTGATGCGCTTGCCGTCGGGTGCGAAATCCTGTACATCGGCCAGTATCTGCGGCCGACCCGGCGGCATCTCCAGGTCCGGCGCTACGTGGAACCGGCGGAATTCGAGGCGATCCGGCGGACTGGGATTGCGATCGGGTTCCCGGTGATTGTCGCCGGGCCGCTGGTCCGCAGCTCGTATCCTTCCGGCGAGCAGGACGCGCGCGTCCGCCGGCGGCTGGCCGGGCAACGGGAGAAGACGAGGTGATGGTGACTGCCAAGGTCCGGGGTTTCAGGGTGTCAGGGTTCAGGAAGAACAAAGACTGGTCTATCTGGTGTTTCATCGCGGTTCTGCCGGTGCGATTCACTATCCGGCCGCGCGCGATGGCGGCGCTGAACCCTCCCCTGAGACACGTTTCAAGTTCGGAGGTTTTCAAGCCTTGTCGACCTCGCCGTAGCCTGGCGAAGGCGGGTCGCGAGCCATGAAAAAAATATCCGTTCGCGCGTTCGCGAAGCTTGCCGGCCGGCTGCGCCGGCCGTTCCACGCGAACTACCTCTCGATGTACTCCAGCGTGTTCGGCGGGATCGTCACCGATCCCGCGCTCATGATGGCGCCGATTGACGACCACATGGTCCACCGCGGGGACGGGGTGTTCGAGGCTCTCAGGTGCGTCGAGGGCAATATCTACAACATGTGGGCGCACCTGAACCGCCTGGAGCGGTCGGCGTCCGCGATCGGCATTCGGCTGCCCATGTCCACGCGCGCCATCGGCTCGATCGTCGCGCTGGCGATCCGGGCGGGCAACTGTCGCGAGAGCGTCGCGCGGTTGTACGTGTCACGCGGGCCCGGCGGCTTCGGCGTGAACCCCTACGAGTGCCGCGCATCCCATCTCTACGTGGTCGTCACGAAGATGGAAGGGCCCTTCATGAAGCAACACCCGGAAGGCGCCCGCGTGGGCATCAGCCGGATTCCCGCCAAGCCGCCCTTCTTCGCGCGCGTCAAAAGCTGCAACTGCCTGCTGAACGTTCTAATGAAGAAGGAAGCCGTCGAGGAGAATCTGGACTGCGTGGTTTCCCTGCAAGCCGGCGGGTTCCTGGCCGAGGGGCCCACGGAGAACATGGGCATCGTGACGCGGAACCGGGCCCTGCTTTTTCCAAAACTGGAAAACGTCCTGCGCGGGACCACGATGATCCGGGTTATGGACTTGGCGAAGAAACTTGTCCGAGCAGGCGACCTCGCGCGCGTGGGGTTCGCGGACATTCGGCCCGCCGACGCGCGCCGCGCCGCCGAAGCCATTCTGGTGGGCACCACGCGGGACGTCACCCGAATCCGGGAATTCGACGGCCGACCGGTCGGCAACGGCAGGCCGGGGCCGGTCTTTGAGAAACTCAGCGCGCTCCTCTTGGCGGACATGCGAACAAACCGGGAAATCTTGACTCGGGTTTTCGAAGGATGAAGACGAAAGGCGGAAGACGAAGCGCGTTCGGATAATCTTCGCGCCGCGCGAAGATTGCAAAAGTCCGCCCATCATGAAAATGAACTTTGCCGCCACGCTGAAACGGTGTCGCTCGATCGATCTATCCGACCCGCCTCGGACCGGTGGCGGAGCTGAATCTTGAACCACATGAGCGTCCGGCACGATGAACGGATGCGGCGATTCGTCCAGGCGGGGCTCTATGTGGTGACCTCCCGCGAGTTTTCCGCCGGGCGTTCGACGCCGGCGATCGTCAAGGCCGCGCTCGATGCTGGCGTCAGCCTGATTCAACTGCGCGAGAAGAGCCTCTCCAAGCGCGAGCTGCTCGCCTTCGGCCGCGAGGTCCGCGCCCTGACGGCCGCGGTCGGCGCCATCCTCATCGTCAACGACTACGTGGACGTCGCCATGGCCCTCGATGCCGACGGGGTTCACCTGGGCCAGGAGGACTTCTCGATTGCCGAGGCCCGCCGGATCGCGCCTGACTTGATCGTCGGCGCCTCCACGCGCTCGGCGGCCCAGGCCGAGGAGGCCCAATGCGCCGGCGCTTCCTACGTGAATATCGGGCCGCTGTTCCCCACGTCAACCAAGGAGAAGGCGGCCGCGTGGCTCGGCCTGGACGGGCTGCGCGCCATCGCCGGCCGGCTGACGATCCCCTTCACGGTGATGGGCGGGATCAAGGCGCATCACATTCCGGATCTCCTGGCGGCCGGCGCGCGGACGGTTGCCGTGGTGTCGGCGGTCACGGCGGCCGCCGATCCCGCGGCGGCCGCGCGCGGACTGCTCGCCGCCATTCGCGGCGCGGAGAAGAGCAGTAGTTCCTAAAGCTGGCGGGATAGCGTGCGGAGAGGGGCGCACGTAGAGGCT